>CALOCG010000016.1:0-3277 GCA_942491805.1 Nitrospinota bacterium
CCCTCCTTCGTCAGGATGATGGTGTCGCCGTCGATTCGAAGAGTTCCGTCGGTTATAAACTCTTTAAGCGCCCCATCGAACTCGCCGACGTCGTCATGCTCCCGCAACGCTTCAAGCGTCAGGTCGTGGCTTTCGTCCAAGTGCCAGAGGAGTTCTAATAATTCGTCTTTTTCGCTATGTCGTTCGGTCCGGGACATGAAGAGGGTTCCTTATAAATGCGCGTCCGTCATGCCTGATAGAGAACGGTCAAGGTAGCGCTTAAGAGCGTCCCCACGGCGATGGCGATGAGGATAATACCGCCATTAATGAGCATCGAGGTCTTAAACCCCAGTTCTTTGATCATCACCATGGTGTTGGAGATGCACGGGATAAAGAGAGTCATCACCGTCAGCCCCACCACCACTTGGATGAAGGTAAGCTCCCCGGCGTCGACCATGTCTTTAAAATAGACGGCGCCCAACTCCCGTCGGGAGATGACGAGAATAAAAACGTCGGTCGCCTTGTCGGGAAGATTCAAAAGCCCCGTGATGACCGGATGGGTGATTTTCTTAATGACATCGAGCGCACCGGACTTCTCCAGCACGAACATCAAGACGGCGACGAGCATGAAAAGGGGGACCGCTTCCAGCAGAAACGACTTCACCCGAAACCAGGTCTTGCGCGTAATGTTGCCAAATTGCGGCGCCCGAAACGGCGGCAACTCCATGATGAAGTCGGGGCTCCGATCACTTTTGATAAAACGGTTAAGCAACAATCCGGCGGCGACCTGGGTGGCGACAACCGTTCCGATGACTAACACCTGCGCGGCGAATCCGGCGCTGAACAATATGGCGATCATCACGCCGAACTGGACGGCGCAAGGGATACCCAAGGCGATGAGGAAGCAGGCGATAACCCGTTCCTTGCGGCTTTCGAGATTTCGGCTGGTCATGGTCGCCATGGTGCCGCACCCGAAACCGAGCGCCATGGTCAGGGTCGCTTTGCCGGTCAGCCCGGCATAGGAGAACATCCGATTGGCCAAAACCGACAGGTTCGGCAGATACCCGATCTCTTCAAGAAAGTTGACGATCAGAAAGAAGACGACCAAGATCGGCACGACGGTAACGATGGCGTTCATTATCCCCATCGTAACCAGACCGAAGTCGCCAAGCAAAAACTCGTGCACCACCGGGTAGGTGATGGTTGACGACAAGACTTCGGTGAGAGGGGCGAAGATGTATGCTTCCAACGCTCCGGCGATTATGTTGGCGATGTTGCCGACCCCTTGGAAAGTAATCCACATCACCACCGCCACGATCGGCCACCCCCAGAGGGGGTGACGACAGGCCCAAGCGATTTTATGCCCGAGGGTCGGCACGGTGAACGAGGCGGCCGCAGTCACCTCATCGGCCACACCGTCGGCCCAGCGGTCACGGGCGGCGAAGACCACCTGTCGAACATTGAGGCCGGGAGCGCTGCGAGCCAAAGCCGCCGATTCTTTCAGCCCGCTTTCCACCGCTTCGTCGCCCCGTTTTACGCGGATACGACGGGTGGCCGTTTTGTCGCCAATGAGAAGCAACGTCGCCTCGGCCCGACTGATTCCCAACCGGGTAATGTTTACTAACGCTTCTTCCAATCGCTCGTGGCGAAACCGGATTGCGCCGATGGCGGGGGTCGATTGCGAGAGGGCGTTTTCGATTTTGTCGAACCCGATCGCGTTTATGGCGGAAGCTTCGATAACCGGGGCTTTCACCAATTCAGACAACGTGTCGGTGTCGATAACGAGACCAGACGCGGAAGCCATGTCCATTTTGTTGAGAACGAAGACCACCGGCAACTCAAGGTCGACCAACTGGGCATAGAGAATAAGCGATCGTTTAAGGCGGGTGGCGTCGGCGACGAAGACAATTATGTCGGGATTGTCGATCAACAAAGCGTCGCAGGTTTCGCTCTCGTCGTCGGAGATGACCGCCAGCGAACTGATACCGGGGGTATCGCAAATGAGATAGGTTTTCCCGTGGATGGCGCTACGGGTCTTCATGCAATGAACGGTCGTCTGCGCATAGTTGGCGACGTCCGAGTAGGAATCGGTCAACGCATTGAATACGGAACTCTTCCCGGCGTTGGTCGGGCCGACAATGACTACTTTGGTCGCCTTTTCCTTGATGGAAACAGGCCTTTCAGCGGCAGTTGGCGCCATCTGAAACTTCCTTCTCTCCCCCCGAAGAGTGTTTAATGAATTTACGACAACCCGTATCGACCCAACGAGAGTTCTGCGCCGACATTCATCGGTCGTTCTCGTTCAATCACTCGCTCAACATATAGATGATACCACGACATATGCCACTGCGCTGATTCCGCTTAGAACCGGGTTTACTCCCTGTCGCCCAACCAACGTCGCACATCATTGCGCCGACGATGAAAGCTATCCTATAATCAGCACGTTCTCCTTGTAACCTTCTGGACATAATTCCCTTCTATGCCCTCGTCACCCTATCGCCGTTGGTCGATGGCTATCGCCGCAGCCGCCTTTACGCTGGCGCTCGGCGTGATCTGGTTCGAGCAGACGGCCATGGAACGGTTCGCCAAGGTCGATCAACTCTGGAACGACTACGCGAAGCAGGAGGCGGAGTTGGCGAACAGCCTTCACACGCTCGACCGGGCCATCGGTTACGGCGGGTTGATTCACAACTTCAAAAATTACGTCCTCCGCCGCGACGACAAATACGAACATCGCCTCCATAACGATATCGTCAACGCGCTCGAAGCGCTCGATTATCTCGAGTCGCAGCTGACCAAGCCCGAAGACCGCAAAGCGCTGACCAATATCAGGAAGACGATCGAAGAGTATGTGAACAATATCGCCATCGTCAAACGGATGGTGGCGGCCGGAGCGGATTCCGACGAAATAGACAAAATGGTGTATGTGGACGATACGCATGCCATCGCCGGGTTGCGTTGGCTTATCGACGGCGCCGCCGCTCGTCGGGACCGGGCCAGCAAAGGGACGAGCGACGCCTTGACCAGCGCTTATGGTTTCTTGGAACGAGCGACCCTTATTATCGTTCCGCTCATCCTCCTCGCGTCCGGTCTGGCCTATTTCCTTCGCCAGATCACCCTCGCCAACGCTCAAGCGGCTAAAGCGCGGGCTTGGGTCGATACGATGCTCGACGCTTCTCCCGACCCGATGCTCTGCATCGATCGGGAGGGGAGGATTGTCCGCACCAACAGCGCCGCAACCGTCTACTTCGGCTATTCGCCCCAAGAGTTCGCCTCAATATCGTGGACGATCTGTCCC
>CALOCG010000017.1:0-30376 GCA_942491805.1 Nitrospinota bacterium
TACCTTCGCCCAGTAAATTGAATCCGCCAACGGTGATGAGGATCGCCATGCCGGGGTAGACCGAAAGCCACCAGGCATATTCAATATTGTCTTTTCCCTGCGTTAGAATAGCCCCCCACGACGGGGTCGGGGCTGAACGCCTATACCGAGAAATGACAGGGACGACTCGGTCAGAATCGCCGACGCCACGCCGGGACTTGCGCTGACCAATACCGGCGCCAACGCGTTGGGGGAGAATGTGGCGGACGATCAACCGACCGTGGCCCGCCCCCATGGCCCGGGCCGCTTGCACGAAGTCGCTCCCCGCGGCGACAAGAACTCGGCCCGGATGAGCCGGGCCACCCCCATCCAGCCGGTGATGCCGATGACCGCCATGATGTTATAGATGGAGGGATCGAGAAAGGCGATGACCGCGAGGATCAGGAAGATCGAGGGGATCGTCAGCATCAGGTCGGTGAACCGCATGATGACCCCGTCGACGAACCCGCCGAAATAACCGGCCAACGCGCCGGCCACCCCGATGATCGTGGCGATGCCGACCGCCACGAAGCCGACCGCCAACGATATGCGGGCGCCGTAGACCATCCGGGAGAGGACGTCCCGCCCCAGATCGTCGGCGCCGAACCAGTGGGCCGCCGATGGGGGGGCGAGGATCGACGCCTGACGGGTGTCGATGGCGGCCGGATCGTAGGGGGCGATGAGCGGCGCGAAGAGGGCGACGAAGGTAAGCGTCGCCACGACGATACCCCCCGCCACGGCCAACCGGTTTCGGACGAACCGCTGGCGGAAGAGTCCCCAGAAAGTGTGGGACCGTTCCGGTTTGAGCGCGGGGAGAGTCATCGTTTGTTCAGTCATAGCTGATCCGGGGATCGACCCACGCATAGGCCAGGTCGGCCAGTAAGTTCCCGATCAGCGTCAGGAACGAAATAATCACGAGACTGGCCATGATCAGCGGATAGTCACGCGCCATGACCCCCTGATAGAAAAGTTGCCCCAGCCCCGGTATGGCGAAGATCGACTCGAAGATGACCGACCCGCCGATGAGCGACGGTAACGTCAGCCCCATGGTGGTGACCAGCGGCAGGAGAGCGTTCCTTAAGCTGTGTTTGAAAAGGACCGTCGACTCCGGCAACCCTTTGGCCCGGGCGGTGACGATGTAATCGGCCCGCAACGTCTCCAACGTGTTCTGCCGCGCCAACCGCGAAAGAAACGCCAACCCGGTGAGGCCGGAGATCAATATCGGCAACGCCAGGTGCCGGGCGTAGTCGGTCAATTTTCCGATGGCGGTCAACTGCTCGTGGTTGTAGGCGACCAATCCCGATATCGGCAACCAACCGAGATGGACACCGAAGAGGATCATGAGCAACAACGCCACCCAGAAGGTGGGGGCCGAGACGCCGAGAAAGACGAACAGCGTCGTCACCTTGTCGAACCAGCCGTAGGGGCGGGTGGCGGCGATGACCCCGATGGGGATGGCGAGAACCATGTTCATGACCAACGCCACAATGTTGATGAACAGCGTCACCGGGAGCCGCTCGTTGATCTTATCCATGACCGGGCGCCCGTCGGGGGAGAAGGAGTCGCCGAAATCGAGCACCGCCACCCGCTTGAGCCAGAGCCAATACTGGACGTACCACGGCTCGTCGAGATGATAGAGCGCCCGGATTTTCGCCACCGCCTCCGCCGAGACGTTCGGGTTCATATCGGTGGCCAGCTCCGTCGGGTCGCCGGGGGCGGCGGAGATGATCAGAAACGAGATGAGGGTTATCCCCAACATCATCGGGATCATCATCAGGGTGCGGCGGATGGCGTAGGCGGTCATGGGGGGCATTATAGCGTGCTATCTTTGAGAGATGACAAATGAAGAACTGATTCTCGTCGCCATGAGCGGCGGGGTCGATAGCTCCGCCGTGGCGGCGTTGTTGAAAGGTGAAGGACATCGGCTGGTCGGCGTCACCATGCGGGTGTGGGAAGACCCGGCGGGGACCGAAGCCCGCCACGGCGCCTGCTGCACGTTGGACGACGCCAACGACGCCCGTCGTGTGGCCGACCGGCTCGGTTTCCCCCACTACACGTTGAACGTGAAAGAAGCGTTTCGTCGGACCGTCGTCGATCCATTCATCGAAGCCTATCGAACCGGCGAGACCCCGAACCCCTGCGCGCTGTGCAACAGCGAGATCAAGTTCGACCATCTCTTCACCCAAGGGGAGAAGTTCGGCGCCACGAAAATCGCCACCGGCCACTATGCGCGAATCGGGGAGTTCCATGGACGGCCCGCCCTCATGCGGGGCGCCGACCCGAAGAAGGATCAGAGCTACTTCCTTTTCGGCATCCCGGCCAAACGGCTCGGCTCGATTCTCTTTCCGTTGGGCGACATGGTGAAAGAAGAGACCCGCCAGCTCGCCCGCGACGTCGGCCTCAACGTCGCCGAGAAAAAAGAGAGCCAAGAGATCTGTTTCGTCCCCGACAACGACTATGCGAGCCTCGTGGAAAAAGAGGGGGGCGTCGTTGGTGAAGGGGACATCGTCACCGTCGAGGGGAAGAGGGTCGGCGCACACAAAGGGTATCTCCACTACACCGTCGGCCAGCGGAAAGGGCTCGGCGTCGCCGCCCCCAAACCGCTCTACGTCGTCCGGGTCGAACCCGATGAGAACCGGGTCGTCGTCGGCGACAGAGAGGCGACCATGGGGCGAAGCCTCGTCGCCCGCGACTTCAACTGGCTCGTGCCGAAAGAGGAGATCGACGGACTGGCGATGACCGCACGCATACGACATAACAGCGCCGATCAACCGGCGCGGGTGAGCGTCGTCGAAGAAAAGGTGGTCATCGAATTCAACGAACCGCAAAACGCCATCGCCCCCGGTCAAGCGGTCGTCGTCTATCACGGCGACGTCGTCATCGGCGGGGGCTGGATCGAAAAGAGAGTTGATTAATGTTTGAACGAGAACGGCAGGTGGCCGAAAAAGCCGCCCGAGCCGCAGGGGATATCATGCGGGAGTTCACCGCCAAAGGGTTCGAAGTGCGCCACAAAGGCGCCATCGATCTGGTGACCGAAGCCGACGTCGCTTGCGAAAAAGCCATCGTCGCCATCATTCGAGAGAGCTTCCCCGACCACGCCATCGTCGGCGAAGAGGGGGGCCAAAGCGGCGATTCTCCGTTCAAATGGGTCGTCGATCCGATCGACGGGACCACCAACTTCGCCCACGGTTTCCCGGTCTACTGCGCGTCGGTGGGGTTCGAGGCCGAGGGCGAACTGGCCGTCGGCGCCGTCTACGATCCGACCCGCGACGAGCTTTTCGCCGCAACGGTGGGGGAGGGGGCGATGCTGAACGGCGCGCCGATGAAGGTAAGTGAGGTGGGAGAGTTGGAACAGGCGTTGCTCGCCACCGGGTTCCCCTACGCCATACGGACCACCGACGTGACGAACATCCCCCAGTTCGAACGGTTCGCCATGAAAGCGCAAGCCATCCGTCGTCCCGGCGCCGCCGCGTTGGATTTATGCTACGTCGCCTGCGGCAGGTTGGACGGCTTCTGGGAATACCACCTCCACCCGTGGGACATGGCCGCCGGAGCGTTGTTTGTGCAAGAAGCAGGCGGGCGGATCAGTAACATCGACGGCGCCCCTCACAACCTCTGGGGCCGGGAGATCGTCGCCAGCAACGGGGGGTTGCATGAAGAGATGGTGGGGGTGTTGGGGGAGTGCAGGGAATGAGCAAACGAGGGGAAAGCCTATATGTCGCGCTAATGAGAATTGGCTTTGAGATCACACAACGCGGAGAGCCTATTACTTCGAACAAGATTTATGATGAGTTGAAAGCGCAAAAAGTTGAAGCTGCCTTTACTCCTGGTTCTTGGCGAAAACACAAGGCTGACGCTGGTAATTTTCCGAAGAAGCGTCTCGGAGTTGATAACTTAATCAGCTATCTGTTTTTTGAAGGTGGAGTACGTGCAGACTCAAGAAATGAAACTGAAGGAAAATGGCCACCTATCGAAACCTATTTGGGGTATCTAGAGTACATAGAACTACAAGATGCGAGAAAGAGTGCAAAGGAGGCGAGATGGTATGCCATTGCTGCAATAGTGATTTCGAGTGTTTTGGCGCTTGCATCAATTTGCATATCCATTCACCAAATTAATACAACTGCGACAATTAGGATAAGCGAGGATCAATTAGATAATTTGTTGAAAATGCATGGCAAATCTGAGGAATTACGCGCCATGCTTAAAACGCCCCCCGCACCACCTCCACCTTCGTCTCCCCCTCCCCCAGATCGACGGTGACGACGTCGAAGCGGATGCCCGTATCCCGCAACTTGTAGCGGACGAGATAGAGGTTCGCGGCGTAGCGGATACGTTCTTGAACTTTGCGGGTGACTGCTTCCATGGGGGCGCCGAAGGTGTGGTCGCGGCGGGTTTTGACTTCGACAAACACCAACAGATCGCCTTCCCTTGCGATGATGTCTATCTCGCGCCGGTCGATGATTTCGTTCCGGGCGATGATCGAAAGCCCTGCGTCGCGTAAGGCGTTGACGGCGAGTTGTTCGCCATACCGCCCGACGTCGGCGGTCCCTTTCTTCGTCCCTTCGAAACGGCGACGGGCGAGCCAGTCGGATACCACCCGCATTAGCCCCATCAGATCAGCCCCTGTTGCACCGGAGCCTCTCGTCGCACCCCGCGAAACGTCATCCGATGATGAGGCGTCGGCCCGTGTGTTGCGATGGCTTCCAGATGGTCGCGGGTCGGGTATCCTTTATGCTTCTCGAACCCATAGGCGGGATACGCTTCGGCCATCCGCATCAGTTGCCGGTCTCGCGTCACCTTGGCGATGACGGAGGCCGCCGCGATGGAGAGCGATTGCGCGTCCCCTTTGACGATGGTTTTCTGATCTCCCGGCCAGTCGATAGTTTTGTTCCCGTCGATGAGTAACAACCCCGGAGCCGCTCCCAACGCGTCGACGGCCCGGCGCATGGCGAGCCTCGTCGCTTGCAGAATGTTGATCCGGTCGATCTCGGCGGGAGTCGCTTCCCCGACGCCGACGGCGAGCGCGACCTCGTGGATGATCGGGAAGAGTCGTTCCCGGCTCGCCTCGCTTAGTTTCTTCGAGTCGGTCAGTCCTTTGATCGTGACCCCTTCCGGCAAGACCACCGCGCCCGCCACCACGTTCCCGGCCAGCGGTCCCCGTCCCGCTTCGTCAACTCCGGCGATGCGGGTGAATCCTTCTGACAACGCTTCTCGTTCGAAAACGAGCAGATCACCGGTCGGGGGCATCGTCTTTTTTCTCTCGCCCGGTCGGGACGCCGAGTTGCGGCGGGGTCAGGTACAGCCCTCGATGCTTCTCCCGTAGCTCGGCGATGGCGACCATGATCCGGTCGGCGATGGCCTGCGACACTTTTTTACTTTCCGGTTGCTCCAAGAGATCGGCCAGATCCAACGGCTTGCCGAAGACGACGGTGTAGGGGACGCCGAACCATTTGTTCCCCCGTTTGCCGCCGGGGTACCACTCGGTATTGATGACCAACGTCGGGATCACCGTCGGTTGGGCCGAATGGACGATCCAGCCGACCCCGGCCCGGCCCCGCAATAGTTCGCCGGTCTTGCTCCGGGTCCCTTCGGGGAAGAGCATCACCGGATAGTGGTTGGCGTAGTAGGCGATCCGTTTCATCGCCTCGAAATCGCGTTGGCGTCGTTTCACCGGGAAAGCGCCCCAGAGACGGATGATGGTCTTAACCACCGGAACTTTGAAAAGCTCTTCTTTGGCCGGGGCCATGTAGGGGGTGGTCCGCCATCGGTTGATGAAAGCGACCGGGATGAGCAACGTATCCACCCACGCCTGATGGTTGGAGCAGAGCAACACCCCCCCCTCGCGCGGGATGTTCTCCAGCCCGATGACGACGGTTTTGTGGAAGAGCTTGAAGTAAATCTCCACCAGCGGGAAGGCGACAAGGCGGCTGGCCCACGCGAAAACCTTCGCGAACGGGGTGACGGCGAAGCGTCGCTCGTCCTCTTCGTCGAATTCGATCATGAAACGTCAATCCTGCGTTTGATACGGAGCGGGGTCGCCGCCGAGGTATTGTATCAGCCGGGCCATGTCGTCGGGGATCGGGGCGACAAACGACATCGCCTCGTTGGTGATCGGGTGGACGAAGGTCAGTTTCCATGCGTGGAGCGCCTGCCGGTCGATCCGATCTTTGACCCCGGCTTTCGAGTAGAGGACGTCGCCCAACACTGGGTGGCCGAGATGTCGCATATGGACCCGCACCTGATGGGTCCGCCCGGTGGAAAGCTCCACCCGGACCACCGCGGCCCCTTTGAGGGGGAGGATCACCTTGTAGCGGGAAAGAGAGGGGCGACCGTCGGCGACGACCGCCTGACGTTTCCGTTCTTTCGGATCGCGTCCGATGGGGGCGTCGATCTCCCCTTCGGCGACCTTGGGTGTGCCACGGACCACGGCCAGATAGCTGCGGGAAAGCTGACGCGATTTTAACTGCGCCGCCAATCCCCGATGGGCCTCGTCGGTTTTCGCCACCATGATCAATCCCGACGTCTCCCGGTCGAGCCGGTGGACGACGCCGGGGCGAGCCACGCCGCCGATGCCGGAGAGCTTGTCGCCGCAGTGGGCGAGGATGGCGTGGACCAACGTGCCGGTCGCATGTCCGGCGCTGGGGTGGACCACCATGCCGACCGGTTTGTCGATGACCATCAGATGATCGTCTTCATAGACGACGGCAAGGGGGATCGCTTCGGGTGTCAGTTCCGAAGGGGTGGCTTCCGGCACGGTCAACGCCACCGCCATGCCGGGGCCGACTTTGGCCGACGGTTTTGTTAGCACCTTCCCGTCGAGCGAGACGGCGCCTTCCGCGATGAGCCGCTCCACCCGCGCGCGGGAGAGGTCGCAATGGTCGGCCACGAACCGGTCGAGCCGCATCCGTTCGGTCCCATCGGGGACAGTGAGGGCGAGGCGTTCTTCGGCCACCGGTCAGGCCACGATAATGCGGAACTTCTTCCGGTTCCGCAGATAGAAGACCAACGCCACCGCCGCCCCGACAAGGGCGAAGAGCTGCGATGTGGAGATCGCGTCGCCGAACCAGACACCCCGCGGATCGCCCCGGAACCCTTCGACGACGAACCGTCCGAGAGCGTAGAGCATGATCCACAAGAAGAAGATCTGCCCCTTGAAGGTGCGTCGTCCCCGGACGAAGATCAGGATCGAGAAGACGACGAACTCGTTAAGAGCGTCGTAGAGTTGCGTCGGGTGAAGCGGCACGCCGGTGGGGGCGATGGAGGCGACGTCGTGGAACGTGACGGCCCACGGGACGTCGGTCGGTTTGCCGTAGCAGCAACCGGCGGCGAAACAGCCGAACCGCCCGAAGATATGTCCCAACGCCGCTCCGGTGGCCGCGACGTCGGCGAAGAGCCATTTGTCGAGACCGTACCGGTTGACGCAGATCCACCCGGCCGCAATGGCGCCCAGGAAGCCGCCGTAGAAGACCAGCCCCCCCTCCCACAGTTTGACCATGTCGAAGGGGAACTTGATGAAATGTTCGTAGTTAACCCCGATATAGACGATCCGCGATCCGATGATGGCGGCGACGACGATCCAGAAACAGGTGTCGAAGACCCTCTGCGGATCGAGCCCGTCTTGCTGCCCCAGACGGGCGGCGAGGGTGATGCCGAGGAGGAACCCGGCGGCGACCATCAGGCCGTAGGTGTGAAGCGTGACGGGGCCGAGTTGTATCAGTATCGGATGCATAGTTTCTTTCCGTTATTTCGGCCCGTCGAAAAGCCGGCTCGTTGGCGCCGCTCTGTCGTATCCGTCCGGCGAATGCTCATGTATTACCGTATACGTTCCGCTTCTCGTGCGGGTGCTCCTCGCATCGCCGGTCGCGCCGACGCTTTTCGTCAGGACCGGCCGTCGTTGTGCGTAGCGACATACCCGTTAGAGCGCCGGGTCGATCAGTATCTTAACCGATTGGCCGGGGAGATCGCCCGATTTAAGAAGCCGGGCGCCTTCTTCCAGCGAGACCGTGGTCGAGATGAGGGGGCGCGGGTCGATCGCGCCGGAGGCCATCGCCGCCAGCGCCGGGGGGAACGGGCCGCACCGGGAACCGGCGACGGTGATCTCGTCGACGACCAGCCGGTTCAGGTCGAACGGCGCGGGGGTTGAGACAGTCGTCTTCAGAACCAGCGTCCCGCGCGGACGAAGGAGATCGAGCGCTGCGCCGATCCCCTCCGGCGACCCGGTGGCGTCGACCGCCATGTCGAACGAGCGGGCGGGGAGAGGGGCGTCGGCGACGGCCACCCCCGTCGGCGCCAAGCGAGCCGCCCGGTCGGGATGGCGTCCCGCCAACGTCACTCGGTCGGCGTATCCTTCGGCCGCGAACATATGGGCGATCAGCAACCCCAGTTTCCCGTCGCCCAAAAGGAGAATCCGCTCCATGGGGGCGAGGTCGATACGGGCCGGGATTTCGTAGGCGGCCGCCAACGGTTCGGCGAAAACCGCCATCTCGTCGCTTACGTGGGCCGGTATCGCGTGCAGACAACGGGTCGGCAGTGAAAACCGTTCGGTGAAGACCCCGTCCCGTCCCGCGATGCCGAGGACCGTCCGATGCGGGCAGTGCGTCGGCCGTCCCGCGCGGCAGGTGTCGCACGCTCCGCACGAAGCGTTGATCTCCCCCGCCACCCGCTGGCCGACGATCGTCGGATCGTCGGCCTCTTCCACCACGCCGACGAACTCGTGGCCGAGAACGCCGGTGAACCCCATGTACCCTTCGGCGATCTCTTTGTCGGTGGCGCATAAGCCGACGAGAAGGGGGCGTATGAGCGCTTCGCCGGGGGGGCGGACGGGAGCGGGGAGGTCACGGTCGAACCGGACCTCCCCGTCGAAGACGATTCCTTTCACACGGTCACGGGAACGAGAGCTCGTCCATAGAACGAACCGTTATCGGAATCTTTTTATGGGGCCGGGTGGCGCCGTCGGGGAGGGTCTGGATCGACAGCTCCTGCACATTGGCGAAAAGTTGCGTCACCCGGTCCCCCACCACCGTCAGTCGAACGATCCGAACGAAACCGACCCGTCCCTCGTTGTCGAGATAGAGGTCGATGGAGACCAGCCGGTTGACGTCACCCGGTCCGATGTAGGTCGAGTCGATCCCCCAGGCCGTCGTTTTGGACGACGTCGATCCGGGGCCGGTGACGATTTTCACTTGCGTCACGTCGGCTTCCGAGCGGGAGAAAGTCTTCGCCTCGGCGGTGGTTGTCGCCAGCATGAAGATGGCCGCTACGAGAATGAAATAGCGCATGGCGCTCTCCTTTTTGAAGGTCGCCGTCCCTTGAAAACGTTGTCGAACGCCCCCGGTAGCCGATCCGGTTTCCGTTCCGGGGGCGCTCCGCAGACGCCGGGAGGGGAAAGCGGAGCGTACACGCTCGTACGTGAGTATTTCACGCTTGCTTTCGGCGCCCCGGCGGCCACGCAGACAGCTTTCATGAGACGGTCAGTGGTAGTAGCGGGGAGGCGTTTGGCTCGCCAGGAATTCCACCGACTTGTCGATGCAGACCCGGATCGCCTTCTCCATCGGGGTGTTCTTGTAGGCGCCCAGACCGAAGGGAACCGGTACGCCGCCGACGGCCCCGCCGAGTCCGGCGAACCAGTCGGTCGATTTCCCTTCCACCGTGGTGGCCGCCACGATCCGCCCGGTCTTGGTATCGACCACCTTCACGTCGATAGCCATGTAGGCGGTTTTACCGCCGCCGCCAAGGCCGATGGCCGCTCCGCCGAGAGGTACGCCGATCCCGCCGATCCCTCCGCCGGCGTTCGGTTCAAAAGCGGTGATAGCGCCGCTTATGAGCAGCTCCGCCCCCTCCATCTCGCCGATGGGGGCCGCCGTCTCTTGTTTGATCCGGCCGGAGGCGCCCAAATCCTGCTCCGCCATGACCGCGCCATGATCTTGCCGGTCGAGAACGATGAACCGGTTGCTGTGGAAGAGAGCCGAGGTCATCATGTCGGACATGCCGGTTCCGATCTGCCCCCCTCCTTTGGCCGCTTTGTTGACGAACTTATTGACCGCCACTCGGGCTTTCGGTCCGTTGTATTGTTCCTGCTGGGCCTGCTGGATCGTCGGCCCGCCGGAGCTGGTGACCCGAGCCGACGGCTCTGCCGTGGCGCAGGCCATCATGGTGAACGAGAGAATCGCCGCACAAGAGATAAGCCGCATCGGACGCATATGCAAGACCTCCAAGAAGGGATGTCGTTAATCGCTTCGTTTATTCTAGTACAGTCGGCCCTTCGCCGACAGGGCAAGGGTTCCGATCCCTTATACTGTTGGGAACGGACACCCAACGCAAATCAGGCAAATGCAGATCGTCACCGACCCGAAAAAAATGACCCGGCTCGTCCGGGAAGAACGGCGCAAAGGAAAACGGATCGGCTTCGTCCCGACGCTGGGCGCCCTCCACGACGGCCACGCCACCCTCGTGGCGCGGGCGCGAAGAGAGAACGACATCGTCGTCGCCTCGACCTTTGTGAACCCGTTACAGTTTCGGAAAGCCGCTTATGAGCGGTACCCCCGCGATTCCCAGGGGGATCGGGCCGTCTGCGAACGGGCCGGAGTCGACTACCTTTTCGCCCCCCCCGCCGAGAAAATGTACCCCGAACGGTTCGACACCGTTGTCGAAGTGAAGGAGCTGGTGGGGCGATTGGAAGGCGCCAGGATACGATGGCACTATCGGGGCGTAACGACCGTCGTCGCAAAACTTTTCGCCATTGTCGAACCCGACCGGGCTTACTTTGGGAAGAAAGACCCCCATCAATTGGCGATCTTGAAGCGAATGACCGCCGATCTTAACTTCGCCGTGACCATTGTCCCGGTAGCGACCAAACGGGATCGGGACGGCATGGCCCTGTCGAGCCGGAACCGGTTGCTGACGAAAGAGAGTCGGCAAGCGGCGTTGGCGTTGCCGAAGGCGGTCGCCGCCATCGAGAAGAAGATCAAAGGAGGGGAGGGGGACCGGAGACGGCTGACGGACGAATTGGTCCGTACGCTGTCGAACACCGTCGGCGTCACCGTCGATTTCGCCGCCGTCGTCAACGCCGAGACCTTGCGGGAAGAAGACGCCGGTGGAAAAACCCTCGTCTACGCCGCCGTCTTCGTCGATGGACTGAGGCTGACCGATAACCGGGTGGTATAGCCGGGGGTTGAAATGCTTTTTGTGTCGTCCGTCTCGATAACGATGTTCAATGCTAGGCCGCGGCGCATACCTTTCGAGAACGAGGTGGCGCAGGCCTGAACGACGCCGGTCGCCGGTCGATCATGTGAGGTGTCCGGCGCCCTGTTAGGCCGGTGCGGTGAAGGGGCTTTTTCCGCAACGTGCTAAAACCCCTTTACCCCGGCGAGCGTAAACTCCGCCGCCATGGCGAGCAGGATCACCCCCATGAGGCGGGTGGCGATGCGGACGCCGGTCTCCCCCATCCACGCGGCGAGCCGGGAGGCGTTCAGCAGAATGGCCCCGGTGGCCGCCACGACCGCGAACTCTGCGGCGAGAAGTGACGTCCACCCCGCGAACCCTTCGGCGCGGGTGGCGAAGACGATGACCGACGTAATGGCGGCGGGACCGGCGAGGAACGGAATCGCCATCGGGATGATCGAGACGTCGTCGGCTTTCACCCCCTCTTTCCCCTCCACGCTCGGGGGGCCGGGGATGAACGATTCCCCTTCCAGCATGCGGAAGCCGTAGAGGCCGAGGATAATCCCCCCCGACACCATCAGCGCCGGGACGCCGACCCCGAAAGCGGCGAAGATGAAACTCCCGGCCACGGTGAAGAGAAGCAACACCCCCGCCGTCACTTTGAGCGCTTTTTTAGCCTGTTCCCGCCGGTACGTTTCGCTGTCCCCTGCGGTGAGGGCAAGAAAGGTCACCGCCGCCCCGAACGGGTCGAGGATGGAGAAGAGGGTGACGAAACAGTTGACGAAGAAAAGGCCGACGCCGTTGGTCATAAAGACCTCCCTGCCTCATGATACTATTACCCGTCAACTGTTGTTATCCCATAACCGGCCGCGAGTGAAAAATGCCAAAACTCGGCGTCAACGTCGACCATATCGCCACCGTGCGGCAGGCGCGACAAGCCACCTATCCCGACCCCCTCGACGGGGCGAAAGCGGCTATTCACGCAGGCGCCTGCCAGATCACCCTCCACCTGCGCGAAGACCGGCGTCATATCCAGGACGCCGACGTCATTCGTATAAAAAAGTCGCTTACCACCCGGTTGAATCTCGAAATGGCGGTGGCGGAAGAGATCGTCCTCTTCGCCCTTAAAGTGAAGCCGTGGCAAGTGACTCTCGTCCCGGAACGGCGCCAAGAGGTGACCACCGAAGGGGGGCTCGATCTGATCAAGGGACGGCGGCGTCTGAAAAAGGTCATCCCCCGGTTCAAAGCGAAAAAGATCCTTGTCTCCCTTTTCATCGATCCCGACACGGCGCAGATCGACGAAGCGGCGAAACTCGGGGCCGAAGCGGTCGAGTTCAACACCGGCGCCTACGCCGAAGCCCGGAACAAACGGGGCGCGGCTCGGGAACTGAAAAAGCTGAAAGTCGCCGTGGCTCATGCCGGTTCGTTGGGGCTCACCTGCCATGCCGGTCACGGCTTGACCCTCGATAACGTCGGACCGGTAGCGGAACTCGACGGGATCGACGAACTTAACATCGGCCATTCGCTGGTCGGCAGGGCTCTCATGATCGGATTCGGGGCGGCGGTGGCCGAGATGCGGGCCGCCATCGGCGACCGGGCGCGTTGACAATGTTTCAACGATTGCGTTAAAAGTAACAACGGTTCAATACTCTTTACTACCATCCGAGTGGCTCATGGATCATCAATTGGAAGAGAAACTCCTTGCGGCCAGCGGCCACGCCGACGCCAACGTGAGAAAAGCGGCCGCCATCGCCCTCGGCAAAGGGGAATCCCCCAGCAACCATGTTCTCTCGGCGCTGCTTAAACTTTTGAAAGACAAGGTCTGGCAGGTGCGCGAGGCGACCATCAAGAGCATCGGCGACCTGAACGTCAAAGCGGCGGGCGACTATCTGATGGGGGTCTTGGGCGCCACCGACGACGCCACCGCCCGGAAAGCGATTCTCACCTGGGCTGCGGCGAAAGGGGACGTGGTGGCCAAAGAAGCGCCCGGTGGTGGGGGAGGGGCTCCCTTCGGCGGCGGCGCCAAGAAGAAGGTCGAAGGGGAGCCGTGGCAGATTAAACGAGCCGCCGCGCTTGCCCTTTCGAAAATCCGTCCCGACATTGCGGTGGCGCCGCTCATGGCCGCTCTCGCCGCCCCCAACGCCGCCGCGAAACAGGCGGCTATGGTGGGGCTCGGCAACATCAACGCGGTGCAAGCGGTCGATACGCTTGTAGAGATGTTGGACGACGGCGACTATAACGTCCGAAAAGTCGCCGCCACGACCCTCGGCAAGCTGAAGGTCGAAGTGGCGGTTGCGCCGTTGTTGCGGCTATTGGAAGACGGTAAAAGTGTGGTCCGTACCGAAGTGGTCATCGCTCTGAATCATATCAAGCCGACCGAGGCGGTTGAAGCGTTGGGTAAGGTGGTGGCCACCGACGGGAGTTACGACGTCCGTAAAGTGGCCGCCACCGCTTTGGGGAACCTCCGTTCCGACGAGGCGATAGCGCCGCTTCTCAAAGGATTGGAAGACGACCATCCCCCGGTGAGAAAAGCGGTCATCGACGCGCTGGTCAACCTCAAAGCCATTGAAGAGATCGACCGTTTCATCAACTTTTTCAGCGATCCCGACGAAGAGGTGGCCGCCGCCGCCGCCATCGGCTACGCCCGTCTCGACCTCCTCGCCGCCCAAGGCCTGACGGGACGTTAACTCACCCCCTTGTTTATCTTGTCTTTGCAAGGGTAAAATGGGGGACGTTCCCACACGGGGAGCGATACGTGGTGAGGTGTTCCGGTGGATTCTGTGCGATTCCGCGACATGAAAGTTCTTGTCGTCGACGACATGTTCAACATGCGTCGTACGCTCAAGAACATGTTGCGTTACATAGGTTTCGACAAAATTATCGAAGCCGGTGACGGAGAGAAGGCGTTAGAGGTCTTGCGCCGCGAGAAGGTCGATCTGGTTGTCTCGGATTGGAACATGCCGACCATGACCGGCATTGATCTTTTGCGCCAAGTCCGGCATATCGACAAGCATAAGGACGTCCCCTTCGTCATGATCACCGCCGAAGTCTCCGAAGCCAACATCATCCAGGCGGCCGAGTCGGAAGTCGACGGCTATATGATCAAGCCGTTCGTCGCCCGCTCTCTCGAAGAGAAGATCAAGAGCATTTTCCAGAACCGGGCCGATCCGACCCCCATGGAGAAGCTTATGAAAGCGGGGCAACTTCTGATGGGCGCCGGTTCCTTCGCCGCGGCCGTGCGGGAGTTCAAAGGGGCGTTGGAACTGGCCCCCAACTCCGCCCGCGCCCGCCACGCCATCGGGGAGGCCTACCTCAAAACCGGTAACGAAGCCGATGCGGAAAAGAATCTCACCGAAGCGCTCAAGATCAATCCCCAGTTTCTGAAAGCCTACGAAACCTTGGCCGATCTCTACACCGCCCAAGGGAAAGACGATAAGGCGTTGGCCCTGTTGGAAAAGGCGGGGGTTCTTTCTCCCATGAACGCCGGTCGGCAACTCAAGATCGGCAAGATCCATATGGAGCGGGGGGACAAGGACAAAGCCGACCAGGCGTTGATGAGCGCCCTTGCCAACGCGCCCTACGACGCCGAAGTCCACACCGCCATCGGCGAGGTCTACTTGGCCGTAGGAGACGACGCCCGGGCCGCCAAGGCCTTTTCCAGTTCCATCGACATCATCGAATCGGTCCATGTCTACAACCGGCTCGGCATCGCCCTTCGGAAAAAGGGGGAATATATGGAAGCCCTCAAGGTTTATCAGAAAGCCCTCAAAATCGAGCCAGAGAACGAAGGACTCCTCTTCAACTACGGTCGGCTCAAATACGCCCAAGGGCAATCGCGCGAGGCGCTTGCCATTCTGAAAAAGGCGCTCGCCATCGACCCCGAGTTCGTCGAGTGCAAGGACCTGCTCAACAAGATCGAGCGATCCACCGGTCTGGCGGTCACCCCCTAGTCATGACGAAACCTTCCCATGGCTGAGAAAAAGCGCCGCACCGAACTCGACATCGACGACGACCTCCTCGCCCCACGGGAAGAGGCGGTTGACGCCCCCCCCGCTCCGCCGGAAGAGCCGGAGGCCCCCCCCGTCGGGTCGAAGGAGGAGACCCCCTCCCGCTGGACCCGCAAAAAGTTGTTGATCGTCGGAGGGCTTGCGTTGGGCGGGATGCTCGTCACCGCCGTCGGCGTATGGGGGACGCTGACGTATATGACCGACGAGCCGAAGCCGATCCCGACCGAAACGCCGACCGCCACCATCGCGCCGACCCCTCCCCCTCCCCCTCCGCCGGCGACCGCCAAACCGATCGCCCCGACCTATTCGTTCGAGCCGTTCATCATCCCCATTCGCCAAGGCGCCGACGTGCAGTTCATCACCCTTTCATTGGCGGTGGAAATGTCGGGGCCGGAGGTGGAAAAAGAGATCGAGCGGAACCTCGTCCTCGTTCGGGAGAATATCTTCACGGTGCTGGAACGGGCTCGGTTGGAGGATCTGCGGGAGGAGGAGAAACGACGCAAACTGCTGATCGAAGTGGCGATCGCGGTCAACCGTTCGATTCAGGCCGGCGCCGTGATGAACACCATGGTCACCGGCATGGTCACCCATTAGGGGAGGGGTCCCCTCAACACGACCGTTCTCGAAAACGCACGTTTCCCGCCACGCCCCCCCTGGCGATCCGCCGGGTATTCCTAGGTATAATAAGTGCAATTTATCTCCCATCGCTCCTTGCTTGGAGAAGGGGAACCGTTTATTATTGGGACGGCGCTCCGATGGTTCTTACGCCTGACGGGCCTACGATGCCGAGGGGGCTTCGTCAGTCGGGTCTGTTCCATGGAGAATCAAACCGCATGTCCGATTTGTCCAACGACCAAATCGAGATCATCCAGGACTTTGTCCACGAGAGCCGCGACTCCATCGAGCAACTCGAATTCACCATTATCGAACTGGGGCAATCGCAAGGCGACCCGGCGGTCATCAACAGCGTTTTCCGTCTCTTCCACTCGATGAAGGGGACCGCCTCCTTATTGAGCCTCGGCAATATCGCCCACGTCGCCCACGCCGCCGAGAACCTTCTCGACGCCGTCCGGTCGGGGGGGATGGAGCTCAAAAGCCCCGATCATGTCGATCTTCTCATCGAGACCGTCGATTTCTGCAAAGAGGGGCTCGATTACATCGAAGGCAACCTAAACGACGACGGGCTCGCCGAAGGCTCCCGCGATCTGGCCGCCCGGATCGAGCAGGAGATGAAAACGCCCGCCGCTCCCGCTCCGACAGCGGCGCCCGCCAAAGACCCGCGCGAGAGCATCTCTATCGAAGAAGCGCTGGCCATGGCCCACGCGCACGAGACCCCCGCCCCGGCGCCTGCCAAAGATCCGCGCGAGAGCATCTCCATTGAAGAAGCGCTGGCCATGGTCCGGGCGCAGGAACAACCGGCGCCGATCGAGGCCGACGAAGATATTCCTTGGGAAGAGGATGACGAACCGACCGGGGAGAACGAGGGCGCCGGATTCGACATCCCCCCCGAGATGCTCCAGCGATTCGTTACCGAAGCCGAAGAGCTGCTCGAAAATCTCGAGGGGGGGCTGCTCCTCTGGATGAAAGATAGCGAAGAGCGAGAAATCATCAACGGCATGTTCCGATCGGTCCATAGCTTCAAGGGGAACTGCGGCTTCTTCGGCATCGCCGATCTGGAACGACTCTCTCACGGGATGGAAGATATTTTCGACCGGATCAAACGGGGCGAAGAGGTCGATTCCGAGCCGGTGGGGGAACTCTTTTTGAAAGTCGCCGACGCTTTGAAAAAAGGGATCGCCGATATCGCCAAAGGGGGACGAGGCGAAGTCCCCGAGCGGGACGCTCTCCTGAGAGCCTTACGAAAGATCCAACAGTCGATGGAGGATGGGGAGGAGCGCCCCCTGGGAGAAATCCTCATCGACGAAGGGCTTGTTTCCCCCTCCACCGTCGATCGGGCGTTGCAGGCTCAAAAACGCCCCCTCGGGCAGGTCCTCGTCGAGATGGGCGCCGCCTCGCCCGAAGCGATCAACAAGGCCCTTAAAAAACAGCCGTCGGAAAAACCGGGCGCCGCCGTCAAGAAACCGGCCAAGCGGCAAGATATCCGGGTCGATCTCGACAAACTCGACAACCTGATCAACCTGATCGGTGAGCTCGTCATCGCCGAGAACATGCTGGTCAACAACCCCGACCTCGAAGGACTCGATCTCGAAAACTTCCAGAAAGCGGCCCAGCAAACCGGCAAGATCGTCCGTGAATTGCAAGAGATGGCCATGGTCATCAGGATGGTCCCGGTGTCGGGGCTCTTCAGACGAATGATTCGCCTCGTTCACGACGTTTCGCTGAAGGTCGGCAAAAAGGTCGATCTGATCCTCGAAGGGGAAGAGACCGAAGTCGATAAGACCATCATCGAATCGCTCACCGACCCGCTGGTTCACATGATCAGAAACTCGGTCGATCACGGTATCGAATCGGGCGCCGCCCGTCTGTCCGCCGGGAAACCGGAAGGGGGGACCGTCCGTCTCTCCGCCTCGCACGAAGAGGGGGAGGTCTGGATCGTCATCGAAGACGACGGCGGCGGGTTGAACCGGGCCAAGATCATCGAGAAGGCCATCGAGAAAGGGCTCATCGAAGGGGACGGCAGCGACATGAGCGACCGTCAGGTCTGGCAGCTGATCTTCGCACCCGGCTTCTCCACCGCCGAGAGCGTCACCGACGTTTCGGGGCGGGGGGTCGGCATGGACGTGGTCCGGCAGAATCTCGACAAGATCAACTGCAAGATCGAAGTCTCCAGCGCCGCCGGGAAAGGCTCTCGGTTCACCTTGCGGATACCGCTGACCCTGGCGATTATCGACGGCATGCTCATCCGGGTCGGCGGCTCCCGCTATATCATCCCGATCCTCCAAATACGGGAGACCTTCTGCGCTTCTCCCGAAACCGTCACCACCACCACCGACGGCCAAGAGCTGGTGCGGGTCCGTGAAGAGTTCATCCCGGTCATGCGGGTTCACGAACTCCACAAAATCCCGTGCGACAGCCGGAAGCTCGAAGACGGCGTCCTCATCATCCTCGAAACCGCCGAAGCCCAAGTGGCCCTTTTTGTCGACGAGATATTAGGACAGCAACAGACGGTCATCAAAGGAATATCGACCTATCTGGCCGAAGTCGGATCGCTCAAAGGTGTCTCCGGTTGCACCATCCTCGGCAACGGCGAAGTCTGCCTGATTATCGATATCGGCCCGATCATCGAGCAAGCCGAGCTGGTCCGCTAGGGGAACGATACGACATGGCCAACCTGAACGACATCGAAGGCTACAACGAGCCGGCCCTGCTGAACGAAGACGAAGAAGGGTACGACGAAGACCTTCAAAAAGACATGTATCTCACCTTCCATCTGGCCGGTGAAGATTACGGTCTCCCGGTGCGGAGCGTCATTGAGATCATCGGCGTCCAGAAGACCACCCTCGTTCCCGACATGCCCCCCTACGTCATCGGCATCATCAACCTGCGCGGAGCGGTGATACCGGTGGTCGATATCCGGGTCCGTTTCGGATTGGAACCGAAACCGGTGGACGAACGAACCTGCGTCATCGTGGTGCAGTTGGCCGGAACGCTCGTGGGCGCCCAGGTCGATCAGGTGCGCGACGTCGCCCTCATCCCCGAACCGGCCGTCGAACCTGCGCCGAAAGTGAGAAAAGGTCCCGCCAGCCGGTTTATCTCCGGGCTCGGGAAAGTAGACGATAACGTAAAGATTTTGCTCGACGTGACCCGCCTCTTCTATGACGAAGGGCAGCAGGGCAAAGCCGAAGGGGCCGAAGACGAGCGTCCCGACAACTAGAAACCGGATAGAAACATGAAGATACGCTGGAAAATCGGTGGCAGCTTTGTCATCCTCGTCGTCCTTCTCGTCGCCCAGTCGGTGGTCGGCGATTGGTATTTCGACAAAATCCATGAAGGATATCGTACCGATGTCATGGCCATGGTCGGCGTCGAAAAGCATGCCTTCCATCTGGAAAGCGCCATCCGCGAAGCGCAAGCCGCCCAGCGGGGAGGGGAGTTTAAGGCCGCCCGGGAAGCGGTCGATCACGCCATGGAGAGCCTTAATCTGCTCGCCCGCACCGAGCTGCCCGGCCAAGCCGCCTCGCACATCGACCCCTTGCGCGGCGAACTGAACCACTACGTCTCCGCCCTCGAAGCGACCCACGAAGACGGGGTGGTGGCAGGACTCGACAAAATAGCCGTCACCGCCCTTGATCGGGTCTCCACCATCTCCGAAGCGGCCGAGCGGGACGTCACCCGTCGTCAGACCGAGATAAGCGCTACGGCCGCCGTCGCCAACACCGTCAACTGGGGCGCCTGCGCCGCGTCTGCGGTCATCGCCGTCGTCTTCGGCCAGTTGCTCGCCCGATCGGTTTCCATCCCGATGAGCCGCACCGTTCAGATGATCCGGAATATGGGGGCGGGCGATCTCGCCGATCGGCTCCATATGAACCGGAAAGACGAGATCGGCGAGATGGCCGACGCCATGGACCAGTTCGCCGACAGCCTGCAATTCGAAGTCGTCGCCGCCTTCGACCGCCTCTCCGACGGCGACCTTACCTTCGAAGCCACCGGCGCCATCCGCGAAGGGTTGCACAAGACCAACCAGAACTTAAACTCCCTGTTGCGCCAGATCGCCGATTCCGGCGAACTGATCGCCTCCGGCTCGGCCGCCGTCTCCGACTCGTCCCAGTCGCTCTCGAGAGGCGCCGCCCAGCAGGCGTCGGCGCTGGAAGAAATCACCGAGTCGATCGAGACCATCGCCGAACAGACCGGCGCCAACGCCGAAAACGCCCGTCAGGCGGCCAAACTCTCCGGCCACGCCCGGTTGGTGGCGGGCGAGGGGAACGACAAAATGAAAGAGATGGTCTCCGCCATGTCGGCCATCAACGAGTCGAGCCAGAACATCAGCAAGATCATCAAGGTCATCGACGAGATCGCCTTCCAGACCAACCTGCTCGCGCTCAACGCCGCCGTCGAAGCGGCCCGGGCCGGCCGCCACGGCAAAGGGTTCGCCGTTGTCGCCGAAGAGGTGCGCAATCTCGCCGCCCGTTCCGCCAAAGCCGCCCGCGAAACCGCCGAACTGATCGAAGGGTCGGTGGAGAAAGTGGTCAACGGCGCCGAGATCGCCGACGTCACCGCCCAGTCGCTCGAAGAAATCGTCGCCGAGGTGACGAAAGTGACCGAGCTGGTGGAGAACATCGCTTCCGCCTCGTCGGAACAGGCCGGACGGATCGCCGAAGTGAACCGGGGCTTGACCGAAATCGACGACGTGACGCAACAAAACGCCACCAGCGCGGACAAGAGCGCCACCGCCGCGATGGAATTGTCGGGTCAAGCCTTGATGATGCAGGAGATGCTCTCCCAGTTCAAACTGGTGGACCAACCGCGACGGTTACCGGCCTGACCGCCTCCGCGGCGGGCGAGGGGATCGACCGTTGCCGGTAAGAGTCGGCATCGGCAGATGCGAGACCGGTCTCGACGCACGAAGCGAGGCGCGACGAGGATCGTGCGCCGATGCCGTCCGGCGACTGACGGCGCGGGGGAAGCTAGAACGAATAGGCCAGCCCCATGGTCACCGTCGTATCGGTCGGTTCTTTTCCGGTGACTGCGACATCGTAGTGGACCACCTTCAGCGACGCTTCCAGCGACAAACGGCCTGCGACCGGCGCCGAGAGGGTGGTTGACGACCGGGCGGTGGTGTAGCGGTCCCCCGTCGTCACCGTCAGTTTCTCCGTGAGCGATGACGCTCCCCAAACGATTTTCCCCTCGGTCGCAAAGCGGACGATGAGGGTATCCCTCGTTTCGCTCGTCCCCACCTCTTCGGCGCGATAAAAACCGGGGCCGACTTCCGCCCGCGCGGTTATTCCTTGCGACGGAGCGAAATCCCTGCCGAAACCGAAAGCGATTTCGCTGTTATAACGATAGCCGCTATTTCTATCCTGCTCGTACCACACCGTCCCAAACAGGAACAGGTTGCTGTCGAGCGACCGACGCGACGTCTCTTCCACTTCGAACTTTTGCGTGTTCGAAGAGCTGTCATCCTCCGCCGTCTTATCGGTCTGGTGCAGGAACTCGCTGTTAAGTTCATGCCGCCACGCCCCCGCCCTATGGCTCAGGTTGAGCGCGAGGTTCGCATGTTCCGTACGGCTATTGCCCGATGTCGTCGCCCCGCCGGCGGTCACCTTCACCGTCGAGACCGGTTCGTCGGCCATCGCCGGGAGAGCGGCCAGCAGTAGCGCCGCCATGGGGGAGAGCAGAAATCGCATGGCGCCTCTTTGTTGTTTCGGTAAGCGACCATACTACCCCATGATCCTTGCGCCGACAGCCCCGGCGGAGGATACTGGCGTGATCAACATCACCGGAGATCCGTTGTGCCATCGAAAGCCGCCGTCCTGATCGAGAACATCCCGTTTACCATCGACCCGGTTCGCATCATGCGGGAGATGCGGATCCCTGCGTCGATCAAGAGCCTCGACGAGATCACCGAAAAGCCGGTGGCCGACGGGATCAAAAAAGCCATCGACAAGGGATACCCCCTCATCGCCGGGAAAGGGATTTATCGAACCGTACCGCTCACCGGCGTGGAGGGGGAGAACGTCGTCGGCCCCGAGGTCGGCGATCTTTTCCACGGCGCCCATATGGTCAAGCTGTTGGGGGAATCGGCCTTCGTCACCCTGCTGGTGGTCACCATCGGGTCGGCGCTGGAAGAGGAGGTGGAACGGCTTCAGCAGGTCGGCGAGATGTCCGACGCCTATGCGCTCGAGATGGTGGGGGGGTGGATGGCCGATTATATGGCCGACCGGGTCGACGAACGGATCGAGCGGGAGGTGAAAAAGAACGGGTTCGGACGGACCATGCGATTCTCCCCCGGCTACGGCGATTGGGGATTGGAGAATCAGCCGACGCTGTTGCGTTTGGCCGGGGCGGAACGTATCGGCGTGACCTTGAACGAGAGCCACATCATGTTGCCGAGGAAATCAGTGAGCGCGGTGATCGGGTGGCAGACGCAGGCGTAAAGCATGCGCCACGAACAGGCTGCCCTGCCGCTTGCCCCGTTTTGTCGACCGCCCGGACTCTTGACCCCGGTGTGCTGTACGGCGACCTGATGCGCGCTCGGTACGCCAGCCTCGCCGGCAAGGGCGGCACGATCGTCGTCACCGGCATCGCGCCGATCACGCAGACCGAGTCGTCGGTCAACCTGTTCGAGCTGGCGATGTGGAACAAGGAGATCAAGGGGACGATCTTCGGATCGCTCAACCCGCGAGCCGACATCCCGCGCCTGCTCGGGATGTATCGCGAAGGCCAACTCAAGCTCGACGAACTGATCACCAAGTCGGTACTCGCTCGACGAGATCAACACTGGCTACCAGGCCATGCGCGACGGCGAGAACATCCGCGGGGTCATCCTGCATGGGTGAAGTCCTGCGACCTCGGGAGACGCGGCGACGGAGCCTCCACCGGACTCGTCGGCCGACTGTCGGCGTCTGTCGTCGGCCGTCGACGCGAGATCGAACTGACCGTCGCCGCGATCGCCGCCGACCGCCACGTCGTCATCGAGGACCGCCCGGCACCGGCAAGTCGACGCTGTTGCGCACCGTGGCACAGGAACTCGGTGTCGGGTTCGAGTTCGTCGAAGGCAACGCCGAGCTGACGCCGGCCCGGCTCGTCGGCCACTTCGATCCGGCGAGGGTGATGGCCGACGGGTACGACCCCGACGTGTTCGTCGACGGGACCGCTTGCCGCGGCCCTGCGTGACGGCTCGCTGCTCTACGTCGAGGAGATCAACCTGGCCCGAGGAGACGCTCAACGTCCTGATCACGGTGATGAGCGAAGGCGAAATGCACGTGCCGCGCCTCGGTCGGCTCGAAGCGGCACCGGGGTTCCGCCTCGTCGCGGCGATGAACCCGTTCGACGCGATCGGCACCGCTCGGATCTCCGGTGCGGTGTACGACCGGATGTGCCGAATCGCCGTCGACTACCAGTCGGCCGACCGACGAGACGATGATCACGCTGCGCGAGTCGGCGAGCGGCGAACCTCGACGACCCGAGTGGGTCGCCAAGGTCGTCGAACTGGTGCGGCTCACGCGGTCCCACACGGATCTCCGGGTCGGTTCGTCCGTGCGCGGTGCGATCGACATGGTGTTCGTGGCGTCGTCGCTCGCCGAGCGTCCGCGGCTCGTCGGTCGCAGCGGGCGACGTCTCGCTCGACGCGGCGCTCGTGGCGCTGTCGGGCCGCATCCGTCTGCGCGAAGGCACCACCCGGTCGACCGAGGACATCGTCACGCGAGCTGTGGGAAGTCGGTGTTCGGCCGGTCGACGACGGCGGGGTCGACGCCGAGGGAAAAGCGAGCGCCCCGACCGGGGCGACGCCGGTGCACTGAACAGCCCACCTTCAGCGAAGGAAGGTGACGCTGCGGACGAGGAGGTCTCGAAGGCGCGTCGCAAGACCACGTCGCGTCGCTCGCTCGAGCAACAGCCGCACTTCGACGAGATCTCGCCCGAGGTCGGCGAACTCGACGAGGAGGCGGTCGAGCAGGCGATGGAGGAGGATCCCGACGAGACGCTGGCGCTGCTCGCCGACCTCACCGGCGCCACCGATCCGAAGCTGCGCGAGTTGGCCCGGCGCCTCGCCGGTCGGCTGTTCCTCGATCTCGCCAGCGTGGTCCGGCGGCCGCGCGGCGTCGGCCAGCTCACGACGCAGCGCTACCGGCCCGACGGCGGCGACCTCGACGTCGATGCGAGCCTGGACGCGTTGACCACCGCTGCCGCCGAGGGTTCGACGGTCGATCCGGACGATCTACGGATCAGAGCGTGGTCGACGCCCGGCACGGCGATCTGCCTGCTGGTCGACCGCAGCGGTTCCATGACCGGCCGTCCCCTGGCGACCGCAGCGGTCGCGGCGTCTTCGGTGGCGTGGCGCAGCCCGGATGACTATTCGGTGCTGTCGTTCGGCAAGGACGTGATCGCCGCCAAGAGTCAGGACGTGCCGAGATCGAACGAGCAGGTGATCGACGCGGTGCTCGCACTGCGCGGCTTCGGCACGACCGACGTGGCCGGCGCGCTCACCGCGGCGGCGGACCAGCTCACGCGATCTCGGGCCGGACGCAAGATCACCGTGCTGCTCTCGGACTGTCGGGCCACGGCGCCGGGCGACGTGATCGGGCGCCGCGCCGAGGCTCGACGAGCTGGTGATCGTGGCGCCCGAGTCCGACGACGCCGAGGCGCGGGAACTCGCCGAGCAGGTCGGTGCCCGGTTCACCACGGTGCCGGGTCCGTCCGACGCAGCTGCGGCGCTCGCCCGCGTCCTCGACACCTGAGCTCAGCCGTCCGGTACTCGGGTCTGACCCCCGGATCGAGATGTGCTGGTCAGCAGGAGATGTTCTTGTCGGGGACGACGCCGAAGACGTTCTGTCGGCCTCGACGCTCGGCAGGTGGTGTCGAAGGGCGGGTCGGTGGTGTCGGGTCGTCGGCCGGATCGGTGTCCGGTCGGGGGTCGATCACCGGCACGGTCGGGGGCGGTCACGTCGTCGGCGGTGACGGACGTCGGTCTCGATGACCTGCTCGGGCCGTCGGCGAGGGTCACCTCACCGCGGAAGACCGCCAGGATCGCCTGCATGTTGTCGCCGCCGATGCGGGCACCAGCACCGCGTTGCCCTGGATCGTCGTGCCTCGGCCTCGATCTGATAGGTCGTGATCTCGGCCGGGTCGACGCCGCTGCAGCACCCCGGCGAACTCGAGCATCTTCGCGGGGTCAGCCCGGTGTCGGTGACGATGTACTCCTTGCTCACGTCGATCAGGCCGCCGACGACGTCGGGGTCGTAGAACACCCTTCGACAGCAACTCGTCGACACGGTGCGGCGGAGGAAGTCCTGCTGGCGCGAGATGCGCCCGAGGTCGGACGTGCCGTCGCGTTCCCACCGGCCGTCCTCGGTGAGGTACTCCATCTTCCGCGACCGGACGTAGGCGAGTGCGTGTTCGCCGCTGAACGTGAAGCAACCGGCCTCGGCGACGTTCAGGCCGGTGTTCGGCGTCGCGCACCGGGCGTCTCGAACGGCACGGCCACGCCGCCGACGGCGTCGACCAGTGTCTTGAAGGCACAGAAGTCGACCTGCACGAAGTGGTCCGTGTTGATCCCGAAGTTCTGGTAGATCGTGTCGATCAGCTTCTGGGGGTTGTCGCGCTCGTAGGCCTCGTTGATGCGGCCCTTGCGCGACGTGCCGGCGATGTCGACGCACAGGTCGCGTGGGAACGACAGCACCGCGACCTGCGTGGTGGCCGGGTTGACGCGCCACATCATGATCGTGTCGCTGCGCTCGCCGAGGCTGCTGCGATCGCCGAAGGCCGGCGCGTACGGCGAGTCGGGATCGATGCAGGCGTTGTTGTCGGCGCCGGTGATCAGGATGTTCTTGGCGCCGGGCTCGGCCGGCGGAAAGGTCGACCGGAGTGGTCCGGATCGACGCTCGGGGATCGGCTCGGCGCGTCGGCCGACGGCATCGACCGGGGGCTGTGCCGCCTGCGACGGTCGTCGCCTGGCGACGGGTCGATGATCGCTGGGTGCGATGTTGCGGTCCTCGATGACGTTCTTGAGCCGGCGTTGGGCGAACCAGACCAGCGCGCCGGCGAACGACTGCCGATGGCCATGCGAGGCGACGGCGGCGATCGTGAGCCGCTGCGGCCAGGTGCGTGCGACGCCGGCTTCGGTGGCCTTCGGCGGTCGGTGGGGTGGCACCGTCGCTTCCATGACCGACGAGACGATGGCGGGGCGAGGTGGCCCGTCCTCGGGCGCGGTCGGTCGGACATGTCGGCGACGACGATACTGCGGCGACGGCGGCCTCGGTCGCGGGTCGGTGACGACGACGTCCGGGCGTCGGTCAGGGGGTGACGACGACGACTTGGTGCCGATCCACGCCCAGTTCCACATCCAGATGGGCGTCGTCGGGTGCCTGGCGCACGCAGCCACCGGACAACGCTTGGCCCAACTGATCGAGCGTCTGGACGGGTTGGCCGTACTGGTAGGGGATGTCGTGGAATCCGATGTTGCCGTCACGGTCGCCCTTGGCGAAGCGGACCATGTAGCCCCACGTGATCGCCGGGTTGTGGATCGAGTTGGTGTGGCGGGAGCGGGACAACACGCGGTACTCGCCGGGGCGCGGGTCGAGCGGCTCCTGTCTTGCCCGACACGCGGTGCGTCTTGAGGACCGTGCCGTTGCTCGTCGACCGCCCACACCGTTGCTGCGACTTGGAGTAGACCGCGCGGCGGCCCGATGCCGGAGTTGGCCGGCAGCACCCACGAACGGAAGCGTCGGCGGAGGAGGCGGCGGTGGTCGTGGTGGATCTGTCGGCGGAGGTGGCGGCGTCTTCGTCTGGCCGGTGTCGTGCCGGGCCGCGAGCCGTTTTCCAACGGGTCGCCGGTGGCAGGGTAGACCGAACGTGGTCGACGGTGGTCGTGGGGTCGTCGGGGTCGTCGTCGGCGGGACGGTCGTCGAGTCGTCGGGGACGCTGGTCGTGTCGCCAGGGTTCGCTGAGCCGATCGCAGCGACGGAGAGCACGGACGGACGTCACGGCGGGCGACACGGCTCGCGAATCGGAGCCGAAGGCCACCCGCCGCGCACGCAGACCCAGGACTTCGCTGGCACGGCGCCGAGTGTAGCCGATCGCACAACCGCAAACTACGTGACAGTCGTATGACGAACCGATCGGTCGGGCGACGCTCAGTCGTCGTCGGCGAGCGTGACGACCGTCGCAGGTCAGCGATCGTCCGTCGACGACCGATCGACAGGTCGGCGATCGATCCGGCGTGCGACGAGATCGTTGCGGCCGGCCTCGAGCGCGGCGTGCATCGGCGGCGGGCGCCGAGATCACGACCGCCTCGACCTCGGCGCGTTGGCTGCCCTTGGCCTCGGTCTTGGCCCGGCGGACCGAGCGTGAGCACCTCGATCGTCGGGTCGATCAGCGCTGGCGTCACCGCCCGGAGGGAGACGCCCGACGGTGCCGGCCAGGTCGCGGCGTGGATGCTCGTGTCGTTCCACCAGCTCCAGGCTTCCTCGGTCGCGAACGGCAGGACCGGGGCGAGCAGTCGTTGGAGCGACGACAGCGCCTCGCGCAGGGCGCGCTTGGCCGAGTCGGCCGCCGTCGGGACGCTGTTCGTCGTACGTGCGGCCCTTGACCAGTTCGACGTAGTTGTCGCAGAACCACCAGAAGAACGCCTCGGTGCGCTCGAGTGCGCGGGCGTAGTCGAACGCCTCGAAGGCGGCGGTCGCGTCGGCGATCACCCCGTCGAGCTTGGCGAGCATCGAGCGATCGATCGGATCGGTGACGCCGTCGTCCAGCGAGCTGGTCCCCCGACGACGTCCCCGAACTGCAGCACGAACTTGCTGACGTTGAGCAGCTTGTTGGCGAGCTTGCGGCCGACCTTCATCTGGTCTTCGGAATACGCGGTGTCGACCCCGGGTCGGCCCGACGCCGACCAGTACCGCACTGCATCGGTGCCGTACTGTCTCGAACAGGTCCATCGGCGTGACGACGTTGCCCTTCGACTTCGACATCTTCTTGCGGTCGGGGTCGAGGATCCAGCCCGACAGCGCCGCGTGCTTCCACGGTGCGCAACCGAACTCGTGGTGGCTGCGGGTGATCGTGGAGAACAGCCAGGTGCGGATGATGTCGTGGCCCTGGGGGCGCATGTCCATCGGGAAGACGTGGTCGAACAGGTCGCCGTCCTCCTCCCAGCCACCGGCGATCTGCGGGGTGAGCGACGACGTGGCCCACGTGTCGAAGATGTCGGGATCGCCCATGAACCCGCCGGGCTGGTCGCGCTGGTCCTCGGTGTAGCCGGCGGGCACGTCGGTCGACGGGTCGATCGGGAGCATGCGACTCGTCGGGCATCATCGGTTCGTCGTAGCGGGGCTCGCCGTGCTCGTCGAGCGGGTACCAGATCGGGATCGGCACGCCGAAGAAGCGCTGGCGGCTCACGAGCCAGTCGCCGTTGAGGCCCTCGACCCAGTTCTCGTAGCGGTGCTGCATGTGGGCGGGGTGCCACGTGACCTCGCTACCCCGGGCGACGAGCGCCGCGCGCAGTTCGGTGTCGCGGCCGCCGTTGCGGATGTACCACTGGCGTGAGGTGACGATCTCGAGCGGCCGGTCGCCGCGCTCGTAGAACTTCACCGGGTGCTGGATCGGCCGGGGCTCGCCGATCAGGAGCTCGCCGGCTCGGTCAGCTGCTCGACGACCGCTTCTGCGCCTGGTTCGGGTACTTGCCGGCGATCAGGCGTAGGCGGCCTCGGGGTCGACGCCGTCCGGGGCGTCGGCGCAGGATCCGGCCGTCGCGGCCGATGATGGCGCGCATCGGCAGGTTCAGCTCGCGCCACCAGGTGACGTCGGTGGTGTCGCCGAACGTGCAGATCATCGCGATGCCGGTGCCCTTGTCGGGCTGGGCGAGCTCGTGGGCGCGGACCTCGACCTTCTGGCCGTACAGCGGCACGATCACCGTGGTGCCGAAGTAGGGCTGGTAGCGCTCGTCGTCGGGGTGGGCGACGAGGGCGACGCAGGCCGCAAGCAGCTCGGGGCGAGTGGTGTCGATCTCGATCGCCCCGTCGCCGTCGGTACGAGCGAACGGGATCTTGTGGTAGGCGCCCGGACGCTCGCGGTCCTCCATCTCGGCCTGGGCGACGGCGGTGCGGAAGTCGATGTCCCACAGCGTCGGCGCCTCCTGGCTGTACGCCTCGCCCCGTGCGACGTTGCGCAGGAAGGCCCGCTGGCTGGCTCGCCGCGACCGTTCGTCGATGGTCGCGTAGTGCTGGGTCCAGTCGACGCTCAGACCGAGCCGCCGATAGAGCGCCTCGAACACCTTCTCGTCCATCTCGACGAGCTCGTCGCACAGCTCGAGGAAGTTGGGGCGCGAGATCGGGATGGCGTGGTGATTCTTCGGTGGGTCGCCGCGGAACGGCGGCTCGAAGCCCTCGGTGTAGTGCTGGCTCGGGTCGCAGCGGACGCCGTAGTAGTTCTGGACGCGTCGCTCGGTCGGCAGGCCGTTGTCGTCCCACCCCATCGGGTAGAAGACCTGCTTGCCGCGCATGCGCTGGTAGCGGGCGATGGTGTCGGTGTGGGTGTAGCTGAACACGTGGCCCATGTGCAGCGAGCCGCTGCGGTCGGCGGCGGGGTGTCGATCGAGAAGACCTGCTCGCGTACGGCCGACGCGTCGAAGCGGTAGGTGCCATCGGTGTCCCACTGGGCGGCCCAGCGGTCTTCGATGCCGTCGAGTGTCGGCTTGTCGGGAACGTTCGCCATATCGCACGCAGAGGCTACCGACCCCCCCCACGCGCCCAGCCGATCCGTTTGTGTTGCGATCTCGACCGTGCCCTGACAGATTCGTGACCGCCCGGGAATGTCACGCAACGGCGGAAACGCTGGGGTCGGGGGACTCGTAGACTCGAACTCCGTGCTGCACCTCTATGACACCGCGACGCGTTCGGTGCGCGAACTGGCTCTGCGTGAGCCGGGCAAGGTCAGCATCTACCTGTGCGGGCCCACCGTGTACGGCCCGGCACATCTCGGCCACGGTCGGGCGACGCTGAGCTACGACATCCTGCGGCGCTACCTCGAGTGGTCCGGTCTCGAGGTGCGCCTCGTGTCGAACATCACCGACATCGACGACAACATCATCAACCGGGCGAAGCGCGAGGGACCGTCCCGTGGCAGGACATCACCACCAAGTGCGAGGCGATGTGGTTCCAGGCGATGGACGGGATCGGCGTCCAACGCCCGACCGACATCCCGCACGCGACCGAGTACGTCGAGGAGATGGTCGAGATGATCGGCGAGCTCGTCGCGCTCCGACAAGGCGTACGTCACCGACGACGGCGTCTACATGGACGTCGAGTCGGTCGACGACTACGGGCTCCTCGCATTCCAGACACTCGACGACATGCGCGCCGGTGGCGGCGACCGCGAGGTGTTCGGTGCCGACCAGAAGCGCCATCCGGCCGATTTCGTGCTGGGTGGAAGTTCTCGAAGCCCGACGAGCCGGCGTGGCCGTCGCCGTGGGGCGACGGGCGTCCCGGCTGGCACAGCGAGTGCGTCGTGATGAGTCTCGACATCCTCGGTGAGGGGTTCGACCTGCACTGCGGAGGTCAGGATCTACGCTTCCCACACCA
>CALOCG010000018.1:0-8510 GCA_942491805.1 Nitrospinota bacterium
TTCTCCGCCGATCGCTTTCGGAGACGCGAGCCGTCTCATAACGTGCAATCCTTTTTTATCTTTGCGGATCGGTAGCTCAAGTGCCGCCGCAAAATTGTCGAGAGATTGGGGGAGCCCGCTCGCCGCCGCTCGCGCCATCGAGCAAGACCATTGATTCGCGTCGACCTCGGGGAATCCGTGTTCTCTCTCCCCGATGAATCGCCAAATACAAGCCTCGAAAAAGACGTTGTGGGCTTCGAGGGTCGCTCCCCCCTCGATCTCTCTTCTAAGATCTTTTGGGACCTCCTTTCCTGGGATCCATAGCTTCGAGGGTCCGTCGTCGATCGCGTAAGCGAGACAGATAATCTCCGTCGCCGGATCGATCGCGTACTCAAACGCTCCGACGTCTTTAATGTTTACGGTCGAGCGGGTCTCGAAATCTATAGTGATCATTTCTTAGGACCTCCAACTTTTCGACTCTTCGTCGTCGAGTACGGGGGTCGTGTCAAAAAGAACCGTTGAGAAAATGAGGACTCTATCGGGAGGGTGGAAAACTTGTCTCGCTCTCCGGATCTCCGGAGTCCAAGTCTTTCGAATCTCCGCGGCCCTCTTCCGTATCTCGTCGGGGGTCGGGTTCCGCTCCCCGAGCGACTTCGCCGCGCTCGAGCTATACTTCGACAAGATCGCGTCGAAGTCGTCCAGATCTAACCCGAGCGCCTCGGCTTTCCTTCGTAACCGGTTTCGAAAGGCGTCGTGCATCCGTCGTTTACCTACGAAACCTAAACGCCGCTGGAATGTAGGCCAGGACGAGGAGGTCTCATAAGCTTTCCGAAACTTTTCGACTGATATCCCGTCCGCTTCCGTCGAGGTCGAGTAAGCGAAAAGACCTAGCCCGACGAGTCGAGTTTTTAGCCGTAGTCTTTCGCCCCACGTTTTTTTAATATTTAGCTTTTCCTGGATTACCGGGACACTGAGATAAAACTTTGCAGCGAAGCGGAGATCGTCGTCCGTGACGTCCGCAACCGATTTCCGTTCGTTATCTCTTTTTCGCTTCATCAGGGAATCTTTCCTAGTTCAAAAAGGGATCTCGTCTTCCGCTACTTCGGCCCCGACGCTCGCGTCCGCGAAATCGTCCTCCGGACGGCTTCTCGCGGAGAAGGGCTCTCCGTCGTCGAGCTTTTGGACGTTTAGCAGATTGAAAGATACGCCTTTGTTTCCCATGTAGTCGTAGGCGTAAGCGGAGACGGTCGCTCTCGCGAAGCATCCGGAATAGAACTCGGATTGATCGATAATGGTTTCGCGATCCGAGTCGACGATCCCTGGTTTCGATTTCGACTTCGCGGAGACGAAAGTCATTCCCGCGAAACCGTCATATTCGTCTCCCTTCTCGTCGCCGTCTCGGAACGGAGACCGGATCTCGCCTTTCTTGACGAGCGACTCGTACTTCGTCCCGAACTTTTCCTTAGCGACTTCCGCCGCGAATTTTTTTCATCGCCAGGACTCCCGCTTTGATCTCGGGGTCCGTTTCGTCGAAGAGCATCATCAGCGAGTACCTCGCTTCCTGCCCTTCGTCGAAAGCTCTCGGCTCCCAAACGGTCGCGAACGCGACCCGAAACTTAGGAGTCATAATTTTCTTGAACTCTGCCATAGTAAAACCTCATTTGTTAGACGAACCGCAAACAACTCGAAACCGTTTATTCCCCTTCTGCAAAATCCGACTTAGCGTCGGCGATCTCTCGTCGTCGATCTTCGATCGGGACGAGTTTCGTCGACGCGGGAAATGTCTGAGCGATCTCCTTAACGATTGGGCGATGTTCTTTCGGAAGGAGTTTTTCGATTTGCGACGGGCTCTTGAGTTTCGACTCGAGCAAGTCCGCCTTTTTTAGCTTCCCGCGGAACCGCTTCACGACGTCGACCTCGTCGATCGTCCATCGCCGCCGCGTGAAAGTCTGGATCAATTTGAAGTCGTCGAATTTCTCGCCCTCTTGAGCTCTCGCGAGAGCGTGAGATTCAACCGCGTCGAGCCAGTCCCGAATTTGTTTAGAGACCCTCAAGATTTCGACTGTTCTCTCTCGCGAAAGCTTCGTCGGATCGTCGTCAAAAAGGGGGGAGTCCGCGAAATCGATCCGCAATGCTTCCGCGTTTTCTTTTTGCAACTGAGGGCAGAAAGGTTTCGCTTGGCAAAATCGACAATGATCTCCGGACGTTAAAAGCCCCTCGAGCGATTGCCCCGCTTCGTGTCGTTGAACCGCTTCGGTTAGCCAATGGTCTACGGTCGCGATTAGCTTTTTGAAGTCGATAATCAGATCGCGCGAGAAAGTCGCCTCTTTAATCGGCTCGCCGTCTTGCGCTCTCGGCTGGATGATCACCGCCCGGACTTTCGGAACCGTGGTATTGAACCGAAGCGAAAGGTAATCGCGAACTAAGGCCGCGTATGCCAAGAGTTGCCGATTATTCGACGCGGCGACCGTTACTCCGCGCCCGAATTTGAAGTCGACAATAATCGCCTCATCTTTGGATAGGACCCCGAAGAAGTCGGGAGTCCCGCCGAAATTGTTGGGAGTGTCGACCGACTCGATCGTCGTCTCAATATGCGGAAGATCGGCGTCGAGCGAGCGAACGTAGTCGACGTAAACCGTCGCCGCGTCCGCCATTTCTTGATTGATAATAACGTCGGTATGATCGACGTCGACGAACTCGCCGACCAGGTCGTCGGGGGCGAGGTCGAGTCGTAAGGCGGCCTCAGCTGCCGCATGCGCCGCCGATCCCTCGAGAGCGTAATCGCTCGACTCTCTCGGGAGGTCTTTTGTCAAAGCGAAAGACCCAGGACAACTAGCCAAGCGATCGATCGCCGACGGGGATATGGGATAGTGCTTCGTCATTCGACTAAGTCCTCCCCGCGATTCGACCCTCGCCGCGCTCCGTCCGCCTGGGCGTCGAGTTGCTTGAGTCTCCGGTAACTTCTGGCGATAAGGAGAACCCCGTCGACCGCGATCCAAAGACACCACCCGACGACAACACCGAAGAAAAACGTCATAGCGCGACCCTCCTTAGAATCTCCGGAGCGTTGTCGCCCTCTTTGACGTAGGGGCGGAGAATTTTGAGAGCCCAATTGAGAAGTTCCGCGTCGACATTTTTTTCTAAACCGTCCCAAAACCAGTCTTTGGAGACCGCAAACAAACCCACTAAAGAGCGGTGTTTCACATCGTCGCCCGCGTGACGGCGAAGAAGATAGCTAACCAAGTCCGGAGAACCCCAATTGATAGACGCATCTCGTAACAGCGCCCCGAAAAGATCCGCCCTTTCGAGCGTGGTCCATGCGAGTTTAGCCCCCTGGAGATCCGCCCCTGCGAGACTAGCCCCTGCGAGATTAGCCCGCCGGAGATCCGCCCCTGCGAGACTAGCCCCTGCGAGATTAGCCCCTTCGAGATTTGCCATTCTGAGATTAGCTATTCTGAGACGGGCCCTAATAATGTTGGTTCTCCGGAGCTTCGCTTCTATGAGCCGAGCCTCTTCGAGATCTGCCCCTTCGAGATTTGCCCCTTCGAGATTTGCCCCCCGGAGATTAGCCATTTGGAGCTCCGCCCTTTCGAGCTTGGCCCCTTCGAGATTTGCCCCTTGGAGATTTGCCCCTCGGAGATCTGCCCCTCGGAGATCTGCCCCTTCGAGGTCCGCCCCGTAGAGATCCGCCTCTTCGAGATTAGCCCCCCGGAGATCCGCCATTTGGAGATTTTTCGTCTTCCCGACGTCGTCGATTGTTTTCGTCATAGCTCGACCCCCAAAGCAGTAATGAAATCGGCTCGGCGGTCTTCCGGGATCTCGCTAACTCGTGGGGCGAATTTTTGGAGGATCCCCATTACGTCTTTTTTCGCTAGGTCGGTCTTCCCGATCGCGGCTTTCAAATCCGATAAAGAGACCGGACTCCCTTCCGGTTCTCCGTCGCCTGATTCCTTCGGGCTCTCCTGATCCTCCGAGACTCCGCTCGTATCCGCCTCCGTCGTTCGACTCCCTTCTTCGGCGACCGCTCCGCGGCCCCCGACCGTATCCAAAACTTTCACCGCCTCGTTAATCGCCGCGACGAAATCCGCGAGGACTTGCTCGCTTCGCTCGTTCAAATTCAGATCTACTTTCAGTTCGTAGCTCGCCATGTTTCCGCCTCCGTTTTGTTTCAACTAACGACGGGGAGAGACTAATCGGGAAAATTTAGAGCCGAGAAAATCGTCGAGATTTGACGATCGAGAGTCCCCGTCCGATAGCGAACCGCGGCGAGGTATGTCGCAAGAAGGCGACCTAGAAAAATTTAATTTTTTGATTGTCCGGACAGAAACGAACCGCTTTTTAGCAACCGATCTGCACCCCCTCGTCGACACCCGTCGACGTAACTCGCCGCGGGAAAACTGGTTAGATTGTCTAGGTTCGAATCCCCTCAGCCACCCTATAACGGCGAGCGTTGGCGAGGTTTTTCGCGACAAACGCTAGAAAACTAGGGGTTTTCGGAAGATATGTCAAAGCTTCGCCGCACTTGCCAAACGTCGATTTTGCACCCAAACGAGCTAGTTTGCTGACGATTCCGCACCCACTGAGCGACCCTTAGCCCGTTCGATCTTCTCGTCCGTAACTATTTGATATGACCGCATAGAGACGTCGAAACCGTGTCCAATCCATTCCGACTCCGCTTTCGCGCCGAACTCGTCGAAGACTTCCGTCGCCCTCGATCTCCGGAGGTTCCGACAAAGGTCCGTCCAAAGCGTAATCCCTGGGGTCCGGTCGATCTCCCGTCGAAGAGCTCGATCGAAAGCGGACTCGGATTGATCCCGCAAAACAGGGCAAACAAACTCCGACGACTCCCGAGCGAAATACGCCTCGTCGAGCCACTTCGCGAGCTCTGGAAAAAGCGGACAGACCCGACGACGGGTCTTCACTTCCGGGACCCGGATCTCTCGCGAGTCGAAGTCGACGTCCGCCCACCGGAGCGCGACCGCTTCGGACGGGACCCGGAACCCGCCATAACGGGCAAGGGCGAGACAAGTCCGGAGATCGACCGTCGGAAGCCGATCGAGAAGACGATCGACGACGTCGCGCCCGACGAAAAAATGCCGATCGGAGTTAACCGAATCGTCGAGTTTCGTCTTTGCGAAAGGGTTCGACGGGATCCACTTCTTGCCCACCGCCAGGGCGAAGACTTGTCTCAAGTGCTTAATCCGTTTCGAGACGGTCGCTTTCGACAACCCTTTATTCCTTTTCCGCCCTTCGCCTCTTTCGGCTCGCCCGTCGGTCAAAAGCCAGCGTCGGAAGTTATCCGCCTCGACCTCGGAGATCGCGTCGAGACGAGACGCCTTGCCGAAGAACCGGAGCGCGGCCGCGTAGGTTTGAGAATACATTCGGAGCGTCGACGGTCGACAATCCGGATATTGATCACGGCAGACGTCGAAGAAGTCCCCGAGCTCTTTAACCGCGGTCGTCGAATTGCAAAGACCGAAGTCGGCCAACCGTCCGCGGAGAGACGGGGATATCCGCTCGAGCCAAGTCGTAAGGTCCGGACTCGGATCGAGCCCCGAATTAACGAACTCGAAAAGGCGATCGATCCGTCGACGGAGTTCTTCGGCGATCTCCTGGTCCGTTGTCCCAAGAGAAAGCGAACGACGACGACCGTCGATATTGGTTTGATATCGAAAGGACCCCCGTCGACGGAATATCGAGCTCATTTTTTCTTTTTTCGCTTGCTATGGGCGAGAGCGACGACTTCGTCCCGTCTGAACCGTAGCGCTTCCCCAGGAAGTCCGATCTCGTTAAGGGTCCCAAGTTCCCGATACCGATCGACCGTCCGCTCAGAAACCCCGAGCGCTTCGGCGACTTGCCGCTTCGTGAACGTCAATCTATCGGGGATCCCGTCGGCGGAATTTTCTTTTTGGTCGGGGGCTTCCCCAATCAACCCGACGAGTAACTTGTTAAGCGACCGGCAAAAATCGCCTATTTCCTTGATCGCTGCCCTAGTATCGCTATCCATTTCAATATTTCCTATATTTACACCCCGTCGACCGGAGCGCATAATAAGCGGACTGAAAAAGCCGAAGACCGGAACTCGCCAAAGTGATCGGTCTCGAGCTACGCAAAAAGCGCCCCGTCGACGGGGCTTTTTTTATGCAATCATAGATCCGACCTTTCTGAATAGTTCCGCCATCCGTCGGATTTCCTTTATCGCTTTCGCCGTGACACGATAGGTCACTTCCACCGAATCTTTTTTGAGATATCCAGCAACGACGAGCTTCGCCAAGTGGCGATAGATCTTCGGACCGACGAGATCGTCGAGGGATAGCGATTGATAGAAAGACCGGAGGGCGGATCCGGTAGCCCCTGGATTTTTAGCGAAGAAAGCCAGGGTCAAAACTTGTTGGAAGGATAGCGTCGGAATGTTCATTATCGGGAGCTCTTTCTTAGGTCACCCGACGTTATACCAAAGGGAAAAGAAAAAGGGGAGCCTAGTTGCCCCCCCCCCATAAGAAATTTTGCGGCTGACGCTAGGGCTTCCCCAGCTACCCCGCGAAGAAGGTATTTCGAGCCGCTTCGCTACCCAGGTCCCCGACGATCTGAGGGGGCATGAACCGTAGCGGGGTCACCGTCGACTCCGCTTCGTCGCAAAATTGCAAATCCACCGAGGCCCCGTCGATTTCCGACGCGACGGTCGCCGTCTCCATCGCCGCCCCGTTGCTGGCGAATTTAAGCTCCGTGTTTCCGTCGCCTAGAATCGTCACCTGGGCGATAAACTGCGAGTCCCGGACCGACCGTCCGAAATATTGAGCCGCGATTGTCGTCGCGTCCGCCGTCTCTGTCCCGTCCTCGTTTACGCGAAGCTCGATCGTGTCGTCCGCCGTCACCGAAACTTTAATCCAGTTCGTCGCGTCCTCGTAAATCGTGAACAACGGGCCAGGATATTCGAAGCGTGCGTCCGCTGGGAAACTCCCGCGAATCCGGAAAGTGGTCGCCCCGACGACATCTATCCCCGCAAACTTGGCAATCTCTGGATCCCCGGAGGCGTCGACTTCCGGACCGACGGGATATCCCGTGTAATCCTGGGGCGAGTTCTGGACGACCGAAATTAGGCAATGGGTTTCGATATACGGGGTCGCCCCGTCCCACGCCTCGTAGCGAATCGCGGGTCGTTGGCCCCCAAACTTTTGCGATCCGCGGTGGAGGTAATAGATTCCGCCCTGGTTGCTGATCGAGTACATCGCAACCGCCCGACGAGTTAACCTTGAGCTTTGCCCGCGACCCTTTCTTCCCGAGCGGAAGGACCCAAACGACGAGCATCCCGTCTGACGTATCCGCGATTACGTTGTCGTCGTTGTAGTAATAAAGGCCCGTATGCTCCGTCGTCGCGGGTTCGGGGGTTAGGATTTCCCGGACCGATGTTAACGTCTTCGGTTGATAAGGGAGGGGCTCCCCGGCTTGCGGGTGGCCGGACGGAAAGACATAAACGCCGTCGACTTTGGGATAGTCCGCGTTGGTGTTACTTCCGGTCGGGGCTTGCCATTCTTCCCACTCGTCCGCGTTTCGGTTTTCGATCCCCGGATCCACCCGAAGAGGTCGCGTTTCGGTCACTCCTGGAGAGTCGATCGCGACGAGACCCGTCCCGTAAACGTGAATAATGATCGAATTCCCAAAGAAACCCACCTCGGGAGCCGCACCGTCGGACCCAATATCGTAAATCTTTGCGAACGTCCCCGGCCGGCCCGATCGTGAATAGGCGACCGCGCGTCTATCGTCGCGGAGGCCGACGACGAAACCTTGTCTTTTCACGGGATCGCGACAAACCAAATTGAAGTTTTCGTTAGTCCCGTAGCTCCCGCCGTGCGCCCCCGTGATTTTTGCGACGTCGTTCGCCAAGTCGTCGAAATCCGGAGCCCCGATCACAAACGCCGAGTGGTAGGAAAAGTCGCCCCCGACTAATGCCGAGTTGAAATCAGGACCGACGCAAGCCCCTGTGAATTGAAGGCCGAAGATATCCGGCCCCCCGTGGAAATCTTCGTTTAGCGTAATCGTCGCCGTCTCGTAATCCGACAGCGTCGTCAATGTTTGCCTCGCGGCGACAATTTTGTTTTGATCGTCGCCGTCGCCTACGCTCCAAATTGTAACGACTTCGCCCGCGCCGTTGTCGTCGAGGTTCGCCGTCTCGTAACCGCTGTGGTAGTGTAACCCCGACTCCCCGTCGTCGCTGTCGATTAAGCGCATCAACCCGACGTTTGTCGTTGCTGCGGTTTTCGCTCGCTCGTCGTCCCACCAGACGTAGAACTTCCCGACTTGCCCGCCGTCGCTCGTTTGAAACTCGTAATCGGTAACGACGAAAGCGAACGCTTTCGACCGATTCTCGTACAACGGGAACGGATTCCGCATCGAGAAATTTGTCACTTTTTGATCTGTCGACGCGCGGTCGGGTAGGCTCGCGTTTCCGCTGGCGTCCTCGATCACGGTCCAGGTCGTTCCGTAGTCGGTCGAGTAGACAACCCCCACCCCCAGATTGAAGTTTCCCGTCG
>CALOCG010000019.1:0-15875 GCA_942491805.1 Nitrospinota bacterium
GTCGAAGCCCTCTTCGCCCCCAAAAGCGGCCTCTTCTCCTCTCACTAAGAGGAACGATATGGGCCGTAGCCTCATGCTCACTCAAGGTTGGCTCTTGGTGGCGCTCTCCGCCTTGTTGACGGCGTCGTCGGTCACCGGGATCCTTCTTCCCCCCGCCGATCCGCATCTCGACCTGGCCGAGAATCACGCCTTTCTCATTACGCAACTGGCCACTCTCCTCGCCGGGGTGCTGATGCTCTTTATCTCACGCGGCGGGGCTCCGATCCGTATCACCGTGCGGGACGGATTCCTGATCGCCGCCACGTCATGGATGGTGGTCGGTTTCTTCTCGGCCCTTCCCTTCTGGCTCTCGGGCGTGATCCTCAATCCGATCGACGCTCTTTTCGAATCGGTGAGCGGACTGACCACCACCGGCGCGTCGGTCATCACCGACCTGACCGTCGTGCCGCCGGGGTTGATGCTCTGGCGCTGCATGACCCAGTGGATCGGCGGCATCGGCATCGTCGTGCTGTTCGTGGCGGCCCTGCCGCTGGTGGCCGAAGGGTCGCACAACCTTTTCCGGGCCGAAGTCCCCGGCGGCGCCAACTTCGCCAAGGTGACCCCTCGGGTTCGCGAGACCGCCCGGATACTCTGGATCGTCTACCTGCTCCTCACCGTGCTCGAAGCGGTAGCCCTGACCGTCGCCGGGATGTCCCCCTTCGATGCGGTGTTGCACGCTTTCACCACCATGCCGACAGGGGGGTTTTCCCCTTACCCCGGCTCCATCGGCGACGTCAGCAGTTCGTTGCAGGTCTGGATCATCATTCTCTTCATGGTGCTGGCCGGGGCGAATTTCACCATCTACTACCGGGTCGTCAACGAAGGGTTCGCCGCGTTCAAAAGCAACGTCGAGATGAACGGCTATCTGTTGATCACGCTGATAGCGTCGCTGGCGGTGACCTCGTCGCTTTTGATCAACGGCGACGGGGGATACGGCTTCGGCGCCGCCGTGACCCACGGTTTTTTTCAGGTGGCCAGCATGATGACCACCACCGGCTACGCCACCGCCGACTATAACCTCTGGAACCCCTTCGCGCAGGCGATTCTGGTGTCGCTGATGTTCGTCGGCGGCTGCGCCGGATCGACCGCCGGTTCGGTGAAAGTGGCTCGGTGGCAGATTCTCCTTCGCGCCGCCGGGGCCGAGATTCGACGAATGGCCGACCCCCGCGAGATCGTGGCGCCCCGTTACGGCGGCGCTCCGTTGGGGGAGGGGGAGATGCGTAACGCTCTCGTCTTCGTCGTCCTCTTCATCGGCACCTTCGCCGCAGGGGGGATCGCGCTCACCGCCATGGGGGTCGATCTGATCACCGCCTTCACCGCCTCCATCGCCTGCTTGGGATGTGTGGGGCCGGGGCTGGCGGGGGTCGGTCCGGCGGCGACCTATTTCGGTCTCCCGGTGGCGGCCAAACTACTTCTGACCGTCATGATGATCGCCGGACGGCTGGAGCTTTTCGGCGTGTTGATCTTCCTCGCCTCGTTCGTTTACGGGAGGCGCCGATGACCCGGAGTCTTCTGCTGACCCACGGCTGGTTGCTCATCGCCCTCTCGGCGATGCTGGCCATCCCGAGTATGGTGGCGATTCTCCACCCCCCGGCCGACGTCGCAACCGATGTGGCGCAACGGGGCGCCTTTCTTTTTTCGCAAACGATCACCTTGGGGGTGGGGGGGATACTCCTTTTCTTCACCCGGGGTGGAGCGCCGGTGCGGATCACGGTCCGAGCCGGGTTTATGATCGCCGCCTCGTCGTGGATCGTGGTGGGGTTTTTCGCCTCGTTCCCCTACTATTTGTCGGGCGCCATTCCCGATCTGGAACACGCCCTCTTCGAAGCGGTCAGCGGGCTGACGACCACCGGGGCGTCGATCATCCCCGATCTGACCGTTATCCCCAAAGGGGTGATCTTCTGGCGGAGTCTGACCCAATGGATCGGCGGCATCGGGATCGTCGTTCTTTTCGTGGCGGCTTTACCGTTGGTGGCGGAGGGGTCGCACAATCTCTTCCGGGCGGAAGTCCCCGGCGGCGCCAACTTCGCCAAGGTGACCCCGCGCGTCAGGGAGACCGCCCGGCTTCTCTGGATCGTCTACTTCTTCCTGACCGGTGTCGAAGTGACGGCGTTGGCGGTCGCTGGGATGCCGCTCTTTGACGCCTTTTTGCACGCCTTCACCACCATGCCAACCGGCGGTTTTTCCCCCTATCCCGGTTCCATCGGCGACGTGAAAGACCCGGCCCAGGTCTGGATCATCATCGTCTTTATGGTGCTGGCCGGAGCGAACCTGACGATCTATTGGCGTCTGGCGCGGGAAGGGAGCCAAGCGTTTCTGCAAAACCCGGAGATTAAAGGGTACGTCCTCTTGCTGGTAACCGCCTCCATCGCCATCACGGCGTCGCTCATCGTCAACGAAGACGGGGGCTACGAAACCGGCGAGGCGATCACCCACGGTTTTTTTCAGGCGATCTCGATCATGACCGGCACCGGTTTTTCCAGCGCCGACTTTAACCTCTGGAATCCCTTCGCCAAGACGATGCTTCTGATGCTGATGTTCGTCGGGGGGTGCGCCGGATCGACCACCGGTTCGGTGAAAGTGGCCCGTTGGCAGATATTGCTGAAAGCGGCCGGCGCCGAGATTCGCCGGATGGCAGACCCCCGCGAAGTGATCGCCCCCCGTTTCGCCGGGGCGCCGTTGGGGGAGCGGGAGATGCGAAACGCTCTCGTCTTCGTTGTTCTCTTTATCGGCACCTTCGCTTTGGGAGCGTTGATCCTCGCCGCCATGGGGGTCGACATGGTCACCGCTTTCGCGGCCTCTATCGCCTGTCTCGGGTGCGTCGGACCCGGCTTGGGCGACGTCGGCCCCGCCGCCAGCTACGCCGGAATACCCGACAGCGGGAAGTTGCTCCTGACCGGCATGATGATCGCCGGACGGCTGGAGCTTTTCGGCGTCCTCATCTTCGTCGCCTCCTTTTTCTACGGACGGCGATGATCGTCGGCGTCAGCGGCCCCTCCGCCTCGGGGAAGACGACGGTCGCCCGGCGCTTGGCGGCGGCGTTGGTCGCCTACGATCCGGTGACGATCGCCAGCGACGGGTACTACCGCGACCGGTCGTCCCTCTCCGAGGAAGAGAAGGCCGCCATCGACTACGACGCTCCCGACGCGCTCGATTTCGACCGGTTGGCCGCCGACCTGAAAACGTTGGCCGACGGAGGCGCCGCCACCCCGCCGCAATACGACTACGTCCACCACGCTTCGATACCGGGGGAGCGGACCTTGGGGCCGTCGAAGCTGATTATCGTCGAAGGGATTCTTCTCTTTTATCCCCCGCCGGTGGCCCCCCTTCTCGATCTTCGTATTTTTATCGAAGCCGACCGAGAGGTGCGGCTGGCGCGGCGGATCGACCGGGACGGACGTGAACGGGGGCGCGACCGGGCGTCGGTGATCCGCCAGTTCGAAGCGACCGTCGAGCCAGGGTATGAGGCCTACACACTGCCGACCCGGTCGAGCGCCGATCTGATCGTCGATTGGAACCGGTACGACGACGAAGCGGTGGCGGATATAGTACGTCTAGTCACGCAACGTATAACCGGATAGAATAGCGACATGGTCACCATGCCGATAGGAAAGCTTCGCCGGGCGACTCGTTCTATCGCCCGCTATCGGGAAATTCTTGGCGCCTTGGTTCGGTTCGGTCTGGCCGATTGGGCCAAACGGATCGAGATCGACTTCGCCGCAGAGATCCTCGCCAGCCAAGCCGACCCCCAACTTCTGGCCCTCTCCCACGAGCAGCGGGTCCGGCAGGCCTTGATGGAATTGGGCCCCACCTTTATCAAACTGGGGCAGACGTTATCGGTCCGTCCCGATCTGGTGGGGGTGCCGCTGGCCGACGAACTGAAAAAACTTCAGAACAACGTCACCGCCGATCCGTTCGAGACCGTGCGGAAGACCGTCGAGCGGGAGCTGGGTGGATCGGTGGAACAGTTTTTCGACCGGTTTGACCCGATCCCGGTGGCGTCGGCCTCCATCGGACAGGTCCACCGGGCCCGGCTCAAGAACGGCGACGAAGTGGCGGTGAAGATCCGTCGCGCCGGGATCGAAAAAACGGTCGCCGTCGATCTCGAAATCTTGCGCGATCTGGCCCGGCTGGTGGAGGAGTATGTCGAGGACGCTCGCTATTATCGCCCCAAGGAGACGGTCGAGCGATTCGCCCGGACCCTGACACGCGAGCTCGACTTCACCCGCGAGGCCCGGAACATCAAGACCATGGCCGAACAACTGATCGCCGACCCCCGATTGCTCATTCCGGCGGTCACCGAAGAGCTCGTCACCCGCGAAGTGTTGGTCATGGAATGGGTCGACGGGGTCTTGTTGGAGGAGGGGATCGAGCGGCTTTCCGACGAAGAGCGGGGTCGACTGGGGCGGGAAGGGGCGGAGGTCTTCCTTAAGATGATTCTGGTCGACGGCTTCTATCACGCCGACCCCCATCCCGGCAATTTCATGTTGGTGGAAGAGGGCGCCCGGTTGGCGTTGCTCGACTTCGGCATGGTGGGGCGCCTCTCCGAACGGATGCGCGAGCATGTGGAGGATATCGTCGCTTCGTTGGTGACGCAGGATACCGACCGACTGACGCGGGCGATCACCAAGGCCGGGACGTTGCCGAACGATTTCGACCGGGAGGGACTGGCCACCGACCTGACCGAACTGGTCTCCTACTACGCCGTCATGCCGGTGGCCAAGATCGACATGGCCCATGCCATCGCCGAACTGGTGGAGGTAATTCACCGTCACCATATCGTGCTGGCCAGCGAAGTGGTGGCGTTGATGCGGACGATGATGACTCTCGACGGGACGGGGCGTCTCATGTCGCCGACCTTCAATCTCTATTCGCTGGTGGCGCCCTATCGGCGGGAGTTGGCGGCGTCGCGGCTGAACCCGCTGCGCCAACTGGCCCGGACCCGGCGGCTCTATTACGACGTGGCCGATTTCATGGAGACGGTTCCGTCGGCCATCGCCGATATCTTGGAGCGATTCCGCGACGGAACCATGGAGATCCACATGGAGCATCGAGGGTTCGAGTACGCCATCAATCGGCTGGTTCTCGGCATCCTTGCTGCGGCGATCTTCATGGGATCCTCGATGTTGCTCTCCGCCGCGACGCCGCCGACGGTGTTCGGGGTGTCGCTTTTCGGGATGCTCGGCTGGGGGGTGGCGATTGCGATGATTTTTCGAGCGCTCTGGGCCATTATGATTTCGGGACGGTTGGATTGAGCCGTCGGGGCCGTAGTGAAGATGGAGCGGCGGGAGATGTCTTGACCTGTCAAGGACTGCGGGGCGAAGACCCGCTTCTGGAGCGGTGAGGGGAGTCTTGACCTAGCGAGGACTGCGGGGCGAAGACCCGCTTATGGAGCGGCGGGAGAAGTCTTGACCTGTCAAGGACTGCGGGGCGAAGGCCCGCTTATGGAGCGGCGAAAGAAGTCTTGACCTGTCAAGGACTGCGGGGCGAAGACCCGCTTATGGAGCGGCGAGAGAAGTCTTGACCTGTCGAGGACTGCGGGGCGAAGACCCGCTTATGAGATAACGGGAGGAAACAAAAGATGCTCAACACGATTACCGACGTATTCAAAATGGGAGTTGGAGCGGCGGCTCTCTCCAAAGAGAACCTCGAAAAAATCGCCGCCAACCTGACCGAGATGGGGAAACTCTCCCGCGAAGAGGGGGAGCGGATCGTAGCCGATCTGACCGAATCGCGCGAGCGGTATCACGCCGAAATCGCCGCCAAGATCGAAGAGACGGTGAAAGCGACCATCGACAAAATGGGGTTGGCCACCGCCGAAGAAGTGGAAGGGCTCAAAGCGAAGATCGCCGCGCTGGAGGCCCGTCTCGGCGAAGGGGAGTAACCCCTATTTCGTAAAGACCCCGTCGGCCTCTAAGGTGGCGATGATCCCGTCGACGATACTCTCCGGCGCGAGGCGGGCGTTGTTATAGATCGTGTGGTAGAGATGGGGATCGTCAGGCGAGATGCCGGTGAAATCGCGGATGAACTGATCCCGCAGGTGGCTGTTGTCCTGCACCACGATCTCGGCTTCGGCCAGATCGATCTTGTTGTTCGCGGCCACCTTGTGCACCCGCCACGAGTGGGGCGCCACCAGCCGAAAGTGGAGCCCATGGAACTTCTTCGGGTCGAGTCGGCTGGTTACGACCTGCGCGCCCCCCTCCAGAAAGACCACGTCGCCGGTGTCGGCCAAATTCAAAATAAGGGTCTTGAGCCGCGTGTAGACTTTCGATGACGACGACCGAAGGTATCCGGGGACCAAAGCGTCGGCGAACCAGTCGTGAAAATTCCACCGGTCTTCGGCCACCTTTTCGACCAACGCCACCGGACACTCTTCGGAGGCGGCCATCTGATCGAGCATATCGCGCGTGACGAGGGTCCAAGGGGTGGACGAGCGCTCCATCAGGCGGCTCATCAGGTCGACGGCGACCTCTTGACCTTGACAACCGAACTCGCGGGAGAGGGTAATAAACTGGGTGCGATGTTCCTTCCCGGCGGCGCGGGCCTCGTTGCGGCGGGCCTCCCAGTCGCGGAAGAAGTTAAGGTCGATGACCGATCCGTCGAAATGATGTCCAAAATCCATTGATTGAGATTCCTTTGGAGTCGCCCGAAGGCGGTGAGCTTTCACCTAGATGATACCGTGAAATCTTTTCCGGGAGGAGAGGAATCAGCCAGGACGACGAACCCAGCGATAGCCGCACGTTTCGATGTCGTCGGGACCGGTCGGGTAACGGTGGCAGATCACCGGTTTTTTCTCCGGGGTATCGTGGAGGAGGCAATGGTTCTGAGGTGTCAGTCGGTCGCACGGGATCGGAAACTCGATACTCACCAGATTTTCATCCACCGAAACGCCGGTGATCTTTCCGCCACGAAAACCATAGTAGCCGGCCGCTTCGTCGACCGATCCGTGTTGCGACAACAGCCGGTCGTAGGGGGTGACGATCCGCATGACCTGGCAACACGCGCCGCACGAATGGCAGCTTCCTTCACGTTCCAGCGCCATCTCTATCCCTCGGTCAAGAACGATTCGATCTCGTCGAACCGGTCGATGATCACGTCGGCCCCAGCCGCGTCTAACTCCTCCCGACCGCGGAACCCGTAGGTCACCCCCACCGACGCGGCCCCGGCGTTTTTCGCGGTCATGATATCGACCGCCGAATCCCCCACCATCACCCCACGGGCCGGATCGACCCCATAGGTCTTGGCGATGGTGAAAAACGAAGTCGGATCGGGTTTGATCACCGGGAACGAATCCCCTCCGTAAACCGCATCGCCGAAGTAGTCGGAGAGATGAAGCCCCGCCACGATCGGCAGGGTGAAGCGGAGCGGTTTGTTGGTGATCAGCCCCATTCTATAGCGCCCCGCCAGACGAGCCAACGTCTCGGCCACGCCGGGGAAGAGGCCGGTCTTGTTCAGAAGTCCGTCGGCGTAGTGGTCGCGGAAGCGTTCGCGCAGATCGTCTTCTCGTTCCGGGTGACCGGCGGCGGCGACGGTCCGGGCAATGAGAGGATTGATCCCGTTGCCGACGAAACGACCGATCAGGTCGAGCGATAGGGGGGGGTAGCCCATCTCGCCTAAGGCCCGGTTCAGGGCGTCGGCGATATCCTCCTTGCTGTCGACCAGCGTCCCGTCGAGATCGAAGACCAGAAAGTCGGCGTCGATCTGCCGGATCAGAGCGCCAGATCCCACTGGAACAGTAACTGATTCTGGGCGTCGAACTCGGTTCCGTCGGCCATCTTTCGGGCGTCGGCGCCGGTCAAGTCGAACTGGGTCTCGATGGCCATCCGAAGGTTCGAGGCCGGGCGGGCCTCCAAACGCCAGGTTAAAAGGCTCGTATCGTAGTTCGGGCGGATGGTGTCGACTTCGTCGAGGATGTCGGTTCGTTCCTCCACCCGGGAGATGGCGTATTGCAGGCCGGTCTGGAACCACTCGGCCACGTACCAGATGAGACCGACCGAACCGCCGGTCCGCACGACGCCGCCGGGAGCGTAGGTGTGCGTCGTCCCGGTCGCGTCGGTGGCGGTGCGGGTTCCGACGTTGTAGGTCATCCGGTCGGCGGTTACGTCGATGGCGAAGGTCGGGTGACGGTAGCGAGCGGAGAAGTAGAGCTCGTTGCTGGTCTCGTCGGTGTTCCGGGGGTCGGGGGCGAAGGCGACCGTCGTCCCGTCGGCGAGGGTCGCCCGTTCGGTGGAGAGCCCCGAGTTGTTGGTCCACCAGCGCAGGCTCATGGCGAACCGGTCGATGTCGAACCGTCCCATGAAGGTGTAGGCCAGGTCGTTATCGTCTTCGGCTTTGCCGGTGACCCCAGCGCCGGTGAAGGCGCCCAGCTCATAGCTGAACATGCCGTAGCCGGGGCGACCGTAGACTCTGATGCCGGTGTCGCTTACCGCCATGGGCCGTCCGACGTCGGTGTAAGGATTGCGGGGATGGCCGAAGAGGGCCACCTCGGGGGAGCCGAACCATTCCCGTCCGGCGGCGACCACGTCGTTGTCGATCACCTTCATCGCGCCGACGTCGAGCGACATCAAACCGGGGCTAAAGAAATTGGCGAACTTGAGGAGGGCTTGGGTAATGTTGGTTTCCGAAATGTCGGCGGAGAGGTAGTAGCCGATGTTCGGCGCCACCGTTCCCCCGGCCACCAGCGAGACGGTGTTCCCGTCGACGCAACAGAGGAAGGTGTCGTTTTGCGCCCCTTCGGGCCCTTTGGCGCTCTGCAACAGGGCGACGCCGCCGTTCAAGACCACCGAGATCGGCGGGTTGGCGCCGCCGATGTCCAAGAAGAGGTCGGGGCGGGGGGAGAGCTTGTCGGTGGTTCCGCCGTCTTCCGAGTCGGGCATCTGGAAGGCGTTCAGCTTGAACTTCATGCCGAGATCGGTCAGCCGGGGCCATTTTTCGTGGCACAAGGAGCAGGGCGCCTCGTATTTTTTGGCGAAAGCCGGGATGGCCGACGCCGTCTGGGGGGTCAAAAGTCCCGCCAAGGTGATGGCGGTGGCGAGGAGAAGCGGCAGGGAAAAGCGATTCATGATTGCGCCTTGATCAACCGGATAGAGGGTCACATAAAAAGAACGAAAAGTACCACGCCCCTCGGATGCCGTCAACAGCCGTGCGGCAGCCTTACGGCTGGCTCACCCTTTACCGTATCACCTCAGCCGCGCATTCTTGACCGGTTGAGGCGGCGCTTCTCCCGTCGGGCAGCCTTACGGCTGGCTCACCCTTTACCGTATCACCTCAGCCGCGCATTCTTCGACCGGTTGAGGCGGCGCTTCTCCCGTCGGGTCGCCTTACGGCTGGCTCACTCCCCGGCGGCGACCACCTCAATCCGCGTGGTCATCAGGTGATGGCCGTCGCCGCAAAACTCGTCGCAAAGGAGAACGTGGCTTCCGGGCGTTTTCGGCGCCGTCACGTCGAAGAGCTGTTCGTAACCGGGCGCCGCTTCGAATCGCCACCCGAGCGACGGAACGAGGAGGCCGTGGAGGAGGTCTTCCGAGGTCAGGTGGAGGCGGTAGCGCCCCCCCGCCGTCAGCTTGAGGGCCGGGCGCCATTCGTACCGACCGGCCAGCATATGGATGTCGCTCCCCGGCGGCGGGGCGATCTGGGTCATTCCGTCGATGTCGCCGACCCCCCATTTCTTCTCCCCCTCGGCCACGGCCGCCTCGAAGAGGGTAAGGTCGATGCGGGTGGCGGCGGGAGGAGTCTCGGCCAGCCGGGGGAGGATGGCGAACGACGCTCCGAAGGCGGTCAGGAGGACGATGGCGGCGAAGAGCCGACTCGATATCATGATGAAGCTCTTTCGTGATCCCGCAAGAGATCGCCGATCCCTTTGATAAACTCCCCTTTGGTGTACGGTTTGCGCATCAAAGAGAGAGGCTCCAACCCGGCGAAGGCGGCCCCGGCGCTTTCGTTGTCGTAGCCGGAGGAGATCAGCGCAGGGAGCGAACACCCTTCGTCGCGCAAGGTCCTCAGGAGGGTCAACCCATCCATCCGGGGCATGGTCATGTCGATGATCAGCAGCCGATAGCGCTCCGGTTCCATCCGATATTTCTCCAACCCGTCGATCCCGTCGATCGCCGTATCGACCGCGAACCCGGCTTTCTTCAAAATCCGCCCGGCCACATGACGGACCGTCTCTTCGTCGTCGATCAGGAGAGCCGCCCCCCCACCTTGCCACGACGCATCGTCGTCGGTGGCGGTGGCGGTGGCGGTGGCCCGGCCCGTTTCTTTCTCCCCCGTGGCGCCGACCGAAGCTTGCGGCAGCCAGACCGTAAAGAGCGACCCTTTCCCCGGTCGGGAACGGACCCCAAGGTACCCTTTGGTCACCCGGACGATGCCGAGAATCGCCGCCAAACCGAGCCCTCGTCCGGTGAACTTGGTGGTGAAGAAGGGGTCGAATATCCGGTCGAGGATCTGGGTGGTCATGCCGCAACCGTTATCCTCCACCGAGAGGGTCACATACGATCCCGGGGGAGGGGCTTCCCCGCCGAAACGAAAATCGGCCGGCGTCCGATCGACGGTGGCGGCGCCGGTGGTGACGGTCACCTTTCCGTCCCGGTCGCCGATGGCTTCGGCCCCGTTCATGATCAGGTTGGTGACCACCTGGCGAATCTGAGTCTCGTCCCCGACGATCAGCGGCGTGGCCGGATCGAGGCGGTAGTCGACGGAGACCATTTTGGGGAGTCCCGCCGTAAGCAAATCGGTCAGCTCCTCGATGAGAGGAGGAAGAGAAATCGGCGTCCTTTCCCCCCCCCCTTTGCCCGAGTAGGCCAGCATCTGGTTGGCCAGGTCGGCCGCTTTCCGGGCCGAAGCCAGCGACCGGGCGACGGTGTCGCGGGCCGGATCGTCTTCGGCGATTTCTTCCAGGGCCAGCGAGATGTTGCCGATAATCCCGACCAGCAGGTTGTTGAAGTCGTGCGCCACCCCGCCCGCCATCAGACCGAGACTCTCGAGCTTTTGCGCTCGGCGGAGGGCTTCTTGAACCAGTTGGGCGTCGGTGATGTCGTGCAGGGTTCCCAGCATTTGAAGGGTGTTTCCCTGCTCGTCGTAAGTGTATTCCGTCCGGGCCATAATGTGCCGCACGTCACCGTTGGCCCGGATAATCCGGTAGGTGGTATCCGATTGTCGCCGTTGGTGGCGCCGGTCGTCGTCGAGCATGCGTCGCAAGGCGACCACGTCGTCCGGGTGAACGGCGTCGGCGAAGGTTTCCGCCGTGGGGACGAAAGCTCCCGGTTCGTATCCGAAAAGGTGGAAGAGCTCGTCGGAGTAGGCCACCTCTCCGGTGACGAAATCCCAGACGAAACTCCCGATATGGGCCAGTCGTTGGGCTTGCGCCAAGAACCGCTCCGACCGGGCCAAGGCTTCGTGCGCTTCGTGAATCTCGGTGATGTCCGACACCATCAGGACCGCTCCGGTAAAGCGTCCCTCTTCGAAGGTCGGGATACCTTTGAGCGAGACCAGCGCCGTCTTGCCGTAAAGGGAGGTGTACTCCCTCTCGATGGAGACCTCTTTCCCGCGCGGCAATTGGGCCAGCTCGTCGGCGAAACCTGCGGCCACCATCGGGGGGATCTCGTCGACCCGTCGACCGATGACCACCGGGCCCGAGGCGGGGGCCCCGAGAATACGGGCCATGGCAGGGCTCATAAACTGGATTCGAAGATCGGCGTCGAGGTGGACGATCCCCTCGGGGGAGTGTTCCAGAATCCACTCCCGCCATTCATACAGCTTCCGGTATTTCTCTTCCGACCGACCGAGAGCCGCCGCCGCTTCGAGTCGTTCGAGCTCCCCGCCGACCCGCAAGGCGAAAAGTTTCAGGATATCGTCGTCGACCCCCGCCTCGGCCCAGTCGCCGACGAAACCGATCCAGAGCAACCCGATGACGTTCCCTTCGACATTAAAGAGCGGAATCCCCCTGATCCCGTTGGGTTCGGCGCCCCAGAGGGGATCGTCGGAAGATTGTTTCCGTCCTTCATCACTGACGGTGATCGGTTCGCGCCGGTCAACGCACGCCCCCGCCGCCAGTTGCGAGAGACGCCCTTCCCACGCGGGGAGCGCCCCCCCCTTCGCAGAGAGGACCATCGTTGCGACCCGGTCCGATTCCCGGTCGACGAACCGGGCCACGCCGACGCCGGTAAGGTTCAGGTTGCCGAGCAACGCCGCCGCAAGGGAACGAAAAAAATGGTCGCCGGTCTCGCGGGCGATCCCCCCCATGATCGATTTGAGCGCCTTGTCGGCCCGCCGTTGATCGGTAAGATCCCAGCAGGAGAGGGCGAAGAAGGGCTCCTCGTCCGGCGACGCCACCCGTTCGAGCGCCACCTCCACCGGTAAGAGCCGACCGTCCCATCGCATCAGCATCGTTTCGAAAAGGTAGGAGGTCTCGTCCCCTTCCGCCAGCCGGGCCAGATGCGCGGCGACGTGCGGTTCTTCGAGATCGGGGAAGAGCCGCTCCCCCTCCAGGCCGACAAGCCGCTCTTGTGGAACGCCGATCATCCGCGCCGCCGTCCGGTTGCCGTAGGTCACCCGTCGGTCATGGTTTCGCAAAAAGAGGATGACAGTCTGGCTCCCCTCCGTCGCCTGTCGAAACCGTTCGGTGGTTCGGGCCGTTCTTCTGCGGGTGGTCATCTCCCGCCCGATCAGACAGCTTCCCCGAAGGTCGCCATGCTCGTCGGTCAAAGGGGTGCGGAGGAGTTCGTAGGCGACCTTCTCTCCAAGATTATTCTCGACGACGATTTCGGTGCGGCTCCCGCCGTCGGTCCGGAGCGTTTCTGCGATGGCAACCAGAGGCGCCCCATCCCCCGCCAACAGGGGGGAGAGGCGCCGGAGCTCGTGAACGTCTCGATCCCGCCAGGGACGTCCCGATAGACCGGCCAGGGTCAGCGCCGCATGGTTGGCCCGGACCCATCGTCCTTCGGCGTCGGTGACGACGACCAGATCGGTATGGTGTTCGAATGGGGACGGGGCGTCGGAGGAAAGAGGGGACGACGTTCGGCGGAGCAGTGCGATCACCGCGACGACGAGGCCGACGACCACCGCAAAGAGGAAGGGGACGAGAAGAGAGCCCTCCTTATTATCGGCGCCGTCGGCGGCGAGAGCCGCGCTCGCCCACAAGGGGGGCGTCGCCGTCAGAAGCGGTATGAGAAGCCTAGTTCGTTCCACCGTCATGGGCCGTCGGTCAGAGGTAAGCGATAATGGTTTCGTCCCGTAAAGAGGCCTGTTTAGTATAGCGTATCGATTGAGCCGGTCTCGCCCGTTGAAGGATGAAAATAAACGAGAAGGTGTGTTAGTCTGTACCGATTCCAGATTTGGATCGTCGCTGACGGGCATCGGCCGACGTTCCGACCTAAAAAATACCTCATCGGAGAGGGTAGATCATGACGTTATTGACCGGCGTACAGCCTTCGGCCGAAGAGATCACCCGCCTTTTGCGCGAGAGGGGGATTTCGGCTACCTCGCAACGGGTCCGGATCGCCGAAGCCCTCTACACCAAACCGCAACACGTCTCCGCCGAGCAGGTTCTCGGTATGGTAACCAAAGCCGAACCGGCCGCCTCCAAAGCGACGGTCTACAACACCCTGCGACTCTTCGCCCAAAAAGGGCTCGTTCGGGAGATCATCGCCGATCCGACCCGGGTTTTCTACGAACCGGTGACCAACGCCCATTATCACTTCTTTAACGTCGACACCGGCGAACTGACCGATATCCCGGTCGGCGCCGTGGGGCTCGATCGACTGCCGCCGACGCCCATGGGAACCCGCCTTAAAGGGGTCGACGTGGTCATTCGGATCAGCTCCCGCTAAGCCGTTCCATGATCCGACGTCTCACCGTCGCCACCGACGCCCACACCACGTTTGTCGATATCACCCGGCAGGTGGAGGAGGTGGTTCGTGAAGCCGATATCGACGAAGCCGTCGTCACCTGTCTCGTCCTCCACACCACCGCCGGGCTCACCATCAACGAAAACGCCGATCCCGACGTCTTGACCGATCTTGCGAACCGTCTGGAGCGGGTGGCGCCGTGGCAGGTTCCCGGCGACCGGCATCGAGAAGGGAACAGCGCCGCCCATCTGAAAGCCTCTCTCGTCGGCCCGTCGCTCGCCCTGCCGGTCGAAAAGGGACGGCTCCTGCTCGGCACGTGGCAGGGGGTTTATCTTTGCGAGTTCGACGGCCCCCGCACCCGGACCGTCGTCGTCCGGGTGACCCCCTGAGATCGACCGGTCAGGGGCGGCCATCCCTTCGCCGCGGCGCCGGGGGAAACGGGGGCGACCCCCATCACCAAATCCCTCGAAACCTCTCTTCATCGAAGATGGCTTCTTTCGTCCTCCCAAGCCGGGGGAAGGTGGCGCCGTAGCGGACAACGGTCCGGTTGCGCCGGTCGGCGACGAGGCCTTTGCCAGGATTCGGTTAATCGGCGTCCACCGCTTCCCAATCGGCGTCGGTTCGGCTATAATCCCCCTTTTTTCTGAATAACAGGGTGTTGAAAAACCATTTTCGACGCCCTGTTAGGCCGGTGCGGGGGTGTACCGGCATTTTTCAAGAACGACACGTGACTGAAAAATGGAGTCCGCCGAAACCACGCTTTTGGCGGAAGAGGGAGAAAGGACATGAAGGGACTTTTTCCACAACCTGATAAACGGAGAATCTGGATGCATCCTTGGTTTGACATCAACGCAGGCGACAAAGCCCCGACCTACGTCCGGGCCTTCATCGAAATCGAGAGCCAGTCCCGGCTGAAACTGGAACTCGACAAGAAGTCAGGGTTCCTGACGGTCGACCGGGTTCTCCACGGCGCTGTCCACTATCCCCACAGCTACGGCTTCATTCCCCGGACCTACTGCGACGACCACGACCCGCTCGACGTCTTCGTCCTCTGCTCCGAGAAGATCCCCTCCGGCACCATGGTCGAGGCCCGGGTCATCGGCATGATGGAGATGGTCGATCAGGGCGAACTCGACGATAAGGTTATCGCCGTCGCCGCCAAAGACCCGGCCTACGCCGAAATCTTTAATATCAGCCAACTCCCCAAATATCAGCGGGACGAACTGAAGAAGTTTTTCGAGGAGTACAAGACCCTCGAGAACAAAGAAGTGAAAGTCTCCGACTTTCTTAACCACGACCAAGCTTGCGAAGCGGTCAAGAAGGCGATGGAGTTCTACGAACGGGAGAAAGGGCGGCTCTTTGACGAGTACGACTATATCCCCCCCAGCCGGGTGAAACAACCGGCCAAGAAGTAAGCCACCCGACGCGAAACGGCCCGGCCTCGCTATGCGACCGGGCCGTCGTTTCGCTGAAACTCAGTCGCCGAGGGTGATCTTCACCCGCGCGTTCCGGGCGTCGGCGAACGAGATGACCAGCTCCTGCGCCCCTTGCGGCACGGAGAAGTGGCCATACCGGTTCGTTCCCGGATTGGTCCTGCCGGCTACCCGGATGTTCATCCAGCTCCCGTTCGATTGGCGAATCTGCACCGTGTTGACGACGGGGCATTTATCCCCCGGCGCCGGGGAGACGTCGAGGATCAGCGCATAGCTCCGTTGGCCGGTCAGGCGCCCGATCCCCCCCCGATAGGAGGAAGAGCCGTTCACCGTATAGTCGGCCACGAAAGCCGCTTTCCCTCCACGCGGCCCTTTTCCGTCGCGGGGGTGATGTCCTTCGCGTCCTCCCCGGCAACCTTCGTAGCGCCACGAGGCCGACCGGCGGATCATGTCGATGGCCGCACGGCTATTGCTCTCGACGTCACGGACGATACGGCGAACCTCATGCTTGTTCTCTTCGGCCCGCATCTCCTTTTGGGCTTGGCCCAATCGCTCCCCG
>CALOCG010000020.1:0-46908 GCA_942491805.1 Nitrospinota bacterium
GTCCCGCATCGAACAGGCCCGACACCGGTGGGGAGGAGACGATGGTCGCAAGGTTGGCCAAGATGTTCTTCCGCCACAAAAGCCCCTGCTCGGCCAGCGCGGTCCGGTTCTGTTCGGCGAAAGCGAGAAGCTGGGCCACCTCGCCGTCGATGGCGGCGTAATAGTCGGCGTAGAGAGGGCGGACCCCCGGCGTTTCGACACGGGTCACGTTCGTGAGCGTCGAGACGCCGAATCGTTTCTCCGCTTGCGCAAGGATCGCGTCGCGGGGGCGCTCCCCCACCGAGAGGGCGAGCCGGTCGTCGTCGAGGATCGGAGTGATGTCGACGAAATGAAGGAGCATGGCGAAAAGATCGAGGTCCGGTTCCACCAGCAGCACGAAACTGTCGGGGCCGGAGCGGCGCAAGGTCTCGGCGAGCAGACGTCCCGACCCGAACCCGGAGATCACCGTCATCCGTGCGCCTTCCAGTTCGTCGGCTCTCTCGTCGAGAGAATCGGGCGAGAGGTCGGGCAAGGTCAACCGGGCGTTTCCTCCCGGCGCCGCCACGGCGATGGCCACGCCACCTTCCGTCGTCGATTCGACACCGATACGGGATGAGGGGGGGAGATCGGTCAACGCTGCGGCCAATTCTTTATCGAAGGACGACAGACGGGCGAGATTTTTTTCGAACCGCTTTTTCATGGCGTTCTCCCTTCGGCCACGGCGTCGAAGAGATCGTTCCAGCGGGCGAGGAACGGTTCGAAGGGGAAAAGGCGGGCGACGGTGTTGCGGGCTTCGACTCCGAGTCGTCGGGCGGCGACCGGATCGTCGGTCAGCTCGGCGATGCGACGACGAAGGACGGACACCTCTTCGGACAGATAGCCGTTGATCCCGTCGATGATCGGGGAGGTCGGATTGCGATAGGAGATCACCCCCATGCCGCAGCTCATCGCCTCCAGCAACGCGAGGTTGAACCCGTCTTCGAAAGGGGCCAGCGTGGTGTGGAGATAAATCCGGTGGCGCTGATAGTGGTCGACCAGTTCGTCGAATGATTCGCAGACCCGGCTCCCGGTGGCGGAGTCGCCCGCCCCCAGCAGAAGCGACGGTATCTCGTCGATGATCCGTTCTTGCAACGACCACCCCATCATGATGTCGCGGGCTTTCATTCGGTTGCCGACCCGCAACACCGTCGTGTCCCCCTCCCCTTGGGCGAGGGGGAAGGGGGTCTGGTCGACGCCGTGGGGGATCACCACCGACCGGCTCGACAGATCCCAGTCGTTCTGTTTGCTTTCGGAGACGAAGGCCCGAGCGGCGGTTTGGTCGATAAGGCCGCCGACATCGCTTAAGAACTGGCGTCGTCGCACCGTGTTGGCGCCCAAGGCCAACTCGCCGGTGAGGCTGTTGTGAAACAGCATGACCGACGGTGTAGGGCTTTTGACCACCAACGCCAGATCGCGGAAGTTCTGGGCCAGACTTAGATCGAACGCCCCGTTGGCGAGCGCCGCTAACGCGTCGGCTTCATCGACCAGAGTGACGTTGGCCGGAACCGGGCGGAGCCGTTCGTCCCAGTCCCGTTTCCCGTTGCGACCGAGATCGGGGCGGGCGACGGTGAAATCGTGACCGGTGGCGGCCAAAAGGTAGAGATACGACTCGTGCCAGTTGAAGGTCAGGATGCGTCTTTTACGCTTCATCCGTCCGACCTCCTTCTGTCGATAAATTGACGCTCTCGGGCGAACCTCGCCCCTGGCGCGTAAGGGAGCAAGAGCCATGCCGCCCTTTCCGCCGTCAGATGTATTCTTGCCCCATGCGGAGAATCTCCCGCTGTCGTTTGAAGAGGTAGGAGATCAAATCTTCCCGGTCGTGATCGTTGATCGCCACAAAGGAGGTCGACACCAACGTGCGGGACGGGTCGGTGGGGTCGGGATCGTGTCGAACCACCTCGGCGGCGGTCTCCAACAGGAATGGCGGGAAGGTCGGGGGGGCGATTCGGAGTATGAGACGGCGACCGACGGCGGGAGGATCGGTGAGCGATATCCCGGCGCCACCGGCCGCCAGATCGACGCAGCGCCCTTCGAAGGTGTTGGCGGTCTCTTCCCACGCCGCCCGGTTCTCCTGCCAGATCAGATGGTCCATCTTCCGTTCGAGACTCATCCACATGCGAAACAACGTCGGTTGCATCTCCTGAAACTCGTTCAGATCGTTCAGGTCGCCCGGCAGGTCGGTGAAAGCGGTGGGGGGAGCGCCGAACCGGTCGCAGGTCCGGTGATGACGAATCGCCTCCACTTCCCAGTCGGAAGGTTCGGCGAGGGGGCGGTAGCGGAGGGGAAAGTAGACCGGCACCCGCACCGACGATCGTTCGTTGTTCTCGTTTGGCTTCATCCGCTCATTGTAAAACGATTCGGGGAACGGGGGAAGGGAAGGCTGCCGCTACCCGCCCATGGTGCGAGGCGGTGGCTTCACCCTTTGGGGGCTCGGTTGGCCGAAATCCATTCCACCGCAGCCGCGCGGCTGGCTCACTCTCGACGGTCACTCATGACGCGCCGGTTCTCGCTGGGCCGCGTCAGTCAAAATCCAATCGACGGCTTTCCCCAGATGATCGACCACGGCGTCGGGGGGGAGGGCGCCGTCGTCGCCGATCTTCGTTTCCTGTTTCTCGCCGAACCCGGTTCGGACGAGGAGCGAGGTGACGCCGAGGTTTTTCCCCAACGCCACGTCGGAGAGTTTGTCGCCGACCACGTACGACCGGGTGAGGTCGAGGTTCAATTCCCGCGCGGCCCGTTCGATCATGCCGGGGGCCGGTTTGCGACAGTCGCACGGGAGCGATAGCTCCGGGTGGTCGCTGTCGGGATGGTGGGGGCAGTAGTCGATCTGGTCGATGGTGACTCCCGCTTCTGCGAGCCAACGCAATAGCAGGGCGTGGGTCTCTTCCACCAACTCCACCGTCATCAACCCCTTGGCGATCCCCCCCTGATTGGTGACGATGACCAACGCGAACCCGGCCTTTTGCAGTCGTCGCAGGGCGCCGATACTCCAAGGGTAGAGGCGGAACCGGGCGATGTCGGTGATGTAGTGGTCTTCCACGTTGACGCATCCGTCCCGGTCGAGGAAGACGGCGGGTCGTTTGGCGTCGCTCATGAAGGCTCCTTCGGTACGGGGGCGCCGAGCCGTCCGGCCAATCGCGCGATCCCCCAGCCGAGAGCCGCGCCGATGAGGGCGCCGACGGTGACGTCGGTCACATAGTGTACCCCCACCGCCACCCGGGTGACGGCGATCAGTAGGGCCACGCCGACCAACGGCCAGCGTAAGATGGGAAAGAACATCCCCAACGCTACGGCGGCCGCCATGCTGTTGATGGCGTGGTTGGAGGGGAACGAGAAACTATCGACGCAGCCGACCAGCGAGGTGATCTCCGGCAGGGTGATGCAGGGGCGGGGGCGGGCGAAGAAAGGCTTCAGAATATAGTGGCCGAGACCGTCGCCCACGCCGACCGCCAAAAGCGCCGCGCCGATGGCCGCCGCGCCGCGCCGCCAATGAGTGACGAGGAGCCCGATGATGAGAAGACCGATCGGGAAGTAGAAGCTTTTCGGCTCGGTCAGGAGCGCCATAAGCGTTCCCCGAAACGGATCGGCGAACCAATGGTGGATCGTGAGGGTGAGATAACGGTCCATGATGTCACCCTTTTCCGACCAGCCGCCCCCAGGCGTCGGCCACCGTTTCGGGGGAGAGGGTGTCGAGGCAGACCACCCCTTTGGGGCAGCTTCGTCGATAGCAGGGCGTCTGGTCGCAATCGACGGTGACGACCTGATGACCGCCGCCGTAGGGACCGGTGCGGGCCGCATTGGTCGGGCCGAAGAGGGCGACCACCGGCGCTCCGACCGCCACCGCCAGATGCATCGGGCCCGAGTCGTTGGTAATCATCCCGACCCCTCCGGCGATGATCGCCGCCAACAGGCCGAACCCCCCGGCGCCCGATAGGTTCGTGGCGGCGCCGTTGGACAGGGCGACGATCCGTTCCCCCCGTTCCTTCTCCGCAGGCGATCCGACGATGACCGACGGGAGGTGGCGCCGGTCGCGCAGGAGCCGGGCGACGGCGGCGAAATGTTCTTCGCCCCACCGTTTCGTCTCCCACCGGGTGTTCGGGTTGATGACGGCGTAGGGGCCGTCGGGGGTGAGACGTCTCGCCTCTTCTTGGTCGCCGTCGGGGAGTAAGAGATCCCACGTCGGCTCGTCGGGGACCCCGACGCCGAGCGTCGGGAGGACCGACAGATACCGATCAACCGCCATCACGTTCGGGTCGGGGACCGGGACGGTGTGGGTATAGAAAAGGGGCGCCCCTTCGCGGGCGTTGGCGAACCCGATCCGTGTCGGAACGTTGGCGAGCCGAGAGACGAGGGCCGACCGTAAAAGTCCTTGCAGGTCGATCACCACATCGTAGCTGGCGTCGACCAGTTCCCGACGAAACCGTCCCATATCGGTCAACGTTGCGGGGCGCCACCAGCGGGACCACGCGGCGCGACGAAAGGGGAGGAGGGCGCCGGTGTGAGGCGAAAGCCGGGCCAGATCGACGTACGGGTCTCCTACCACCCAATCGACGGTCAGGTCGGGGCGGGCGTTTTTCAACGCCGCAAGGAAGGGGAACGTGTGGATAACGTCTCCCATGGCGGAGATCTTGACCAACAGAACCCGACCATTGGCGGGGGGAACGACACTGTCCATCCGGCAATAGTAGCACAGGCTTGCGCCTGCTCTACTGAGAGAGAGTACTCAAAAAGAGGGGGTGGAATCCGTGTCCGTGACCATATTTCTGACGGCGTACATCAGGCGAAGGCCCGTTCTTCCGGGGTCGGGAACTCTATAGAGGTGCGAGATCCCCATTAAAAACCTCGCTCTCTCGATTAAAGGCAGGGATAGGTGAAGCCCACTTACTCAACCGGGGGGTTGGCGCTCTCCGTGGATGGATCGGCGTCGGCGTCTGAGACATATCTGTCCGATGGGGGTGCGAAATGTCGCACTTTTGTTTGGTTGTTTTATGGCGAAGTGGCTGTATTGCAAGCGATAGCGTCATGGCCCGTTTTATGCGCCATGATTGGTCAAGAGGAAAGCGAAAGGAGTAGCGATGAACACAATACTCAAAGGATTGACCCTTACCGAGATTCTCGATAGCGCCACGCTTAGCGAGAGAATGGCGGCCGAATATTTCGATCATCTCGCCGCGTGGGCTCGTGACGACGGGAACACCGCCGTCGCCGGTTTCTTTGTCGATCAGGCCAACCGGGAACGGGGGCATTGCAATCAGCTCGCCCACTACCGGGAGAAGCATGGTCTGCGCGAATACCGAGAGCCCCAAGACGAACTCCCTTGGATTTCGCCCGAAGCTGCGGGATGGCATAAGGACGATCAAGACCGTCAGTTCGATCTCGACACCGCCCTAACGGTGGTGGAGCAGAACGAAGCGAAAGCGGAGCGGTTCTACCGGGAAGCGGCCCAAGAGGTCGACGACCCCGATCTTCAGGGGCTTTTCACCCGGCTGGCCGATGAAGAAGCGGCCCATCGGAGACATGCGTTGGCCGAACGGGGTCGAAAAGAGCGTCTGGAAGATATGGCGCTCCCCGACTACGAAGACCTCGGCTACGGGACCTGAACGCACGGTGGCGCATTAAAAAACCCCGCCCTCTCGATTGAGGGCGGGCGTCGGTGGGGCGCGGTTATTCGGCCGGGGTTTCAGCCTCTTCCGGGGCCGGGTCGGCTTCGGCGCCCTCCATCGGGCAGTTGGCCGGATCGCATTTGGTTCCGTCGGCGTGGTGGTGGGCTCGTTTCTTCGAATAGTCGCAGATCGGTTTTCCGTCGGCGCCCTTTTCCATCGGGCAGTTGGCCGGATCGCACTTGGTTCCGTCGGCGTGGTGGTGGGCTCGTTTCTTCGAATAATCGCAGATCGGTTTCCCGTCGGCGCCCTTTTCCATCGGGCAGTTGGCCGGATCGCATTTGGTCCCGTCGGCGTGGTGGTGGGCCCGTTTCTTCGAATAGTCGCAGATCGGTTTCCCGTCGGCGCCCTTCTCCACCGGGCAGTTGGCCGGATCGCATTTGGTTCCGTCGGCGTGGGTATGCCCATGCTTCTTGGCATAGTCGCACTTCGCCGCCATGCCATTGACGGGGGCCGCATCGTCGGCGAAGGAGGGGGCGACATAAAGGGTCGTGGCGACGACGGCGACCGCCAGCAAGATCAGATTCGTGCGCATAGGTGAACGTACTCCAAAGTTCGTTGCGTATCCCGCCATTCTCGCACGGGGCGGCAGGGGGGGCAAGGGGACTTATGCCCTCTCCCGGAGTTCGAAAGTCATCAGACCCCCCTCGCGTCGCATCTCCACCGTCCTCGCCGGATCGTTCACGATCTGGTCCCGAACATAATCGTAGGGCGCCAGCAGGACCGGCCTACTCCCGGCCTCTCGCATCAGTCGGCGAGCGGCGGTCAGTTTTTCTTCTATCCGTTCGTTGCGCCCGATCTCGTCGGCGAAGAGCCGCTCGACCTTTTCGAGCCACTCCCCCATCGCCACCGGATCTTCCCTCGGCGTCATCGTCTCGGTCTGATGCAGGAGGATGAACCGGCGAAGGGTCGTCTCTCCCTTTTCGTCGAAACGATCCCGCCCGCCGAGCAGGAGGGTCGCCATCATGTGGTCGAAGTAGACGCATTGAAACGTCCTCTTTCCCTTCCACCACCCGAGGCAGGCGTCGATGGTCGGGAGCTTATGGGATGAGAGAAGTCGTTGGCGGTCGGCGTGAAACGGCGCGTCGTCGACATAAATATTTTCCGACGTCCGTCGGTTGTCGAGCGTGACGGCGAGCCGATAGGTGAGATACCCGTCCGCGGCGCCGGTGGTGTGGTAGCGGGAGTCGAAGGTGAAAAAGCGTGGGGTCAGAGGGGCGCCGTCAAGATCGGTGATTCCCTCGTCGCCGACCCGAAACGTATACTCCGGCTCCGGCGAATCCGTATCGCCTCGGAAAAAGCCTACCGCCAGAGAGCCGAGTACCAGAAGGAGCAGGACGATAGCGATCCCCCGCACCCATAGATCGAAGTCCATAGCCTCCCCCTTTGCGCTGTGCCCCCCCACTATACCCTCATTGGAGATGAACGAGACGTGTCGTCTCGTGTGGGACTATAATCGTCCTCCATGAATATGAAAGAGGGGCAGATCGCCCGGGCGGTGGCCGAGTTCGCCGAGAGTCTCACCGGCGGCTTCATCGAAAAGGTGGCCCAGCCGACCGACGACACTTTTGTGTTTGCGGTGAAAGGGGGGGGAAAGAAGTTCGTTCTCCTCATCTCCGGTTCCCCGGTCAACGCGCGCGTCCATCTCCTTGCGCAATTCCCGAGCGAGAAGGGGGAGCTGACCCCTTTCGGGCGGATCGTCAAACAACTCCTGACCCGTGGCTATCTCTCCGCCGTCACCCAACCGGGGGGAGACCGGATCGTCGAACTGACGGTGGAGACCCACGACGGACGACGCCGCTTCGTGGCGGAGCTGATGGGGACCCGTGGGGAACTCTATCTTCTCGACGCCGACGGGAAGGTGATGGCGCGGGCTTTCGGGAGGGGATTGTCGGTTAACCCGGGAGATCGTTACGAAGCCCCTCCGGCGCAACCCCACCCGGCGCTCGACGCCGAACCGGCGCCCGGCGGAGGGAAGCTGGCCTACAATCGGCTATTGGAGGAGCGGTACGCGCCGTTGGCCGAAGCCGAGAAGCTTGACCGACTGCGGAGGGTCGCCTCGGCCCCGTTGCGCAAAGAGCTAAAACGGCTCGAACGAAAAAGGAAAGATCTCGTCACCGAACGGGAGAAGCTCAACGCCGCAGCCGGAGAGAAACAGGTCGGCGAACTGTTGCAGGCGAACTACCATCTCCTGACCAAAGGGGCCGACACCGTCACCGTCGATAACCTTTTCGACGAGGGGCGACCGGTTACCATTCCGCTCGACCCGGCGTTGTCGCCGCAAGAGAACGTGGCTCGCGCATTTAAGCGGTATCGCCGCTACGAGAAGGGGCTTCCCCGGCTCGACGCCGAAGAGGCCGCCACCGAGAACCTGATCGCCCGTCATGCGGCGTCGTTGGCGACGGTGGAGAAAGCGACCACGCCGAAAGAGTTGCTCCCGTTCCTCCCGCCAACGGTCAATGCAAAAGCCCCCGCCCCGCCGATAAAGAAAAAAGGCCCCGCCAAGAGCGAAGGGAAGGCGGGAGTCGGTCGTCGGTTCGTCTCGTCGGAAGGGTACGACATCCTCGTGGGACGGGATGACCGGGAGAACGACGAGATCTCCGTTCGGGTCGCCAACGGGCGGGATCTCTGGCTTCATGCCCGCGACTATCCCGGTTCCCATGTGGTGGTCCGGTTGCCGAAACAGGTGACCGATCTGCCGCAAAAAACCTTGCGCGAAGCGGCCATGCTGGCCATTCGTTACTCGAAACTGGCCAAAGGGGGCCAAGGGGATGTGACGTGGTGCTACGCCAAAGATGTTCGCAAGCCAAAAGGGTTCCCCCCGGGCAAGGTCTTGGTCTCTGCGGCCAAGAGCATCAAGGTGACCGTCGATAACGGGATTATCGACGCTTTGAAGCAGACCAGCTAGCGCCTCTACCGATCGCCCCCCCTTTCTCCGCACTCCGGCGCCCCCGTCAGCGCTTTGACGAAAAAAACTTTTCGGCGCAAGTGACGGAAATATTAGTCGGTGAACCCGATATTTTTCTCCCCTCTTGAGCCGTTTTTTCAAGTGGCTGAAAAAGTAGGTCGTCTAACTTTAGCCCCGGCGGAAAATATCTCTCAAGGAAATTTCTGCCGCCACCGATACGGTAAATGTAAGAGGCAAGTGAACAAAGATTAACCAGATAAGGAGACGCAAAAGGAACGGCGCACGGATGCGACGTCCCCCATGTGTGGGAGGTGTTCATGGGCGCAACAGGTATCAGGGCTGATCTTGTCGCCAAGTTTAAGCGGGAAATCGCCGATAAGACCTACCGGGTCAAAAGCGAAGAGCTCGCCGGAAAGATCGCCCAAAAGTTGCGGGAAGAAGAATCTGCCGTCATCGACGGTATGAATCGGAAAAACCGCTGGACCGCGTGACAAACCGCTCGACCAGGCAGAAGGCGAGCGGTTCTGTCACGTGGTCTGTTTCGCTGCCCCCTCCATCCCTTACGTAACGGTTATGCGGGTTTCTTTCCCTCCCGCCGAAGCGATATCGAGTCTTCCCCCATGGGCTTTCACGATAAGATCGACGAAGGGGAGACCGAGACCGGTTCCCTTTTCCCCGTCGGTACCGTCGGTCGAGGTCTTTTCTTCGAGCCGCGTCAGTTTCGGTATCCGCTCCGGCTCAATGCCGACGCCGTCGTCTTCAACGACGAATCCTCCGCCGTGGTAGAGAACCGACCCGAACGGCCCCCCCGGGTCGGCAGAACTTGACGCCGTTGGTGATAAGGTTTCCTATCGCTTCTTGAAGCGCGTTCGCATCGATGGCCCGTTGTCGTTCTTCACGAATCTCTTCGACCTGCTGATCGACCCGTTCCGTCAAACCCAGTATGGGATTTCCGTTCGGCGTTGGTATCGACGATGATATAGCGTGGATCGTCCATCCGGTCGCCGAATATATGGGGAGCGTGCACCCGCAAGAAGGAGTGGCCGCCCGGCCCAAAATTGAGTGCGACAAAGGCGGCGTCGCTCAAGAAGATGACGATGCTGATGACAAGAAAAACACGTTTTGTTCGCGACATGAGCTGTCGCCATGCGCGGGGGGGCGGATACGAAAACGGGGCGCTTCACCCGAACCCGTTCCCGTGATACCACGTAAGGGAATTCCGACTACGCGGTTCCCGACGTCATGATTTCTCGGGAAACGGGGCGCCGGGTGTAGGGTGTCGCGCCTTATCGTTCTTGTCGCGGGGGTTTTTCTTGCCAAAGGGGGGCCGTTTCCAGTACCATCCCCTTTTCATACCGCGCCTTTGCGCGACGTACGCCGACCAACCGAAAAGGGATTGACGTGAACTTTTCAGCCCAGATCGCCGACCTGATGACCACGATGGCCCCCGCCCCCGAAGGGGCGCCGCAAGAGGGACACGCGGTGGTCATGATTCTCTTCTACGCCGCTCTCTTCGGCGTCTTCTATTTCCTCCTCATCCGCCCCCAAAGCAAGCGGAACAAAGAGACCCGGGAGATGCAGGAAAACCTGAAAAAAGGTGATCGGGTGGTCACCACCGGAGGGCTCTTCGGCACGATTCATAAGATCGATGACGAAGTGGTCACGCTGGAGCTGGCCGAAGGAATCCGAGTGAAAGCCCAGCGAAGCGCCGTTTTCGAACGGGTGGTCGCCAGAGAAGGCGCCAAAAAGAAGGAAGGGGACGAATGAGCCGCGAAACTCTCTGGCGGTTGGGGGGGATCCTCCTCGTCGTCGTCTTCGCCGCCATCTCCGCTTGGCCGCTCGACGAGAAAAACAACTTGGGTCTCGACCTGCAAGGGGGGATGCACCTCGTCTATGAGGTCGACGCCGACAAGGCGGTCATTTCGTCGATCGACGCCGTGGCCGAGCGATCTGGCCGACCTTGCCAAGACCAGGGTCATCGTCTCCGGCGCCCGCCGCGAAGGGGAACAGATCGTTCTCACCTTCCCCGGCGCCGACCAGGCCAAAACGGCCGCCGACATCGTGGCCGAAGATTACACCATCATCGACGCCGTAAAAGCCACCCCCACCGCGCTTACCTACGCCTATAGCGGCGCCCAACGAAAGACGGTCTACGAAGCGGCCATCGACCAGGCGCTCGAGACGTTGCGCAACCGGATCGACCAGTTTGGCGTGGCCGAGCCTTCCATCCAGCGGGAGGGGGGGGCGCGCATCCTCATTCAGCTCCCCGGCGTCAGCGACCGGGACCGGGCCATCGGCATCATCGGCAAGACCGCCCGTCTGGAGTTTCGGCTCCTCAACGAAAAGAACACCGTCACCGACGCCCTCGAAGGGGGCGCCCCGATGGACTCGCAGATCCTTTACGAGAAAGAGTACGACCGGCTGACGAGGAAAGTCATCGGTCGAACACCCTATCTGGTGAAGCGGAAAGTGGAGATATCCGGCGACGCCATCAGCGAAGCGTCGGTCCGGGTCGATCAGATGAACCAACCCTACGTTTCGGTCGATTTCAATAAAGAAGGGGGCCGGACCTTCGCCCGGCTGACCAGCGATAACGTCGGAAAACGGATGGCCATCGTCCTGGACGGTTCGGTCTACTCCGCCCCGGTGATCCGCGAATCGATCACCGGCGGGTCGGCCATGATCAGCGGAACCTTCTCCTATGAAGAAGCCCGCGACCTCGCTCTCGTCCTCCGGGCGGGGGCGTTGCCGGCGCCGTTGATCAAACTCGAAGAACGTTCCGTCGGGCCGTCGTTGGGGCACGACTCCATCGAAGCCGGCATCAATTCGATCATCACCGGCGGCATTATCGTCCTGATCTTCATGCTCGTCTACTACCGTCTCGGCGGGGTGGTGGCAGATCTGGCGCTGGTGCTGAACATCGTCATCCTGACCGGCGCGCTCGCCTACTTCGGCGCCACCCTGACTCTGCCCGGCATCGCCGGGGTGATCCTGACCATCGGCATGGCGGTCGACGCCAACGTCCTTATCTTCGAGCGTATCCGCGAGGAACTGAACCTCGGCAAGTCGGTGCGGTCCGCCGTCGACGCCGGGTTCGGCAAAGCGTTTCTGACCATCGTCGACGCCAACGTGACGACCCTTATCGCCGCCGTGGTTCTCTTCCAGTTCGGCACCGGCCCGGTCAAAGGGTTCGCCGTCACCTTGACCCTCGGCATCTTGGCTTCGATGTTCACCGCGATCTTCGTATCGCGCACCGTCTTCAACATGTACCTCGGCGGTCGCCGGGTATCGAAACTCTCGATCTGATATGAAACTGATTCCCGACAATACCCACATCGACTTTATCGGCAAACGGTTCGTCGCCGCCATCATCTCGAGCCTGCTGATCGTCGGCTCCCTCGCCTCGTTGGTGATCAACGGCGGTCCCAACTACGGCATCGACTTCGAAGGGGGAACCCTGCTTCAGCTGAAGTTCGACGCTCCCGCCGATACCAGCCGGGTTCGTTCCACCCTCGACCGGCTGAACCTTGGTGACTACTCGGTTCAACAGTTCGGCGCCCCGGAAGAGATATTGATCAACATCGAACGGACCGAAGAGGGGAACGGCCCCTCGTCGGCCGAATTGTCCCAAGAGGCGCTCGCCACCGAGTTCGGCCAAACCTTTACGGTCGAGCGGATAGAAATGGTCGGACCGAAAGTCGGCGCCGACCTTCGGGAGAAAGCCCTCTTGGCCATGCTCTACGCCATGGCCGGGATTCTGATCTACATCACCTTGCGGTTCGAGTTCCGTTTCGGCGTCGCCGCCGTGGCCGCCCTTTTTCACGACACGATCATCACCATCGGCGCCTTCTCGGTCACCGACAAAGAGTTCACCCTTACCGTCCTCGCGGCCCTTCTCACCGTTATCGGCTATTCGCTCAACGACACCATCGTCGTTTTCGACCGGATTCGGGAGACCATGCGGGTGAAACGGGGAATCCCGTTGGCCGAGATGCTCAACATCGCCGTCAACCAGACCTTGTCCCGGACGTTGCTCACCTCCGGCACCACCTTGCTCGTGGTCGCCTCCCTCTTCGTTCTCGGGGGAGAGGTGATTCACGACTTCGCCTTCGCCTTGCTGATCGGCGTCGCCATCGGCACCTACTCGTCGATCTACGTCGCATCGCCTATCCTGATTCTTTTCGAGAAGGATAAGAATCGGCGTTCCCCCGCCCAAACCAAAGGGGCGTGACAGGGGGGGAGGGTGAACGGCATACGGTTCCTCACCCTCCTCTCGCTTCTGGCCGGCGCCGCCTGCGCCACGAAAATCGACGGTCTCCGTAGCGACCCCTCCTTCACCGCCGTCGCGTTGCGGGACAAGACGCTGGTCATGGCCGTTGTCGACGCCGTCGACAAACCGTTGTCACTCGAAACGTCTCTGGCCTTCACCCAAGAGATGCGGATCGGCTTTCTTGACCAGCGCCCGTGGCTCTCCACCCTCGACGGTGGGGCGTTGCGTTCCGCCATCGGCGAGGGGGCGTACGAACGCCTTCGGACCGCATGGCGGCCCGGCGCCTCGGTCGGAAAAGATGAACTCGACCTCATTCGAGACGCCCTTCCCGAAGCCGGATACGCCACCTTCGCCCGGATCGAAGAGAACCGGCTCCGCTCGTGGCGCGATCGACAGACACTCCATGAGACCCGTACCCTCGACGACGGATCGACCGTCACCGTCGATACCGGGTATGAAGTGACCGCCACCGTCGAGCGGACCATGACCGTATCGCTGTCGATATACGACCTGACCGCCGGCGGCGAAGTTTGGGGTGGACGGGTGACCAAGCGTCTCAGCGAAACGCGCGTCTTTCACCGGCGTGTCGCCCCCGGCATGGGGATCGTCGTCGACCTGATGTCGATGATGCCGCCGACCGGGGAAGATCGTTTCTATCCCTTCCCCGCCCCACCCGACGAGCGGCGCTTGCTCCGTTCCATCTTTTCCGGGTTCGCCGAACATCTGCCGGGGAAGAAAAAGGGGTGACGACACCTGCCTAATATTTGAGCGCCATGATTAGGCATATGCTTAAATAATGGGCGCCGTCTCGCAATCTGGCCACATCGCCGATCATCGTAAAGCATTGTATATAATGATGTATGCGCATCTGTGTACTGCGGTTCCGTTCGGCCTGATCATTGCTTGTCCTATCTGCTACACACTCTGCTCATTCTTTCATCAATGAGGGCTCACGATGAACGATCTCGATTCGGTTGTTACAAGCGGAGACGTCCTGTTCGTCCTGCTCGGGGCGATTATGGTATTCGCCATGCACGGTGGGTTCGCCTTTCTGGAGGTCGGCACCGTCCGGGGAAAAAATCAGGTCAACGCGCTGGTAAAGATCCTGACCGATTTCGGCGTCTCGGCCTTCGTCTATTTTCTCATCGGCTACCCCTTGGCTTACGGGACCGGGTTCCTTCTTTCGGCCCACAATCTGGTCGGCGCCGATCAGGGGTTCGGGCTGGTGAAATATTTCTTCCTGATGACCTTCGCCGCCGCGATCCCGGCGATTATCTCCGGTGGCATCGCAGAGCGGGCCAAGTTTTGGCCACAGGTGGCGGCGGGCGCGATCTTTGTGGGGCTGGTCTATCCCGTGTTCGAGGGGCTGGTATGGGGGCGATTCACGTCGCTGGGACAGGCCGATTCGTGGCTGGCCACGTTTGCCGGGGCGCCGTTTCACGATTTCGCCGGTTCGGTGGTGGTCCATGCCATGGGGGGGTGGATCGCCCTTACGGCGGTCGTCACGTTGGGCGCCCGGAAAGGGCGTTACCCGGCGGGGGGATCGCGCCCCATACCGGTATCGAATATTCCGATGTTGGCGTTGGGTTCGTGGATGCTCTGCGTCGGCTGGTTCGGGTTTAACGTCATGAGCGCCCAGAGCCTGACGGGCATCTCGGGCCTGGTGGCGGTCAATTCGCTGATGGCTATGGCAGGGGGGATCGTTTCGTCGATCATAATCAGTAAACGGGACCCCGGCTTCGTCCACAACGGCGCGTTGGCGGGGCTGGTGGCGGTCTGTTCCGGGTCGGACGTCTACCACCCGCTGGGAGCGGCGTTGGTCGGAGCGGTCGCCGGGATCCTTTTTGTGAAAGGCTTTACCTGGACGCAAGAACGGCTCAAAATCGACGATGTGCTGGGGGTCTGGCCCCTTCATGGCCTTTGCGGCGCGTGGGGGGGGATCGCCACCGGTCTTTTCGGCGGGGAACTGCTGGGGGGATTGGGGGGCGTATCGCTGGTGGCGCAAACCGTCGGTACGTTGGCCGGAGTCGGGGTGGCGCTGGTCGCAGGGTTTGCGGTCTATGCCCTTTTGGCGAAGACGGTCGGTATTCGGCTGAGTGAGGAAGAGGAATTCATGGGGTCGGACCTTGCGATACACAATATCCAAGCCTACCCGGAAGACGCGATTCGGTAAGGAGATACGATGAAAAAGATCGAAGCGATCATCAAGCCGTTCAAGCTTGACGAGGTGAAAGAGGCGCTCAACGGCATCGGCATCAATGGCATGTCGATTATCGAAATCCGTGGTTACGGTCGCCAACGGGGCCATACCGAGACCTATCGCGGGGCGGAGTACACCGTCGATTTCCTGCCGAAGGTGAAAATAGAAGTGGTGGTGGAAGACAATCTCGTCGAGCAGGTGATCGAAGTGGTCGCCCGTGTGGCGTCGAGCCAGAAGATCGGCGACGGGAAAATTTTCGTAATGCCGGTGGAAGAGGTGGTCCGCATCCGCACCGGCGAGCGGGGAAGCTCGGCCGTTTAAGCGACTACGCGTCGCTACGGGGAGCTCGCGCCTGAGGCGCTCGACGGGATATATCGGTTTGGTTTTACCGCTTCGGGCTGGACAAGTGGAGGCGCATCGTACATCGAAGGAATAAGCGGGAGGGGAGACGGCCCGGGGATAACCGGCCCGGCCACCGGCTTTTCTTCCGCGAGGGCGACCGCCCGGTTTTGTATTCGCCTCACGTTTGGACAAAGAGCCGCGTTCTTCGCCCGCTCAGGTCTCGACAGGTGAAGGGGGATATAAGGCCGGGCGGTCTTTTTTTATTGATGCGTAATAGGGTCGTCCTGGCCCTTTCCGCTATCGCACGGAAGTGGGATCAGGTCTTGTGTTTTGACATTTCCCGATCTGCTCGAGACGACAACCCACAACGGGCCGGCCAAGTATCGGTCGGTCCTTTCGGCTTGCAAGAGAACACCCGCAAGGGGGCCGCAAAAGATCAATCGAAGGCGAAATAGAGCGACCGTTGTAGTTCAAACGGAGCGATGAAGCCGATTCCCCATGAGTAGTCGCCGTCGAAGTAGCGATACTCCCTCCCGTCGGGCGGGGGGGCGCCGTTGAGGAGCGGTTTGACCCGTATGGTCGGATTGCCCCAATAGCCGCCACGGGTTTTCACTTCGGCGATGGTCACCTCCATCGTGTCGAACCCGGTCAGCTCCCCAGCGGCCCGTTGGCGGGCGATCTCGGCGTTCATATACTCCCCTTGCAGGATCACCCGGATATGCTCCGTCACTTGAGGGAGGTCGGCCTCCATGCTCTGGTGACGTTGATAGGCGACGAAGAGGATGATCGCCGCGGCGACCCAAGCGGGCCAGCCGGTGATGGTGAAGGTCGGGCCTTGTCGCATGGTGTCAGAACCACTTCCGGTCGAACCGATCGGCGTGGGAAAAGGGCGGGAGTGCGCCGCTTAACGCCGCTTCGGCGTCCCTCGACACCACCGCCCCTGCGCCGTTTACCTTGAAGTCCATTGCGCCTCCTTTGGTTGGATGCCGCCTCCGGCGCCACTACTTCCGGGTCGCTTTTTTCTTGGCCGTTGCGCGGCTTTTCTTTTTCGTTCCGTTCACCGACCGCCCTTTCCGTCCTTTGGGGAAGGGGGGCTCGGTCAACGCCCAGTTCATCGCCTGATCGGCGGTTTTGGCGATGTGGAAGGTCATCCCTTTGCGGACGTTTTCCGGTATCTCTTCCAGATCTTTTTCGTTCTCCGCCGGGATGATCATCTGGTCGATTCCGGCCCGTGATGCGGCCAACGCTTTTTCTTTGAGTCCGCCGATGGGGAGAACCCGCCCACGCAGGGTGATCTCGCCGGTCATGGCGATATCTTTTCTTACCGGCACGCCGGTGAGGGCGGAGGTAAGGGCGATGGCCATGGTGACGCCGGCCGACGGTCCGTCTTTCGGGATGGCGCCGGCCGGAACGTGGATATGGATATCGGTCGTGGCGGCGAAATCGTCGGCCAGTTTGAGCCCTTTGGCCCGGGAGCGGATATAGGTGAGGGCCGCCATGGCCGACTCTTTCATCACATCCCCCAGTTTGCCGGTCAGGGTCAGTTTGCCGGTTCCCTTCATCGGAGTCGCTTCGATGTGCATGATCTCGCCACCGGCCATAGTCCACGCCAGTCCGGTGGCTACGCCGACCGTATCCCGTTCCTGCTCTTTTTCCGATTCGTAGGTGCGAACGCCGAGATAGCGGGGGAGATCGCCCGGTTTGACGTTATGGGTTTTCCGTCCCCCCGCCGCCACGGTGCGGGCTACTTTGCGGCAGATGGTGGCGATGTTCCGTTCGAGGTTCCGCAATCCGGCTTCGCGGGTGTAGCGTTGGATGACCCGCGCGACGGTTTCGTCGGAGAGGGTAAGATCGCTTTTCTTCAAACCATGCTCGTCGAGCTGGCGCGGCGTGATGTATCGGCGGACGATGTTGACCTTCTCCTCCTCGGTGTACCCGGCCAGCGACAAGACCTCCATCCGGTCGAGAAGGGCGTGGGGAATCCCTTCCACGGTGTTTGCGGTGGTGATGAACATCACATTGGTCAGGTCGAAGGGGACGCCGAGGTAGTGGTCGACGAAGGCGTGGTTTTGCGCCGGGTCGAGGACTTCCAATAACGCCGCCGACGGATCGCCGCGGAAATCGGCGCCCAGTTTGTCGATCTCGTCCATCATGAAGACCGGGTTGGCGGAGCCTGCCTGTTTAAGCCCTTGGATGATCTTCCCCGGCAACGCCCCGATGTACGTGCGCCGATGGCCCCGAATCTCCGCTTCGTCCCGGACGCCGCCGAGCGATATCCGGACGAATTTGCGACCGAGGGCTCGGGCCACCGATTGACCGAGGCTCGTTTTTCCCACCCCCGGCGGACCGGCGAGACAGAGGATCGGCCCTTTAAGTTTCTCTTTGAGTTTGCGGACCGCCAGATACTCGACGATCCGTTCTTTTACCTTTTCGAGATCGTAATGGTCGGCGTCGAGAACCTTCTGCGCTTTTTTCAGGTCGAGGTTGTCGGGGGTCACCGTCGACCAGGGGAGCTCGGTCATCCATTCGAGAAAGGTGCGAACGGTGGTCGCTTCGGCCGATTCCGACTGCATCTTGCTCATCCGGTCAAGCTGTTTGTCGGCCTCCTTTTTCACCTCGTCGGGCATGCCGGCTTTGTCGATTTTCTCCCGAAACTCGTCGATCTCTTGGGTCTTCTCGTCGATCTCGCCGAGTTCTTTTTGGATCGCCTTGAGTTGCTCGCGCAGGAAATATTCCCGCTGGAGTTTGCCCATCTCTTCTTGGGCCGCCGACTGAATCTTGGCCTGCATGCCGAGCAGTTCGATCTCCCGGTTAAGCCGTTCGGAGACTTTCTTTAACCGCTCAAACGGGTTGGTCAGGGAGAGGATCTCTTGGGCTTCGACGACTTTCAGCCCCAGATTGGTGGTGATCAGATCGGCCAACTTCCCCGGTTCGTCCAGGTTTTCGGCCACGATCATCAGGTCGGGGGAGAAGGGGCGCCCCAATCCGGCGATCTCGTCGAGCTGCTCTTTGACGTTTCGCATCATCGCTTCGAGGGTCAGCTTCTTGGGGCCGGTCAGTTTCGGCTCGTCGTCGTTCAGTCGGCTCACCTTGACCCGAACGAATCCCTTTTCCTTTTTGAATTTTTCGATTCTCGCTTTGGTCAGCCCCTGCACCAGAATTTTCACCCGTCCGTCGGGGAGCTTTAACATCCGCACCACCAGCACCACCGTGCCGATATGGTAGAGATCCTCATTTTCCGGGTCGTCGATATCGGCGTCTTTTTGGGTGGCCAACATCAAGAGCCGGTCGTGGGCCAGCGCCTCCTGCACCGCGTTGATGGAGGGCTCCCGCCCGACAAAGAGGGGGAGGATCATGAAGGGAAAAACCACCAGATCGCGCACCGGCAACAGGGGAAGTTCGCTCGGAAGGACGAAGTCGGGCGCGGTGGGGTCGATAGGAGAAGTGTCGGACGAGCCACTCTCTCCTAGCTCGTCTTTTTCAGATGCCATGAGTCTACGATCCGAAAAGGTTAAGGTTCGTCACGATTGTATCAGTGATAAACGCCATTTCAGCGAAGGGTTTTGAGATACGCAGTGAAATCGTCCCCCAGTTCTTCGTGTCGCATGGCGTATTCGACGGTCGCTTTCAGATAGCCGAGTTTATCGCCGGCGTCGTAGCGGACACCATCGACCGCCACGCCGAACATCGGCCCCTTTTCGAGCATCGCGTTCATCGCGGCGGTCAGTTGAATCTCTCCTTTGGCGTCGGGCCGGGTCTTCTCCAGATAATCGAAAATATCGGGAGTGAATACGTAGCGGCCGGTGATGGCGAGGTTGGACGGGGCTTTGTCGGGCGCCGGTTTTTCTACCATACTGGTGACGGTACGGACATCCCCGGCGCTCTCTTTGGGAGAGACGATGCCGTACGAGGAGACCGCCGCCGGGGCCACTTCCTCGACCGCCATGACCGACTGTCCTCGCTCTTCGTAGACGTCCAGAAGCTGTCCGAGGGCCGGACGCCCCGTGGTGTGGTAGATGTCGTCGGGGAGCATAACGGCGAACGGTTCTCGCCCCAACAGGCTTTGCGCCAAGGCGATGGCGTGCCCCAAGCCGCGGGGGTTCTTCTGGCGTATCGAGACGACTTCAAGCAGGTCGCTGATCTCTCGCACCATCGAGAGCCGTTTGGCGTCCTCTTTCCCTTCGAGCAGGAGTTCAAGGCCGAGCGATCGGTCAAAATGATCCTCGATGGCCTGTTTCCCTTTGGCGGTGATCAGGATGATCTCCTTGATGCCCGAGGCCAGCGCCTCTTCCACCGCGTATTGGATCAGCGGTTTGTCGACAAGGGGAAGCATCTCCTTGGGAACCGATTTGGTCGCCGGGAGGAAGCGGGTTCCCATACCCGCAACGGGAAGAATCGCCTTGGTAACAGCCATGATCGCTCCAAAAATGCGTGAAGAGATTGAAAATGCACGCTATTATCGTTACTTTGGCACCGACTGTACCGTACTCGTGGCGGCAAGTCAAACCCCCTTCGATATGTTACAATTCGACCTGCGTCCCCCTTGCCCCTCCAACGGAGCGGCTCCCTTGGCGCGATGGAGGAACGTCGACCCCATGCCCGAGATACGTAAAGACCCGGTGGTCGACCGGTGGGTTATTATCGCCTCCGATAGGAACCGGCGCCCCTTCTCCCCCCGTCCCTCATCTCGCGCGCGGGTCGAGGACGACCCGGCCTGTCCCTTTTGCCCCGGCGCCGAACATGAAACCCCGCCGGAGGTCTACGCCGTGGCGAGCGGTCCCCGTCTCCCCGACACCCCCGGTTGGGACCTGCGGGTGGTGCCAAACAAATTCCCCGCCTTGGCCGGAGATGGGGGGGTAGAAGAGGTCGGCGTCGCTCCCCTCTCGCGGGCCGTATCGGGGGTCGGGTTCCACGAGGTGATCATCGAAAGCCCCGATCACTTCACCCTCTTCTCGAAACTTCCGGTCGAACGGATCGCCGAGGTGATGCTAGCGGTGAAACGACGGTTTCTCCATTACCGGAACGATTCCCGGATCGTCAGCGCCCAGTTCTTCAAGAATCAGGGGCCGGAAGCGGGGGCGTCGCTGGCCCATACCCATTTCGCAGATCATCGCCATGCCGATGGCCCCCCATCGACTGGCCGAAGAGCTGGCCGGAGCGAAAGAGGCCCACAACCGGTTCGGCGCCTGCGTCTATTGCCGTCTAATGGAAGAGGCGATTCTCTCGGGCGACCGGATCGTCGAAGAAGAGACCGACTATCTGGTCTACGCCCCGTGGGCGCCCCGGTTTCCCTACGAAACGTGGATCGCCCCGATGAAGCATCGCCCCCGGTTCGAAGGGATGACCGATGACGAACTGATCGCCTTCGCCGGGGTGCTCAAACGGACCTTGGCCCGGATCGACCGGACCTTGGGCGCCCCCCCTTACAATCTGGCCATCGCCAGCGCCCCCTTCGATCAAGGGGAACCCGACTGGTATCATTGGCGTCTAGAGATATTGCCGGTCACCGCTCGCCCCGCAGGGTTCGAGTGGGGCTCCGGTTTTTTCATCAACGCGACCCCCCCCGAAGAGGGGGTGGCCCATTTGCGAGCCGTATAAACGATGCCTCCCCAAAGCCGTTTGACCGTCGCGCTGGCCGCCAGCGAAGCGGTCCCCTTTTCGAAAACCGGCGGCCTGGCCGACGTGGCCGGCGCCCTCTCGACGGCGTTGGCCCGTCGAGGGCACGAGGTCCATCTGTTCGTCCCCCTCTATCGGATGACCGACCGGAAGAAATACAAGATACCGGCCCGGGGAAAAAACGTCGTCGTTCCGATGTCGACCCGAAAGGTGGAGGGGAAAGTCGTCTCCATCGTCCGCGACGGGGTCAACGTCCACTTCATCCGGCACGACGGCTACTTCGACCGGGAAGCTCTCTACAACACCGCCGCCGGAGATTATCCCGACAATCTTGAGCGCTTCGCTTTTTTCTGCAAAGCGGTTCTGGCCGCTATCCTGAAGCTGGGTATCGCCCCCGACGTCCTGCACGCCAACGATTGGCAGACCGCCCTGCTACCGACCTACCTGACCCATACCGAGCGGGCCGATCCGGTTCTCGGCAAAATAGGGTCGCTGATGACGATCCACAATATGGGGTATCAGGGGCACTATTGGGCGTCGGGATGGCATCTGACCGGCCTGCCGTGGGCTCTCTATCGACAAGACGGTCTCGAATTCTACGGCAAGATCAACCTGCTCAAGGGGGGGCTTCTCTCCGCCGACCGGGTGACCACCGTCTCTCCCACCTACGCCGCCGAGATTCAGACTCCCGAATATGGGTGGGGTTTGGAGGGGGTCATCGCCGACCGAGCGGCCGAAGGAGCGTTGGCCGGTATCTTGAACGGTATCGACGCCGACGTCTGGAGCCCCATGAACGATCCGCTGATCCCGGCCCCCTTTTCGGTGGCCGACCGCTCCGGCAAGCGGGTTTGCAAGACCGCGCTCCTCAAACGGTTCGGCTTGGACGATACCGAGGCGCCGGTCATGGGGGTGGTCTCCCGGCTCGTCGAGCAGAAAGGATTCGACCTGTTGTTGCAGGTCATCGACGGACTGCTCGACCGGGACGCTCGCCTCTGCCTCCTTGGGTCGGGTCAACCGTGGATCGTGGAGCGGTTCGCCGACTTGGCCCGTCGTCGTCCCGACCGGGCGGGGGTCGCCTTCGCCTACGACGAATCTCTGGCCCACCTCATCGAAGCCGGGTCCGATATCTTCCTGATGCCGTCGGCTTACGAACCGTGCGGCCTGAATCAGATGTACTCGCTGGCCTACGGTACGGCGCCGTTGGTCCGGGCCACCGGCGGCTTAAACGATACGGTCGTTCACTTCGATCCGGTCACCGGACGGGGGAACGGCTTTAAGTTCGCCGGCGGGATACCCCACGATCTTTACGACTGTGGCGCGGCGGCTATCGAGCTCTATCACCGGAACCGGGCCGCTTGGGATACAATGGTGGTCAACGGCATGTCGGAAGATCATTCATGGTCGGCCGCCGCCGAAGAATACGAGCGGATCTATCGAACGGCCGCCAAAGCGGCGAAGGGGCGGGTGAGGTGACATGGGCGAAGGCGTCGACGGGCTGGCCTCTCTCGCGGCGATCAGCGCCCGCGATCTCGAACTAAGCCCCCTCCTCTTGCGGGTGGTCAACGCCGTCAGCGAAGCTTTGCCCTGCGATGCGGTCGCCCTTTTGCTCCTCGACGAATCGCAAGATACGCTCCTCTTGAAATGCTCCATCGGCCTCGACGGATGGGCCAACAACGCCGTCCGCCTTCCCCGCGACCGGGGGATATCGTGGACCATCGTCCGCGAAGGGCGCTCGGTGCGGATGCGGCAGGCGCGATTCCATCCCGACTTCTATTTCGTCCCGGAGTCGGGCGAAGAGCGGCTTTCCTCTCTTATGGGGTCTCCGTTGCGCGACGGCGACGATGTGGTCGGCGCCATCTACGTCCAAAGCGAAGAGGAGCGGGACTACACCGACGCCGAGCTTCACCGACTGGAGTCGATCTGTCATGCGGCGGGGGGGGCGATCCGGGTGGCGTGGCGGATGGAGAAAAGTTTCGAGAAGACCCGGGTCTTGTCGGAGTTGCACACCTTAGCGCGGCTTCTGTCGTCCTCCGAAGGGAGCGAAGAGATTCTCTCCCACACCCAACGTTACGTCAGCGCATTGACCGGCGCCCAACGAGTGCTTTTCTGGTTGGCCGGGGACGACGACAAACTCGAAGGGGGGCATTATCCGCCCAGCGCCGGGGAGGTGTCGTGGCTTGCGCCGGTGCGGGACGGTCTGGTAGCCCATGTGGCGCGGGAGCGACAGTCGGTGGAGGTGCGCGACGTCAATGAAGAGGAACGATTCCCGGAACTGGGGCGAGTGGCCCGTCGCTCGTTGCAAGCCCATCCGTTGGAGTTCTCCGGCGCCTTGACGGGGGTGATGATCGCCTCCGACCGGAGCGTCCCCCACGAGCAGAACGTCTATCCCTTCACCGGCGAAGAGGGAATGACCTTGGCCAACGTCGCCCGGCTGACGGCGCAGGCCCTCTCTCGCTCCCGGACCCACCGGCGCCTCGCCATGGCGCTCGACGCCAACCAGCGGAACGTCCGGGAGCTGTCGATGCTGTTCCAGCTCTCGACGGTCATGCAACGGACCGTCGATCTCGAAAAGCTTCTTAGGGTCATTCTCTCCTGCGTCACCGTCGGTTCGGGTCTCGGCTTCAACCGGGCGATTCTCTTTCTGGCCAACGAAGCCTCGGGCCGCTTGAACGGGGTCATCGGCCTCGGCCCCTCGTCGGAAGAGGAAGCGGGGCAGATATGGGCCGATCTCGAAGGGAAGACCCAGAACCTGGCCGATTTCGTTCAGTGGCTCCTGGAGAAGGACGCCGTCGAAATCAACGACTCCTCCTTTAGCGGTGTGGCCCAGTCCCTCTCGTTTTCGTTGGAGGAGGAGGGGGTGTTGGCCCGGGCGATCAGGGAGGGGAAGGCGATTAACATGACCGGCGGGGGGGCGGCGTCCGACGCCGACCGGATATTGATAGAGGCGCTGGCGGGGGATCGGTTCGCCGTCGCCCCGTTGGTGGCCAGCGGCGCCGCCGTGGGGGCGATTCTGGTCGACAATAAAATTAACCGCCGCCCCATCACCGACGCCGATTTGGAACTCCTCACCCGGTTCACGGCGCCGGCTTCCTGGGCTATCGAAAACGCCAAGCTCTTGGATCGACTCACCGCCCTCAACGCCGAGCTGGTCTCGCTGGAGCGGCAGATGGCCCATGTGGAACGGGTCTCGGCCCTCGGCGAAATCTACGCCGAGCTGGCTCACGAACTAAAAAATCCGTTGGTGACCATCGGCGGTTTCGCTCAACGTCTCTCTCGACGAGCCACCGGCGATAGCACCGTCACCCACTACAGCTCGATCATCGTCGACGAGGTCGAACGGCTCGAAAAGCTTTTGCGCAACACCCTCGACGTTTCGCGCAACGTTCATCGGGTCAACATGTCGTTGTCCGACCTGAACCGGGTGGCCGAAGATGTGGTCGACGTCTATTGGCGGATGATCATCGATAACGGGGTCGAGTGCGCCTTGTCGCTCACCCCGAACATCCCCTTCGTCTCCATCGACGAAGCCCAGATTCGTCAGGTGGTGGTCAACCTGCTCCTGAACGCCGTGGAGGCGATGTGTTGCCCTCGCCACGGCGGGGCGAAACGGTTGACGATCCGCACCCATATGGGCGTCGAAGGGGAGCCGATGGTCCGTTTGTCGGTCACCGACACCGGCGGAGGGGTGGCGCCTTACGACTTGGCCAAGATCATGGATCCCTTCTTTACCACCAAAGCCTCCGGTACCGGGCTCGGCTTGCCCCTCTGTCACAAGATCGTACGGATGCATCGGGGCGTTCTGGAAATTGACAATCATCTGGGGGTTGGGGTAACGTTTACCATCAATTTGCCCTGCGAACCTGCCGGGCAGTCCGAACAAGCGCTGCACGGAGACGTCTGACGGCGAACGGGGAATAGGAAGTGGCTGACAAAACGAAGATTCTGGTCGTCGATGATGAAGAGAACATCCGCCTTCTTTATAGAGAAGAGCTGGCCGAAGCCGGTTACGAAGTCGAAACCGCCTGCGACGCGCTCGACGCCGACCGGAAAATCCCGGCGTTCGCGCCCGACCTGATTACGCTCGACATCAAAATGCCCGGCATGGACGGGATCGAGTATCTGAGAAAGTTCCGACAGAAAGACAAGACCACCCCCGTCGTTCTCTGCACCGCCTATTCCGACTACAAGAAAGACTTCAAAATATGGGCGTCCGAAGCCTATGTGGTGAAGTCGTTCAACCTCGACCAACTCAAAGCGACCATCGCCGAAGTGTTGGAACGGGCCGGGAAAGCCCACCCCGATCAGACCCCGGAATAAATAGTCGTTTATCGTGGGCCATCACATTACGCGGCGGCCTTTAATTGGACGTCTGTCGAAGCGAAGTAGCCCGAGGCCGGTTCGTCGCATTACTCTCCTCTGGATAAACGTGGACCGATGAGCAAGATCGAGTGGAAGAGTAGCTATGAAACGGGGAACGCCGCGGTTGACCTGCAGCACCGGTACTTTGTCGGTTTGATCAACAGACTTTACGACGAGTTGAGCGTCCCCGGCGATAAGGGGCATCGCGAAAGGCTTCTGTGGGAAGTGGTGAAATACGCCGAACTCCATTTCCTGTCGGAGGAAAATATTCTTCTCAAAGAAGGGTTGCCCGGTCTTGAGGAGCATAAGCGGAGCCACGAAAATCTTCGCATGGAACTGGGGCAGAAAATACAACTCAGCTTTGCGGCAGGATCGGACCCTCTGCCGATCCTTGCGTTTCTTGGCGAATGGTTTATCAATCACACCGTCAATGAAGATATAAAGACATTCGCTCCAAAGAAGTGAGGTCTCGGAAATGACCTTTTCTTTCCCTCCGCGTCTGTAACAACCAATCGTTTGATGGCCTGTTCTAATAGAAGGAGTTCCGTCCATGGCGTTCCGAATCGTTCTCCCTTTTCTCCTTGTCGCTCTTACGTTCGTCCCGGTCACCGCCAAGGCCACCGACGGCGAAACGATCCTCGCCGAGCGATGCGCCTCGTGCCACGCGCTGTCGGTCCCGAGCGAACGGGGGCGAGCGCGGGTGTTGAATCGAAAAGGACCCGATCTTTTCTACGCCGGGAGTAAATACAAACAAGGGTGGGTCGCCCAATGGATCGCCGCCCCAACCAGTCTTCGCCCCTCGGGAGGGATGGGCTTCTCCCATCTGAAACGAAATAGCGAAAGCCTCGCCGTGGGGCAGCCCTTGGGCGACCATCCGACCCTCACCGGCGACGAGGCCACCGCCGTGGAAACGGCCCTCTTCACCCGGATCGCCCCCGCCTCCGTGATCCGCACCGATCTGTATACCCCCGGTGAATACGACCCCGAAGAGGGGGAGGGGATGTTTGTGAAACGACGAGGGTGCGGTTTCTGCCACGTCTACGGCGACAATAAGGGGGGCGGGCAGGGACCGGAACTGACCACCGCCGGGAAACGGCTCACTTCCGCCTATATCGCCAGCTTCATCGACAACCCCCAAGCCTTCACCGAAGGGGCTTGGATGCCCCGCCAGTTTATGGGGAACGCCGAGGTCGGCAATATGACCGCGTTTATCGAGAGCCTGTCTGGGGAGTAAGAGGGGTCGGCGTCACGAAACGGGGGTGATTGACCGTCTCTCCTTTGATCCTGTTCATAAGGGTAGCTTTGACGTTCTCTTCCATGGCCCGCTTGTGGCTTCGCTCCTGAATTCGGGTGACCGCGGGGGGGAGTTCCCCGAGCCATCGTTCAAGGGAGGAGGCCGACATCGGCTTGGCGAAGTGGTAGCCTTGACCCTCATGGGCGCCCAAGGCGGCAAGGGCGTCTGCGGTCTCCCGGTCTTCGATCCCTTCACAGATGATCTTGAAGCCGAAAGCCTCTTTCAACGAGATGCTCGATTTGACGATGGCCGCCGAGCCCGGGTTGGAGAGCATGTTATGTACGAACACCTGATCGATCTTGAGCGTGTCTATCGGCAATTTCTGTAGATAGCTCAGCGACGTGTACCCGGCGCCGAAATCGTCGATGGCGACCTTAACCCCCATCTTCCTGAGGGCGATAACATGGCGCAAACATTTATCGAAGAGCGTCAATATTGACGATTCGGTCAGCTCAATTTCGATCGTCGAAGGCCTGATCTTCTGTTGCTTGACACGAATCAACAGGTGTTTGACGAGATCGGTATTTTGGAAATTACGGGCCGAAAAATTGATGGCCATTCTCAGATTCAATCCGTTCCGTCTCCACTCCCCCGCCTGCTTTGTGGCCGTATCGATGACCCATTCCGTTAGGGGGTGGATCAGTGACGTATTCTCAACCAGCGGAATGAAGTCACCCGGAGAAACGGAGCCGAAGCGGGGGCTCTTCCACCGGAGTAGCGCTTCGACGCCGGTGACGGCGCCCGAGGCGATATTTACCTTTGGCTGGTATTCGAGAGACAGTTCCCCCTGCGACAGAGCCGAGGGAATCGCCGAAAGGATTCGTTGCGCTCTCGTCGCGGATTCGAAATCCTCATGGACGAACTCGACCAGAGGGGAGCCCTCTTTTTGCGCCTGTAGCAACGTTTTGCCGGTGTTGACGATAACGCGTAAAGGGTCGCTCTCTCCTCTGTCGGAATGGAGCGCCACCGAGAAGTCGACGAATACCTTTGACTCCCCAACAGGAAAGGGGGTGTTGAGTACGTTCATGAATCGCGGCATCCACTCCTTTTCTTCGGAGGAGATGCGATAAACGAGTAAACCCAATGAGTCGCGACCGAGATCGAAAAAAACGCACTTTTGAGGGATGGCCCCCTTCAGGGCGCTCGACACCCATAGGGGCAGAATCCGGGCCTGATCGTAACCGATCACATCAACGATATCGTGGAAGTTATTCACTCCCAACCGTAGAAAGGAGAACCGACCAGAAGCAGGCTTCCCCTTCTTGGGGGCGATGAGAGCCGTGAGCTCATGAATGAGAGCCCGCTCGTTCAAGAGGCCGCTATGGGGCGTGTGGCGCGCCGCCCAGCAGCTCTGCAAAACCGAACGGCGCACCAGTAAGAAAAGCGCGCCGGTCATGAGCCCGATGAAGGTGAAGGCCATTCCTCGTTGCATCCAGTTGAGCAAGGATTGCGGCGTGTTCGACGCCACGTCAAGGGGCATCAAAGGTCCTAGTGCGATAGTTAAAACGAGAGCCGTGGCGACGCTCGCTTCCGGGCCGAACGCAAAAGCCCCCAGTACTATCGGCAGGTAGGCGAGGTGAGAGAACACATATTTTGTCCCACCGGTTTGATAGACGACGAGGGGGACCGCGGCGATGAGCGCCGCTTGCGCGAGAACAAGGGCGACGGAGGCGAGCCGACCGCGATTATAAAAGCGCTCAAGCCGTAAGGAAATTCCTTCGTCATACATATACCTGTATCCACATTTGCGTGTTGGAAGGATGCCGACGGTATCTATTCTCTTGGCTAGGATACGGGTCGATCACGCTACTGTCAAAAGCGAGAGAAAACCAGGAGGGGGGTGATGGGGATTCGGTATCTTATTAATTCAATAGTTTATGAATTGTGCATGGAGGGGGTAATGGTCAAATTATAGGGAAAGTGGGGGTAATTAATATCAAGAATAAAAATAATTCACTTCATGGATGAGTGCCGAGCATGTCATGGAAAAGTAAAGAAATAGCATATGAGTATGCAACGTGCGCCTCGCGCGTCCATTCATAAGGAGGTAAATGTTCGGTCCTTCCGGCGCAGGCACCCCATCGGGAGCGTAAAGATCTCGTCGGTTCTCCGGTTGAGAGGGGGACTGGTGACCGAGACGATTCCGAAAGGAGGGAGGGATGATCGTCCGGATCAGGATCAAACCGGCCCAATGCCTCCGGTACGAAAGCCGTATTCTTCCGAGGTGTCGTTCCGGCCAGCTTCAGGGAGAGGGAGTGGGGCATATCGACCACCGCTACATTCATATCCCTCGTCTCGCCGGGGGCGGTTTTTTTGTCGATGGGGTACGGGATCTGTTCGTCGGCCCTATATTACGAGTGTGGCCGAATACGGGTGCGCCGCTGGTGTGCGGTAGGCGACGCCAAGAATTGATGGGTGGGGATATACGATGTCGTTACCTGCGGCGCTCTTCCCTTTCGTCGCGTTGTTGAAGAAGGGGACCCGAAAGGGGATGGCTTTGCAAAAGTGGGGCTATCTTCGCTTCCTGCGTTGGCGGAACGAGCGGTTCGTGAACCATGTCGATCATGGTGAGGTGGTGGGCCACGTCAACGCTGGGGGGGGGACGACCCCTCGTTATCTGTTCATGGTCGCCATGTCGTGCGGCATCGCTATTCTCGGGCTATTGCTCTCCTCCCCGGCGGTCATCATCGGCGCCATGCTCATCTCTCCGCTCATGGGGCCGATCATCTCCTTCGGTTTTTCGCTGGCGGTATTCGACTTCAAACAGATGCGTAGTTCTCTCGCCAGCTTGGCGGTCGGGAGCGGCATGGCGGTCGCGGTGGCGTACGCGCTCGTGGCGATGTCTCCGTTGACCGAGGCGACGCCGGAGATTATCGCCCGGACCCGTCCGAACCTGTTCGACCTGCTGGTGGCGATCTTCTCCGGTCTGGCGGGGGCCTACGCGCTCATCCGGGAGCGGGGAGAGACCATCGTTGGGGTGGCCATCGCCACCGCCCTCATGCCACCTTTGGCGGTGGTCGGCTATGGGGTCGCCGAAGCGAACGTGGCCATTACCCGAGGGGCGATGTTCCTGTTCATGGTCAACCTACTGGCTATCGCGCTTAGCGCCACCGCCGTGGCGAAATGGTACGGCTTTGGGGGACGGCACAGCCCCCGGCAGACGGTTTTGCAGGGGACGGCGCTCCTGACGGTCTTTGGACTCCTCTCCCTGCCGCTGGGGGTAGCGCTCCAGCAGATATCGTTTGAGACCTACGCCCGGCGGGTTGTTCAGGAAACGGTCGGCGCCATCTTCGCCGACCATCATCACCGATTGGCCTCGTTAGCCCTTTCGTTTCCCAAAGAGGGGCCGATTCGGGTGGACGCGGTACTGATGACCGACGGGTATCTTCCCAACGCGCGTCGGGAAGCGACCGCCCGTCTCGGCGAGAAGCTGGCCCGTCCGCTTATCCTCTCTCTCGATCAAGTCGTTCTGGCCCAAGAGAAAATCACCGCTCCGACTCCCCTCGATTCCGTTCCTGCGGCGCTCGCCCCCCCCACGTCGATGCCGATCTCCAAGGAGGCGGAGATGGCGGCGGCCATTACCCGAAGCGCTCTTTTTCCCCTCAGATTTGTGGCGGTCGATACCCCGGCCGAAACGATTACCGTCTCACCGGAGCCCCCAAAAGGGTTCGCTCTCGAAATGATTCGAAAGTATGAAGGTCAACTGGGGGAACGGTATCCGCAATGGCAGGTTCGGGTGATCCCTCCGTCGCAGGCCTTGCCTCCGGTCTTTTTCGACTCCGGTTCGGACGAGTTGGGAGAGGAGGCGCTCGACCGGCTTGGTGATATCGTCTGGGCGTTGGAACGGTGGAAAGCCGGGATCGTGTTGGTGGTCGGGTACGCCAGTAGCGTCGGGCAGGATCGAAAGTTCGACAATCGGTCGTTGGCGATGCGCCGGGCCGACCGGGTGGGCGAGATGTTGCGTGAAAAAGGGTATAAAGTCACCACCGCCTCAGAGTTCCTCCAGTTCCGCCAGCGGCAAAGCGAAGTCCGGTACGGTACCTACCGGTTTCACCGGGTGGAGGTTCGTCTCGAAGACCCGTCGTTGCATGAAGAGATCATGAGCGCGACCTCGTCGGAGTCGTCGAGTGAAGAGGAAGCTACACCCGCAAAAACCCCTTGAGCAGATCGTCGCGGGTCAGGCTCAAAGCGATAGGGCGACCGTGGGGGCAGGTGTAGGGGAGGTCGCATCGTTTCAACTGGGTGATGAGCCCGGCGATCTCTTCGACGCTGAGCGGGTCGTTCGCCTTCACGGCGCCACGGCAGGCCATGATATTGATCGCCTCTTCGGCCAGTTCGTCGAATGAACCGGTGTCGCCGATTCGACGGAGCCGGTCGAGCAGATCGCGGATGACGTCGGCCGGGTCTTTGTCGGCCAGCAACGCCGGGACGCTCCGTATGGCGAAGGTCGTCTCACCGAACGACTCCACCCCGTAGCCGAGCCGATCCATGTCGGCCAGGCGCCGTATCAACAGCTCCGCTTCGGGGGCGGTCAGTTCCAATTCGCGTGGAAACAGAAGCTCCTGCGACGGGACGGCGCCTTCACGATATTTCTTGGCGAACTTCTCATAGAGTATCCGTTCGTGGGTGGTGTGTTGGTCGAGCAACAGGAGCCGCTCCCCTTCGGCCACCAGCAGGAACGAGCCGAAGACCTGACCCAGCGGGGTGAACTCGTCGCCGATGGCGAAGTCGAAATGTCCCATGGACGCTTCGGCCGGCTCCGGCGGGGGAGGGGAGGCCCAAGCCGCGTTCCCGGCGCCGACCGCTTCGGGCGGGGGGGACATCAACCAACGGGGGGGGCCGGAGGGGGTCTTATAATCGCCCGGATTGCGCCACGGTTCGGCTTCGTCGGTGGGGCGGAAGGCGACCCCCGACGGGGCGCTTACGCCATCGCTTTTCTGGCGGGCGCCGCTCATCGCTTCGTAGACCCCTTGGCGAACCAACTGTGTCACCGACCGTCCGTCGACGAACCGGACTTCGGCCTTGGTCGGGTGGACGTTGACGTCGATCCGTTCCGGCGGAACCGCCAGCCGGATAAACAACGCCGGGTGACGTCCTTTCGGCATCAGCGACCGATAGCCGTCGGCCACGGCGAAGGTGACCAGCCGGTCGCGGATATGGCGACCGTTCAGATAGAGATATTGGGTCGCCCGACTTCCCCGGGTCACGCCGGGGCGGGAGACGTAGCCGGTCATCTCCATTCCGCCGAAGGTGAAATCGACCGGGGTCAGTTCGTCGATGATCTTTTTGCCGAAGAGATCGGCGATCCGGGTGGCGAACGAACCGTGACCGGTCACCGCCGGGGCTTTGATCACCTCTCGGTCGTCCCGGATCATGAAAAAAGCGACGTCGGGCCGGGCCAACGCCTGTCGGATGACCCCCTCCACCGCATGCTCCGCCTCCACCTGCTCCGACCGGAGGAACTTCCTGCGGACCGGAGTGTTATAGAAGAGGTCGCGGACCGCAATGGCGGTCCCGGTGAGGGGGGGGGCGTCGCGGACTTCTTTGAGGATGCCGCCGTGAATGTCGATATGGGTTCCCGACGAAGCCTGCGGCTCGGCGGTGGCCAGCGAGAGACGCGACACGGAGGCTATAGAGGGAAGGGCCTCCCCCCGGAACCCGAGGGTCTTGACCTCTTTAAGATCGTCGGCGCTCATGATCTTGCTGGTGGCGTGCCGTTCGAAAGCGAGCTGGGCGTCGTCGGGGCTCATGCCGCAACCGTTATCGACCACTTCGATGAGCGACTTCCCCCCGTTGCGGATGGTGACGGTGACGCTGGTCGCTTGGGCGTCGAGGGCGTTCTCGACCAGTTCTTTGATGACCGACGCGGGACGTTCGACCACTTCACCGGCGGCGATCTGGTTGGCCACCCGGTCCGAGAGGGTTCGGATACGGCTGGCGGGATGCCTCATGTCGGTCGCAGGTTCCACGGCGCCCTTTCGGGGTGGGGTGATCGTTTTGAATGCCGGTTAGAGGTGGTATTCTATCAGGGCGCTGGAAAACTATCTACGTTGGCGCTGCGGTATCGAAGCCAGGCTCAAAACGCTCATGTACTCCCATGTACACTCCGCTTTTTCGCCCGGCTTCTCCTGCTCGCGCCTGCCTCGATAACGTTTTTCAGCGCCTAGTTAGGGGACGAAGACCCTTCCGCCCAACCGGGAGAAAGGGTGCAGGGCGCGGTATCGATAGCCGATAGAAGAGGTTATCGGACGAGGAAGACCAGCGTCGCCGAAACGTTCCCCACTCTTCCACACCTTCTGTGGAAAAAGGTGTGCAAAAGCTTGTTGGCAAGGTTACGAAAGGGTTAAAATCAAATGAGTTATGACAGATTGCTCAACAATGAGTCAGAGGTGGTAAGTCATTGAATAATAAGGCGGTTTGCATGGCAATGGGTCGTTGTTCAGGAGTCGAGCCCCCATCTTTGCGAAGCGAAATAACCTTTTCAACAGCGACTGTGGGAGTACTCTCTTGAGCGCCCCTCGTCAACTCTTATTTTCGTTTCCGTCGGACCGAAATGACCGGTTTGAATCGTTTCGTGTCGACGAAAAAAACGGTGATACCGTCATCCTCTGCCGTCGGTTCGTGGAAGAGCCGTCCCCCCCTCCTGCCAGCTTGTTGATTCATGGACCCGAAGGAGTGGGGAAGACCCATCTCTTGGGCGCCATGGGGCGTCTGGCCGAAGAGCTCGGCGCCGGGCCGTCTTATTATTTGTCGTCGGCCACGTTGCTTGCCGATCTCTCGGAGGCGAAGGCGTACGGCGAATTGAAAGAGCGGTTGGCCGCGTTCGAGACGGCGGTTTTTCTCGCCATCGACGATGTCCAGCTTCTCTTTGGAAACGAGATGGCCGAAGAACAGCTCTTCCATCTCTTCAACGGTGTGACGCAGGGTGGGGGGCGGTTTGTGGCGGCCACGTCGATGGCGCCGGGGAGGTGGCGGATCGCCGATTTCTTGCAGACCCGGCTTCTGTGGGGGAAGACCTTCGACCTGAAAGCGGCCTCCGACGATACGTGGATCGCCATTCTGACCGAACGGGCCGCCGACCGCGGGTTGACCCTTCCCGAACCGGTGGCCCGTTGGATGGTGACCCGGGTCGACCGAACGCCGACGGCGTTGCTGAATGCGTTAGCGACTGTGGACCGCCGTTCATTGACAACCGGTCGTAAAGTCAGTATATCTCTGGTTAAAGACGCCCTCGAGGAAGCCGATGACGCGTGATCCTGGTTCTCCCGACGAACCCCGCCCCGAGCGGGACGACGCTCCCAACGGGCCGACCGGCCATCGGGGAGGGGAGTCGTACCAAACGTGTCCCGAATGCGGACTTCCCACCACCATGGCCGACACCGTCTGCGGTTTCTGCGGCGGACGACTGACCGGCGCCCCCACCGCTTCCGGTCACGATTGGCGGGCGAGCTACGAACAGGCCAAGTGGCGCTATAAGATGGTCTCGCCGAAAAACAGCCCCGCCGCTCTTTTCCGGCGCATCCAAGAGAACATCCTCGGCATGATCATCGGCGCGGGTCTGGCGGGACTGGGGCTATGGCTGATGGTCAGCGGATTCTCGTCCGACACGTTGCTGGAAGGATTGATCGGCCTGTTATTCGTCATCTACGGCGGCTACGCCTTCCTGCACGCCGTGGGGGCTGTTAAGAAGAAGTAGGCCGGTAGAGTGAACGCTCGCGCCGGGTGGCCCATTGTTCCGGGAAGTGGCCTTTTCCGCGCGGCCTTCGGCATGCCGTACGGAGCCACACACCATCATCCGTGTCGCGGTTACCGCCGCCATGGGAAGGGGCGTCTTCTATTTTCGCATCGCCTATAAGCTCGACGCGAAGAAGATCGGGGCCGTGCGCGTCTGGCGGAGCGCGCGACTGTTGCGCTTGCCGACCGAAGAAGTGTCGCTCCCAACGCGCTCCCTCAGTGGATAACCCCCCCGCCGTATCCGACCACCGAACTGCGGTCGCCGGTGACGTCGCCACTGGTTTGGTAGCCGACGATCTCGCACTTCGTCGCCCCCAACGCTTTGCACGCGCCGATCACCGCCGCCACCGGCCCGGCCCCGCACATCGATATATGGCGCTCCCGCACCGTCGCCAAGAGACCTTCGGGATCGAGCGATGCGATCCGGTCGAGGGCCATCCGGTCGTCCCGTTCGGCTCTCCCTTGCGGGACGTAGTGGGAAAAATCGGTGCTGGCGATCATGACCACCTTCTCCGAATACCGCTTGACGGCATGCGCTATCCCTTCGGCCAATGTCGCCAACTGACGCGGTTCGTCGGTGGCCAGAATGATCGGTACGATGGTCACCGGGGTGGTGGCGTAGTGGAGGATGAGCGGGAGCTGTACCTCCAGCGCATGCTCTTCCAGATGGGCGACCGGGTCGACCCGAAGGAGCGAAGCTTCGTCGAGCAACAGGCCGGTCAGATCTTCGTTGACCGCGACGGTTCCCAACGGCGTCTCCCACGATCCGGCGCCGTAGAGGGCCGCACGAGGGGGGAAGGTCCCCGACCCGGCTCCCCGGTGGTTCGGGCCGATCAGGATGAGGGTCGAGGGGAGGTTCGCCGCCGCATAGACCGACGCCGCCACCGTCCCCGAAAAACGATATCCGGCGTGAGGGACCACGAGACCGGTGGCGTCGATTCGTTCTTTACGTGGAGCGGGGAAGCTTTTGAAAAGCGTTGCGAGGGTGGCGGACCCGCCGGGATAGAAAAGATCGGCGACGGCCGGGTGACGAAGCATCGGTGGCGACTCCCATCGTATTTAAGCGTTCTTTCGGCCCACCTCCAACCGAGCGTCGCCTATACGAATCGTCGGGTCATTCGCCGATCTTGCGAAGTGGGTGACGCGACCGGTCGGCGGGAAGGAGCTTTTCGATCACCTTCCGCCTAATGGCGTCATCGGCGTGGAGGCTTCGTTGAAGTTCCCGAAGACCAGACCCCCTCTCAATCCCGAAGGATACTGCCGATTTCTCTTTGCCCATTTGTGCCACCCATCGTTACAGTTACACAATGGTCCCTCTCGGGGAAAGTGGCAAGGGTAAATCGTGGTGATACGTGGTGATAAAGTATGGTCGGTGTCTGCTCACCCTTGGCGGACGTCGTCGATGGTAAAGAGGGGGGTGAAAGAAACCCCTTCCGCTTCAAAGGCTTCTCGCCCACCCATCAGTCGGTCAACCATCGCCGTCACCAGAACGATCTCGGCGCCGGCTTCTCGCAAAGCCCGAATCGCTTTCAGCGACGACCCGCCGGTGGAGACCACATCCTCGACGATAGCGATGCGGGCGCCGGGGGGGCATCGCCCTTCGATCTTTTTGCCGGTGCCGTGCCCCTTCTCCTGCTTGCGGACGATGACGTTGGCGAGAGGGGCGCCCCGTTGGGCCGAAACCACCGCCACCGCCGTCGAGATCGGAACGGAGCCGAGTTCCATTCCCCCCACCGCATCGGCGTTCAGCGGAGCGATCAGGTCGAAGAGAGCTTCCCCGACCAGGAGCGATCCCTCGGCGTCGAGGGTCACCTCTTTGCAGTCGATGTAGTAGGACGATTTCTGCCCCGACGCGAGGGTGAAGTCCCCTTCGCGATAAGCTTTTTTGCGGATGGCGGCAAGCAGGCGGCTTTTGCTATTCTCGGTCATCTTCTCTGTTCGGTCTTTCGTGGGTGAAGGGCGATTATAACCTACTCGCCCGGTAGTATGATCGGTATGATAGCAAGGTATCTAACGAAACTGTGGAGTGTGCGATGAAACTGGTGAAAATTGTTGGCGCCCTTGTTCTGGTTCTTCTGCTGGCGGTCGCCGGAGGGGTCTGGTACCTCGCCTCCAATCTCGACGACCTGGTGAAAACCGCCATCGAAAAGGCCGGAAGCCACGCCACCCAGACCAAAGTGTCGGTAAGCAAAATCTCGCTCGGCGAACTGTTGGAAGGGAAAGCTTCCATCGAAGGGCTCTCCATCGGCAACCCGGCAGGCTTCACCGATCCGACGATCTTCTCGCTTGGCAAAGTAAGCGCCCACGTCAACATCGACCAGACCAGCGAGAAAAAAGTGGTCATGGAAGAGATCTTTATCGGCGCTCCGAGAGTGACTCTTGAGATCGACAAAAACGGGAATACCAACGTCGAAGCGTTGCAAAAGAACCTCGAACGGCTCATGGGCGAAGAGGGCGCGGCGCCCGCGGAAACGTCGGGCGGGCAAGCCGACGCGCCGAAAGTCTTGGTGAAAAAGCTGACCGTCGCCGAAGGGGGCGCCACCGCCCGGATCGCCGCTTTGGGGAACGAAGCGATGAGCGTCGTCGTGCCGACCTTCACCATGACCGATATCGGCGAAGAGGAGCCGGCAGGCGTCCCGGCCTCGGTGGCGATGGAGCGGTTCTTTAAAAAGTGGATCGCCGTCATCAACAAAGCGGTGGCCGATTCCGAGATCGGTAAACGGATCGAAGAGCTGAAAGCCAAAGCGCAAGAAGAGATCGACAAAGCGCGAAAACAGGCCGAAGAAGAGGCCGACAAGGCGGTCGAGCAGGCGAAAGGTGAGGCGAAAAAAGAGCTGGAGAAAAACCTCGGCGAAGACGGCAAAAAACTTGGTGAAGATCTCGACAAGCAGATCGACACCAGCGCCATTAAGAGCCTTTTCTGAATAAGGGAGGGGAAGAGAGATTGCGGGGGTGGTTGTCACTCGTCTGAAAAGAGACAGCCATCCCGCCTCTCGACGGCCCGTTCGGGTGAATACTCGGTGCTCTTTCCGTTGCGAATAGAGCGGCTTTTTCGTTATCGTAAGGCTCGTTCTCAAGGATTCTTTCTCTGGGCGGAGTGAGTTTCTTCTTTGGGTACCCTCCTGTTAAAGCCGCTTGAGGTTGAGATGGCCAATCGCGAAGCGTGGGCGCTGTTTGTCGTCGCTTTATCCCTGTCCACTCCCTTTGTCGCTCTCGCCGCGAACCCCTCTCTTTCGGTCGACAACGACACCCACTATCTCTACGACGTGATCATAGCGATTGCGTTCGTCGCCATTACGGCCCTTGCCCTACGAAACCGGAAACACCGCGCCGAACTCCTTCTGCGCGATCGTCGACTAAAACGATTACTCGAATTGTCGTGGCGGTTGGAGCAGGCTCGTGATTACGGCGCTATTCTTGGCGCCGCTTCGGACGCCATTCGTGGTGAAATCGGATTCAACAATCGTCGTCTTACGGTTGGCATGTGAAACGGCTCACCGGTCACCCGGCCCGGTCGCCCCGCGATGCGGTGGCCGAACGGGTCGATCAGCGGGTCGCTTTAAGGGTCACCGTCTGGGGTGCGGCGAGGGTGAACTTCGCCTCTTCCCACGACGGAGGCCCCATGAACCCCCGGGCGTCGTTGGAGAAGGCGTAACTCTCCGTCGGCATCCCGACGAAATTGTGTCCCAGTTTTCCGTCGCCATCCTCGTCGTGATGGGCCCGGATCGCATAGTCGCCGCACGGCAACGGCCCCACGCTCCAGATCGCCAGACCGCTGGCGGGGGTGATCGCGGCTTCCGCCACCCCGGTTCCCCGGTCGTGCTCGCCATAGGAGCTTTTCGTGTCGGCCAGGAAAAAGCGGACTACTCCCTTGTCCGACGGCAGGTCGGTGACCTTCACCGTCAGTGAGCACTCTCCCCCTGCGGTGGCCAATAATAAAGCGACGATGCTCGCATACATTTCCCTATCTTAACCCGATATCCCCTTCGGGATTGATACAATGATCGGATGCGAACCAGCAGACAGATATTCGTCGGCGACGTCCCCATTGGCGGAGGGGCGCCCATTGTCGTCCAGACGATGACCAGCACCGACACCCGCGACGTCGAAGCGACCGTCGCCCAGATCGGGCGTCTCGCCGAAGCCGGGTGCGAACTGGTTCGGGTCGGCGTTCCCGACATGGAAGCCGCCGAGAAGATCGACCAGATCAAAGATCGCACGCCGATCCCGTTGATCGTCGATATCCATTTCGATTATCGGATCGCGTTGGAATGCCTGAAACGGGGGGCGGATTGTTTACGGATCAATCCCGGCAATATCGGCGACCGATGGAAAGTCGAAGAGGTGGTGAAAGCCGCCCGCGACAAAAACACGCCGATCCGTATCGGGGTCAACGCCGGTTCCATCGACCGGGAGCTGCTGATGAAATACGGCGGCCCCACCGTCGGCGCTATGGTCGAGTCGGCCATGACGCATATCGGCATCCTCGAAGACCTTGCCTTCACCGAGATCAAAGTAAGCATAAAAGCGAGCAACGTCCGGCTGACCGTCGAAGCCTATCGGGCGTTGGCGGCTAAGGTCGATTATCCGTTCCACGTCGGCGTATCGGAGGCCGGGACCCGTTGGGCCGGAACGGTGAAGTCGGCGGTCGGTATCGGGACGCTTCTTTACGACGGGATCGGCGACACCATCCGGGTTTCGCTCACCGACGATCCGGTAGAGGAGGTGAAGGTCGCCTACGAGATACTGAAAGTCTTGGGGCTCCGCGAAGCCGGGCCGGAGTTTATCTCCTGCCCCACCTGTTCCCGTTGCGCGATCGACCTGATCGGCGTCGCTACCGATGTTGAGCAAGCCTTAAGCGATATGAAATCGCCCCTCAAAATCGCCGTCATGGGATGCGTGGTCAACGGACCCGGCGAAGCCCGCGAAGCCGATCTCGGCTTGGCCGGGGGAAACGGGGTGGGGCTGATCTTCCGCAAAGGGGCGATCGTGAGAAAAGTAACCGAAGAGAATATGCGCGACGCCCTCATCGAAGAGGCGCGCGCCATGGAAAAGGAGCGGAACCAATCGTGAGAGTCATGGTAGTCGGCAGTGGCGGCAGGGAGCATGCGTTGGCGTGGAAGATCGCCCAAAGCCCGCTGGTGGAACGGGTCTTCGTGATGCCGGGGAACGCCGGAACCGATCTTATGCCGAAGGTCGAAAGCGTCGCCATCGGCGCCGACGAGATCGGATTGTTGTCGGCCTACGCCGAAGAAAAGGAGATCGACCTGACCGTCGTCGGCCCCGAGGCCCCGTTGGCCGCCGGGATCGTCGACGCTTTCGAGCGGGACGCGTTGCTGATATTCGGCCCCAGCGAAGCGGCGGCGCGGTTGGAAGGATCGAAGGTCTTCATGAAAGAGGTCCTGACCAAAGCGGGCGTTCCCACCGCCCGGTACGAAGTCCACACCGACCGGGACGAGGCGATAGCCGCCCTCGATCGGTTCGACGAAGCGGTGGTGGTGAAGGCCGACGGACTCGCCGCAGGCAAAGGGGTGGTGGTCGCCACGAGCCGCGTCGAAGCGATTGAAGCCATCGACTTGATGTTGACCGAAAACGCTTTCGGCGCCGCAGGCGCCACGATCATTCTCGAAGAGACCCTCCCCGGCGAAGAGGCGAGCATCCTCGCCTTCTGCGACGGGACCAACGTCTTGATGATGCCGGCCTCGCAAGATCATAAACGGATCGGCGACGGCGACAGCGGCCCCAATACCGGCGGTATGGGCGCCTACTCTCCCGCGCCGGTGGTGACGCCAGAGATGTCGGCGTGGATCGAAGAGAACGTTATGAAGAAGACTTTGCGGGCGCTGGCCGACATGGGGGCGCCCTACCGGGGGATTCTCTACGGCGGTCTGATGATCGGCCCCGACGGTCCCAAGGTGCTCGAGTTTAACGTTCGGTTCGGCGATCCCGAATGTCAGCCGATCATGGCGCGGATGGCCAGCGACATCGTGCCGGTGTTGGAGGCCTGCGCCAAAGGAGACCTGACCGACGTTGCCGTCGAATGGAAAGAGGAAGCGGCGGTCTGTGTCGTTATGGCGGCGGGAGGCTATCCCGGGTCGTACGAGAAGGGGAAGGTGATCAGCGGCATCGCCGACGCCGACGCTATCGACGGGGTCACCGTCTTCCACGCCGGAACCGCCCTGAATCCGGCAGGCCGCGTGGTCACCACCGGCGGTCGCGTATTGGGTGTCACCGCCACCGGCGTCGACGTGGCGGCCGCTATCGAGAAGGCCTACGAAGGGGTCGCCAAAATCAGTTGGGAGGGCGAACAGCACCGTACCGATATAGGCGCCAAAGCTCTTGGCAGAGGGGTATAGGCTACTTACCTTCGCCGTCGCCCTGGCGCTGGTCGTCGGGGCGGTCGGTTGCGTGCGCAAAAAAAGGGCCGAACCCGACCGGCTGACCATCGCCTTAGAGGCGGCGCCCCGCCGGTTCGATCCCCGTCTGGCCTCCGACGCCGGAGCGGCGAAAGTGAGCGATCTGCTGTTCAACGGTCTCGTTCGTCGCGCCGACGACATGACCATCGTCCCCGACCTCGCCGTCTCGTGGGAGAACCCGTCGCCGACCCGCTACGTGTTTCATCTGCGCGACCACGTCACCTTTCACGACGGACGCCCCTTCACCGGCGCCGACGTGAAAGCGACTTACGACTTTATCCTCGACGAGAAAAACGCCTCCCCCTACCGGGGCGCCTTCTCCATGATCGACACCGTTGAAGCGGTCGATCCGTTGACCGTCGTCTTTACGTTGACCGAACCGTCGGCGCCTTTTCTCGGCGACATGACCCGTCCCATCGTCCCGGCAGGGGTCGCCCCCGACGCGATGAACGAGCGCCCCGTCGGAACCGGTCCCTTCGCCTTCGTCTCGTACGAACGGGAGCAGGCGCTCAGGCTCGACCGATTCGCCGACTATTGGGAAGGCCCGGCCACGGTCGCCGGGGTGACGGTGAAGTTCGTGCCCGACGAGACGGTGCGGATACTCGAACTGGAAGCGGGCGGCGTCGATCTGGTGATGAACCCGATCACCCCCGACCTTTTGCCTCGCCTGCGAAAGAACCCCGATCTGATCGTCATGGAAGCGCCGGGGACCAACTATAGCTATCTCGGTTTTAATATGCGCGACCCTCTCACCGGCGACCGGCGTGTACGGGAGGCGCTCGCTCACGCCATCGACCGGGGGGCGATCATTCGCTATCTGATGAAAGGGCTCGCAATCATCGCCGACAGCCCGTTGTCGGCGACGAACCCGTTTCACGCCGACGGCCTGCCGACCTACGACTACGACCCGGCGAAAGCGAAACGGTTGTTAGACGATGCAGGCTACACCGACCCCGATGGCGACGGTCCGGCGGTCCGCTTCACGTTAACCTATTCGACGTCGCAGAACGAACAGCGCCGTCGCATCGCCGAGGTCTTCCAGAACCAACTGGCCGATATCGGCGTCGGCATGAAGATCGAAAGCTACGAGTGGGGGACCTTCTTCGAGCGGATCAAGAGCGGGAACTTCCAGATCTTTTCACTTACGTGGGTCGGCATCGTCGATCCCGATATCTTCTATACGATATTTCATAGCGCTTCGGTTCCCCCACCGGCGCCAATCCGGGGCGGTTATAGCAACCCGACCATCGACCCGTTGCTTGAAGAAGGGCGTCGCGTCACCGGCGGCCGTCGCAAAGCCCTCTACGACGGGGCGCAACAGATCGTCGCCCGCGACCTCCCCTACGTTTCGCTTTGGCACAGCGTCAACGTGGCGGTGACGAACAAGCGGGTGACAGGGTTCGTCGTGGCGCCCGACGAGAATCTCGCGTCGCTCAAAAAGGTGACGCTCCGATGACCACCTTTCTCGTCCGCCGGTCGCTCATGGCCCTGCCGGTCTTGTGGGGGGTGGTGACGATGGTCTTTTTCATCATCCATCTGACCCCGGGCGACCCGGTGGAGGTGATGCTCGGCGAACAGGCGACCAGCGCCGACCGGGAGGCGTTGCGTCATGAGCTGGGGCTCGACCGGCCGATCCTCGAACAGTACGTCGGCTATCTGGGCGGCGTGGTCCGGCTCGATTTCGGGCGGAGTCTCTCCATGGGAAAACCGGTGGCCGCCGCCATCGCCGAGACCTTTCCGGCGACGTTGGAGTTGGCGCTGGTCTCGATGCTTTTGGCCGTCGCCATGGCGATTCCGCTGGGGGTGATCGCGGCGGCCCGTAAAGATAAGTGGGTCGACCGGGGCGCCATGACGTTGTCGTTGCTCGGCGTTTCGATGCCGTCGTTTTGGATCGGGCCGTTGCTGATACTGATCTTCGCTATCGACTTGAAGTGGCTCCCGGTCTCGGGCCGGGGGGGCGTCGAACATTTAATTCTCCCCGCTATCACCCTCGGCACCGCCATGGCGGCGATATTGAGCCGACTCACCCGGGCCGCGACGCTGGAGGCGTTGGGGGAGGATTACATCGTTACCGCCCGGGCCAAAGGGCTTTCGGGGACGGCGACCCTTTTTAAACATGCGTTGGCCAACGCCCTTTTGCCGGTGGTGACGGTGGCCGGGTTGCAACTGGGGGCGTTGTTGGCGGGGGCGATTATCACTGAGACGATTTTCAGTTGGCCCGGTATCGGACGGCTGGTTATCGGCGCTATTAACGCCCGCGACTATCCGTTGGCCCAAGGGTGCGTGTTGGCCATCGCCCTTACTTACACGTTGGTCAATCTGGCGGTCGATCTGGTCTACGGGGTGATCGACCCGAGGGTGCGGGTGAAATGAAAAGACTCCCCGGTACCCTCATCTTCGGCGGCGTTCTGACCGGACTGTTCGTCGCGGCGGCTCTCTTGGCTCCTCTCATCGCCCCTTACGGGCCGCTCGACCAGAATCTTTATCAAGGGCTGAATGCTCCCGGCGGGGACCATCTTTGAGGGGCAGGACCGGCTGGGCGGCGATCGGTTGGCCCGCCTTTCGGCCGTGGTGGTTCACGCCACGGTCACGGTGGTTTGGCTTTGGGGACGTCGGCACGTTGATCGGCGCCACGGCATGCGTCGGTGGTAAAGTCGATTCGTTCGTCATGCGGATCACCGATATCTTCCTCGCTTTCCCCGGCATACTGCTGGCCATCGCGGATGGCCGCCGAAGCCGAGTCTCCAACGTGACGGTCGCCTTGTACCTGCGGGTGGACCAGTTTCCGCCTGCTGGCGCGGGGACCTACGGGTGCGGGAGCGGGAGCATGTGCAGGCCACCTGGGCGGTCGGCAAGACGGCGACGTGGACAGCTACGTCATCTCGGTGATTCTGGCAGGCGCTGGATTACGTAGAGGCGACCGTGGCGTCGGCCATGATCGCCAGCTTGGCGACGTTTCCCTGGGGCTCGGCGTGCAACCCCACGCCGAGTTGGGGGCGATGTTGTCCGAAGGACGACAGTTTCTTCTGGTGGCGCCCCACATGACCATGGTTCCGGGTATGGCGATCATGCTGGCGGTGATGGGGGTCAACTTTTTAGGCGACGGTCTGCGCGACTTGATCGACCCGAAAAGCCCCCACGGCGGGGGCGGCGCCAGCTGACCTACCCCAATGCGAAAGAGTCCGCCGTCTTCGCCGGCTTGGGGATGACAGGTGATACGCGCGACTTTGATCGACCCGGCAAGCCCCCCGGACATGGCGGCGCCAGCTGACCTAACGCCCTTCGTATTTCTTCTTCTGTTCGATCAGCCGCTTTTCCCAGTCGCCATGATATTTTTCGATGGCGATGCCGAGAACCAGAATCGCGTCGTTCTTTCTGCCTGACCGGATCAACCCTTTGGCCCGTTGCAGCGCCATCAGCTCCAGCAGATGGTCGTTGGTCTCGCTCTCGCGGGCTTCGAGAAACGTTTCGATGACCTCCACCGCTTCTTCCGGTCGTCCGCGCTTGATGAGCAACGACGCCAGATCGCGGGTGACCCCCGCCACCGTGTCGGCGGGACGGCCGTACTCGATCAGGCGATGGTCGGGGAACCGGGCGAGGGCGGTGGTCAGCATCGATTCGAGTTGCGGATAGTCGGGATCGACGTGGGGGTAGAGGTTGGCGACGGTCATCACCACGTGATCGTTCTCGGGACTGCTTCGCATCAGGGCGAACGCCGCCTTGGCGAACTGAAGTTTGGTTCGCTCTTTATCGCGCCAGTAGTCGAGAAGTTCGTCGACCGTGGTGAACGTGGGGGCGTCGACCCCGTCCCACCATGCGGGGCGGGTCAGGTCGCGGATCGACCCGACGAGAGGCGTCGGATCGCTACCGATCTGTCGGGGGGCTTTCGGTTTGTTATCGACCGGCCTCGATTCTTGGGGGGCGAGCCGGTCGAGTTGACCGGTCACCATCTCTTTGACGTCGGGAAGGGATACGTTCATCTCCGGCAGATCGGTCCGTTCCAAGAGTCCTTTGATCACATACCAGCCGGTGACGATGGCCGCCAGAATGAGAGCGACCAATATCATCCCGTTGGTGGTGTTGGAGCCGGCGTTGACCCCGGTCGGTATCGGAGGCGTCGGCGGGGAAGGCGCAGGCGGCGCAGGGATCGGTTTCGCGTCGGTCTCGTCGATGGCGGCGACAAGCCCCAGCTCTTCGAGGCGATGTTGGTAGCGGAGCGCCTCTTCATGATCGTCGAGGGTCTTCACCACCGTCGGCAGTCGCACGATCAAATGGGCGACTCGTTCCCGCTCGATGTCCCACGCGTCGGCCAATCGCTCGATCACCGACGCCGCGTCTTGCCCGTCGGCGACCTTTATGGCGGTGACGCTCCAACGTTGGCTCATGATTCCCTTTCGCTCTCTCGTCTCCCCTCATCATACGGGATGTGAGGCCCGATCGACAGGAGTGAACGATCTTGACCGGTCGATGACCGCGCCGGCTAGCCGCCGAAGAAGAGCGCCGCGACAACGTGCAACGTGACCGCCACCAGGAACGCCAACGACATCGGGCGATGGATCGTTCGCCAATGGGCCAGTTTTTCCGCCGTCGCCGTTTCGAAAGCCAATCGTTCCTCGATCTCGTCGGGAGAGAGCCCCGCCGACGAGAGACGCGACTTATGCGAGGCGATTTCTTGTTTCGCCCGCATATAGACCCGCCGACCGATCAGCCCGCTGATGACGCAGGCCAAGGTCAACCCCATGGCGACGATCGGAGCCGCCGCTTCGAAGTGTGCGCCGGTATGGATCGCCACCAACCCGGCCCCGATAAGGGCGAACCATTCGTGCAGGATGAGCCAATCTTTCAGCTTGCCGGGGAAACGACCTTTGAGCCGTTTCTTCCCCCAGTAGCCGAACAGGGCCAACCCCATCATCAACGTTCCGACGTTGCCGAAACTATGCTTCAAAAGATGGTTCAGGTCGCGCGCTTCGACGGTCAACTGGTCGACCACGATCTCGACGATTACCGCAAGGGTTACCGTCATCCCGACGAGGAGGAGAATGAGCGCTGTCCGTCCTATGGTTCGCATCGGTTAATCGTCGTCTTTGCCGTTGTCGAACTTGCCGTTGTCCAGCCCCTTATGCCCGGAGCCACGGCGGAAGGTATGGCAACGGACGCACTGGTCGTCGAAGCGGATCACCCCCTCTTCCAGATGCTCCATCCGAAGGCCGAACCCGCTGTGGCATGATGTGCAGGAGTAGTTCGATAGAGAGTCCGGGTGACAGGTGGCGCACTCGTTGGGTCGTTTCCGTTCTCCGTGGCGCATGGGGAACGAATGGACGAAGCGGGCCGGCTTCCATGCCTTCACGTCGTGGCAGGCGCCGCATCGTTCCTTCGTGGCGAAATGCTTCATTGGCAACGCGTGACACTCTTGGCATCCTTCGGTCGATTCCAAGCGGGTGTGGTCGAAAGTCGCCGGTTTCCATTTTGTCGTCGTATGACACGGGACGCAATCTCCCTTGACCATCGTGTGTTGCTTCGGCGCCGCGTGGCACGAGCGGCAAGTGGTTCCTTGGGGGAGCGAAGCGTGGGTGAAAGTCGCCGGTTTCCATTTTGTCGTCGTGTGGCACGGGACGCAATCTCCCTTGACCATAACGTGTTGTTTCGGCGCCCCGTGGCACGCGAGGCAGGTCGTCGCTTCGGTCAGTGTGGCATGATCGACGGTCGCCGACTTCCATGCGGTGACGGTATGGCAGGCGCCCGCACCGGCTCGACCCCCGGCGGTGACCGCTGCAGGAGGGCGTTGGCCGGCCCGCTCTTGGATGACGCCGCCGGAGAGGCCAACAAGGTCAGGAACTTCGTCCGCCCTTGCACATGCCCGTGTGGCACTTGCGCACGCAATGGTGGTGGTGCCGGGTTGCCTCCTTTTTCGCCTCCCGACCGCCGTGTCGTGGCAACCGGCCTGGGTGCAGGTTCCTTGGGTGTCGGCTTTGGCGAAGGGAGAATGGCAAGAGGTGCAACGGGCGATGTCGGCGTGAACCCGATGGACCGGTCCCGGCGAGAAGAGGGTCTCGGGGAAGAGATAGGCGAGCGCCGCGATGGCAAGGAGCAG
>CALOCG010000021.1:0-121146 GCA_942491805.1 Nitrospinota bacterium
GGGGAGAACATCATCGTCGCCCAATTGGGCCGCCAGAAGATCGCCAAGATTCTCGACTTCGGGTTGGCAAAGGCGATGCAAGACGACGGAACCGACGCCGCAACGACCGTCGAGCTGACCCAAGCCGGAAGGGCCATGGGGACGCCGGCCTACATGGCGCCGGAACAGGCGTTGGGTCAGACGGAGAAGGTCGGCGTCAGAAGCGACCTCTATTCGTTGGGGGTTCTTTTCTACCAGATGTTGAGCGGCGAACTGCCGTTTCAGTCGAACACCCCGTGGGGGGTGCTCCACAAGCAGATCAACGAACCGGCCCCCCCTTTGCGAAAGGCGATGCCGTCGATCCCGGCCAGCGTCGAGATGATCATCGCCCGAATGATGGAGAAGAATCCCGACGACCGGTACGGCTCGGCCTATGACGTAAAAGAAGAACTCGAACGGGTCTTCGCCCCGGCCGGCGCTACCATCGTCAACGGCGCCTCATCCCACGGCGCAACCCCGCCGTCGTTACCCGACATGAACTTTATTAGCGATAGTTTTCTGAACAAGAAAAACCGAGCCCCGTTGATAATCGTCGGGGGTGCGGCCCTCCTGTTGCTCCTTATCGTTGGCTACTTCGCTTTCGGCGGGGACGATAAAAAGGAGGGCCCCTCCGCTGAAGTGGCCGACAAGGTTGACGGCGCGGCGCTCGACGATTTCGGCGCACCCCCTCCCGCGTCGGCGATAACGACGACCCCTTCCCCGGCGCCGGTGGTCGAGCCGGTGGTCGATGCGACCGACAGCCCCCCCGCCGTGACCCAATCGACGCCGCAGCCGACGCCGATTCCGACACAACCGCCGCCGCCCCCTTCACCGGCGATACGCCTCTCCAAGGAAGAGAAGGTCGATGTTCTCCTCGACCGGGCGAAGGACGATCTTCGGGCTGATCGCCTCACCTCCCCCGCCGGGAACAACGCGCTTGATAAATATCAACGGGTCTTGAAGATCGAACCGGGGAATCGGTATGCGCAAAAGGGCATCGAGCGGGTGGCCAACGCCTATCTGGGAAAAGCCAAACAGGCGATAAAGAAGGATCAGTTCACGGAAGCCTACGCCTTCATTCGGAAAGCCGAGCAGGTGATCCCCCACTATCCGGCGGCCCAAAAGTGGCGGAAGAAGACGAAGATCTACGAAGAGCGCCACAAAGAACGGCAGAGACGCTAAGACAACCTGTTTTTATAGTCTTCGTAGTCGAACGAGCGCAAAAGGGTAAACGTGTCGTCGGCGTTCCAGATACCGATGGCGGGGAGCGGAACGCCGTTAAAGGTGTTGTTCTTCACCATCGAGTAGTGGAGCATATCGCCGAAGACCAGCCGGTCGCCGATCTTCAACCGCGCGTCGAACGAATAGTCGCCGATGATATCCCCGGCCAGGCATGCCCCCGCCAAGTCGATAGGTGAAAGGCTTCATGCTCGGGGCGCTCGCCCTCGTCGATCATCGGGCGGTAGGGCATCTCCAACACATCGGGCATATGAGCCGCCGCCGAGGTGTCGAGAAGCGCGATGTCGATTTCGTTATGAATGATATCGACCACCGACGCCACCAGCGCCCCGGCGTTTAAGGCTATCGCCTCACCCGGTTCGAGAATCACCTTCACGTCATACTTCTTTCGAAACCGCCGCACGATGCCGATAAGCTTTTCGGTGTCGTAATCGTCCCGGGTGATGTGATGCCCCCCGCCGAAGTTGACCCACTCCATCCGTCTGATGAGGTGGCCGAACTCTCTCGACGGCGGCCAACGCCTCTTCCAGTTCGTCGGCGGAGTTTTCGCAAAGGGCGTGGAAGTGCAATCCGGTCACCCCGTCAAGAGCCGTTTCATCCATTTCGGCGGCGGTGACGCCGAGACGCAAGAAGCTGACGCACGGGTTCTAGAGGTCGGTCTCGATCACGGCGTATTGGGGGTTCACCCGCAACCCGATTTTCACCTCACCGGCCAACGCCTTTTCTTTATACCGGCCCAACTGGCCGAGGGAGTTGAAGACGATATGGTGCGACAGCGCCACCACCCGGTCGATCTCGTCATCTTTGATGGCCGGAGCGTAGTAGTGAACGTCGCCGCCGAACTCTTCGGCCCCGAGCCGGGCTTCGTTCAGCGAACTTGCGGTGACGCCGGGGAGGTATTCACGCACGATGGGGAAGACCCCCCACATGGCGAACCCTTTGAGCGCGAGGATAATCGTGGCGCCCGATTCTTCCGCGACCCTTTTGAGGAGGGCGCAGTTAGCCCGCAATTTGGTCTCCTCGGCGATGTAGCAGGGGGTTGGGATGGCGGCGGCGGTCGGGTCGAAACTCACAGGGCCACGTCTTCCCACGGGAGACCGAATCGGTTCAGATCGTCCATGAAAGGATCGGGGTCGAACTGTTCGACGTTAAAGACCCCGGCGCCGCGCCATTTCCCTTCGATCATCATCTTGGCGCCGATCATGGCCGGGACGCCGGTGGTATAGGAGATCGCCTGCGACCCGACATCTTTGAACGCGTCTTCCTGATGGTCGCAGATGTTGTAGACGTACCGTTTGGCCGGTTTCCCCTCTTTGTCGAGCCCTTCGACGATGCAACCGATGCAGGTCTTCCCTTTGGTGAGGGGGCCGAGATCGGCCGGGTTCGGCATGACCGCTTGCAGCACTTTGATCGGGATGACCGACACCCCATCGACGGTGACCGGGTCGATACGGGTCATGCCGACATTTTGAAGAACTTCCAGATGCTTTAGATAGGCCTCGCCAAACGTCATCCAGAAACGGATCCGTTTAATCTCGGGGAAGTTCTTGACCAGCGACTCCATCTCTTCGTGATAGATCAAATATTTCTCCCGCTCGCCGATACCGGGGAAATCGAAGGTCTCGTGAACCGTAAGGGGGGCGTTTCGACCCACCCGCCATTTTCCCAATAGCGCCCCGGCTGGGTGATCTCCCTCAGGTTGATCTCCAGATTGAAGTTGGTGGCGAACGGGAGTCCGTGGTCGCCGCCGTTGGCGTCGAGGATATCGACGTAGGTGATCTCTTTGAAGTGATGCTTCTTCATGTAGGCGATGAAGATGTTGGTGACACCCGGATCGAACCCGCAACCGAGCAACGCCATCAGCCCCGCTTCCTTGTAGCGGTCGTGAAACGCCCACTGTTCCTTATACTCGAAGCCGGGACGGTCGGGGTGTTCGTAGTTGGCGGTGTCGAGATAATCGACGCCGCAACGGAGGCACCCTTCCATGAGGGCGAGGTCTTGGTAGGGCAAGGCGGTGTGGATCACCAGATCGGGTTTCACTTCGTTCAACACCCGGACCACGTCGTCAACGCTGTCGGCGTCGATGGCGACGGTTCCGATATCGTCGCGGCCGATGCTTTTTTTCACCTCTTCGCAGGAGGCGACACGACGCGACCCGAAGGTCAGTTTCGTAAAGAGTTCGGGGAGTCGGGCCGCTTTATGGGCCACCACCCCGCCGACACCGCCAAGCCCTATGAGCAACACATTCGCCATCTGCTGTCCTCGCGTTATTCCATTGTATTGTCGCACCTTACGCGACGCCTTAAAGCCGCGCAGATTATATCATGACGAGCGCCCATCGTGGCCGAACAAGCGGCGCGCGGCGAAGACGGGCTTGAAGCGACAGCGGAGAGGATCTCGCCGCGACGCATCGTCGCTGTGCTACCATGAAGGCATCGGGGGTTCCCCCCATCGACACGCTTTTTAAGGATACCCGTCATGCCGACCGCCCGCGATATCATGCACCGCTCCCCGGTGACCGTCACCCCCGCCACCTCGGTGCGAGAGTTGGCCGAACTCTTGGCCGAGACCCGCTACGAAGGGGCGCCGGTGGTCGATGAGGGGGGGATACTGCTCGGCGTCGTCACCGAAAGCGATATCATCTTCCAAAAGAAAAACGTCCACCTGCCGACCTTCGTCACCTTTTTCGATGCGGTTATTCCGATCGGCGGGGAGGATCAGGAGGAGATCCAGAAGATCCTCGGCTCGACCGTCGGGGAGATCATGACCACCGATGTTATGACAATCGAACCGGGCGCGACCCTCGAAGAGATCGCCACCCTCATGACCGACGTCCACAAGTCGGTGCTGCCGGTGGTAGAAAAGGGAAAGCTGATCGGCATCGTCGACAAGCACGATCTGGTGGTCGCCATCGTCAAAGAGAAATAGCCACCCACACGCGCGAGCGAGGGTCTCGCCTCCTTACCACGCTCGTTCCGGCGTCCGTCGGGCGGTGGCTCTTTCTTTGCACCCGCATAAGGCTCCGCCGGTTTTCGGTTTCCCTACTCACCGGCGATCCTTTCGCAAATACCGAAGGGTATTAGAGGAACGCATCGGGTGATGCGCGGGTAGGAGCCCTACCGCACCACCCGTCGTCTCACCAACTTCACCGCCGTCATGGTGAAGAAGGTCACCATCCCGACAAGGATCAGCCCCCGCCACCAGAGGTCGTCGCCGGGACCGCCATGAAAGAAGAAGCGTTCCAGCGCTACCGCGTGGGTCATCGGCATCAGTTGCGCCAGCCATTGCACCGGTTCGGGAAATCGGTCGAGGGGATAGAAAACCCCGGAGAGCAAAAACATCGGAGTGATACCGATAGTGAAGAAGTAGTTGAAGAACTCGAACGAGGGCGCCAAAGCCGAGGCGGTGAGAGCGGCGCCGCTAAATATCAGCCCCACCAATATGGCGACGCCGATCACCCCGACGACGCCAACCCCCGGTTCGTAGATGCCGAAGACGATCATCAGGACGATGACGATGGAAGACGAGATCAACCCCTTGGTCATCCCCCACAGAATCTCGCCCACCACCAGATCGGTGACCGACACCGGCGTGGCGAGGATCGAGTCGTAGGTCCGCTGCACGGTCATCCGCGAGAAGGCGGCGTAGGTCATCTCGAACGATGCGGCGAACATCATCGAGACGGCGATGAGGCCGGGGGCGATATATTCGATGTAGCTCAACCCCCCGACGTCGGTGACGAACGCCCCCATGCCGTACCCCATGCCGAAAAGCATCAGCAACGGCTCGCCGATATTGGTGACGAGGCTGGCCCTGAGATAGGTCCGGTAGACGGTGAAGTTCCGCCGCCAAACGGCCAACGCCCTGCCCAAGTGAACCCCTTCTCTCATCACTCCCCTTGGCCCAACTCGTGGCCGGTGAGCTTCAGGAAAAGATCCTCCAGATGGGCGTCTCGTATGGTCAAAGGGCCGACGGCATACTCCTTCGCCCGTTCCTGCAAGGCGTTCGCGTCGTCGTAAACGAACATGGTTCCCCCGGCTTCTTCGAAAGGCACATCGGCGAACGCGACGCGTATTTCATCAATGCGTGAGGCGACCGCTTGAAACTCGATGACGCGACGTCCCACTTTGTCCGCCACCAGCGCGGACGGAACGCCGGTGGTGATCACTTTCCCCTGGTGCATAATGGCGATCCGGTCGCAGAGCCGGACCGCCTCTTCCATGTAGTGGGTGGTAAGAAGCATCGTCACCCCCTGCTCTTTGAGCGCTCCCAACCGCGCCCAGATGATCCGACGGGCCGCCGGGTCGAGCCCGGTGGTCGGCTCGTCGAGGATCAACAGTTTCGGATCGTTGATCAACGCCCGGGCGATGACAAGACGCCGTCGCATGCCGCCGGAAAGATCGCGCACCTGCCCGATATGACGACGGTCGAGATGGAAGAATTCGAGCAGGTGGGCCGCTTTCTCTTGGGCGATCCGTTCGGGGATGCCGAAGTAGCGGGCGTAGGCGATGAGGTTCTGTTCGATGTTCAGATCGGGATCGAGGGCGTCTTCTTGCGGCACGACGCCGATGATCCCTTTGATCCGGGCGTCATCGGCCCCGGCGACGAGACCATCGACGGTGACGCTCCCCTCGGTAAGGGGCGAGAGTCGCTGGATCATCTTAAGGAGCGAGCTTTTCCCGGCGCCGTTGGGGCCGAGCGCGCCAAAGCACTCCCCCGCCGCGACGTTCAGATCGACCTGATCGACGGCGGTGAAATCGCCATATCGTCTGACGATTCCCCGCCCTTCGACTAATGAATCCACGAATCGATTATTTCGGAACTTTTTCCCAATCCGCCAAGAACTTCTCGATGCCGATATCGGTGAGGGGATGCTTGGCCAATTGCCGGATGACCGAGAGGGGGATGGTGGCGACGTCGGCGCCCATCTTGGCCGCTTCGACCACATGCAAAGGGTTGCGGATCGAGGCGACGATCACTTCGGTCTCGTAGCCGTAGTTGGTGTAGATCTCCATCACTTCGCCGACGAGATGCATCCCATCGTGAGCGATATCGTCAAGCCGTCCGACGAAGGGGGAAACGTAGGTGGCGCCGGCTTTGGCGGCCAGCAACGCCTGGGGGGAGGAGAAGATCAGTGTCACGTTGGTCTGAATCCCTTCGGCGGAAAGGATCTTGACCGCTTTCAAACCTTCCACGGTCATCGGAATCTTGACCACGATGTTTTCATGTACTTTGGCCAGTTCGCGGGCCTCTTTCAGCATACCGTCGGTGTCGAGCGCCACCACTTCGGCGGAGATGGGACCGTCGACTTCGGCGGTGATCTCGGCTAAGACGGCGTTAAACTCTTTGCCGGTTTTGGCGACCAACGACGGGTTGGTGGTCACGCCATCGACGACACCGAGCGCGTTGGCTTCGCGGATCTCGGCGATGTCGGCGGAGTCGATGAATATCTTCATGGGATGACGCTTTCCTCGTGAGGGTAATGAGAAGGGCGCCGAAAGCGCCGGAGGCCATTATAGAGGGAGAGAGGCGGCGCGTCAAAAAGAAGAGGGTCAGGAAACGCCCCGCTTGTTTAAGTAATCGGCGTAGGCCTGATCGACCACCATGATGTGGTTGGTCAGCCAGTCGGTCAAGACGGCGAAAATTTCGGCGCACAAGATGCGGCTCATCTTCTTCGACGCCTTGAACCGGACCAACAACCCTCGAATTTTGGAGACGAAATCGTCGTGGGCCTGCTTATGCCGGTCATAGTCGGGATAGTCGCTCGCCAGAAGCTCCACCTCTTCTTCGAGGAAGTGGGTCATGGTGTAATCGACCAGGTTCCCCAGAATCTCCTCTACCACCTTTTGATCGGCGGCATAGGACATGGCGTCGTGTACCTGGTTGATGTAGATGAACAAACGGCGATGTTGAGCGTCGAACCGATCCACCTTGACCGAGTAGTCTTCAGTCCACTCGAACTTATTCATCGCGCCGACAGGCGTGCGGGACGTACTTACCACAACCGACCTCGCATAATATTGCCTCGAAAGCGTTAGGGCTATCTTAGGTAATTATGTACCATTTTTTAGCGCCTAACAAGAGGTAGGTTCGTTCAAGGTTGAAGCGGCTCCCCCTTTTTGAAACCGTGCGGGGAAGGTTTACCCAAATAGGCCGCAAGGGTCGCCCCCAGCGGCGCTCCTTCGGGGCGGAGAAGGCGGAGATGTTCGAGGGTGATAATCTCGCCGGGGATGATATTCCGCCCCGCGTAAACGGAACGTCTCATGACACTTCGCTTCGACTCGTCAGGACGGGTGGCGATAGCCGCCAGCGCCGCTTCGACGTCCCGCACCCCTTCGGCCAGTTGGGCGAAGGTGGTCGGATCGGCGGCGATGGCGTTGTCGGGGCCGGGCAACCCCCGATCGATGGTGAAATGCTTTTCGATTACCCGCGCCCCCAAAGCGATCGCCGCCGTCGGAACCGATACCCCCATGGTGTGATCGGAGAAACCGACATCGTCGCCGAACCGCTCCCGTAGGGTGATCAACCACGGAAGGGCCGCTTCTTCCGGCGGGGTCGGATAGTGGGAGACGCAGTGCAACGTGCAGACCGACGAAGCGCCACTCCGGTTCAGTAGGGCGATTCCGTCGCCGATCTCTTCGATCGTGGCGCCGCCGGTGGAGAGATAGGTCCGCTTTCCGGTGGCGCCGACCGCTGCGAGCAACACGGGGTTGGCGACATCCATGCTGGCGATCTTGAAAGCCGGGACGCCGAGCCGGTCGAGAAAGGTTACCCAGGGCAACCCGAGGGGGGTGGAGAGAAAATCGACCCCGGCGGCGTCGGCTCTCTTTTTCAGGCGTAGATGCCCCTCTTCGCTCAGTTCGCCGGCTTTGAAAATGGCCCACGCTTCATGGTCGGGCAGGTATAGGTCGTCGGCGGTGAACGACTGGAACTTGACGGCGTCGGCGCCGGCGTTGGCCGCCGCGTCGATCATCCGCTCGGCGAGTTCGAGGTCGCCGCCGTGGTTAAAGCCGATCTCGGCTATAAGATAGGCCATAGGATACTCCGTGGTGGTTTCAGCGTGGGAGGCGGTAGAGCCCCACCGCATCGGTGGTCGTGACGAGGAGCTTATCGGCTCCAATGGCGGTGAGGGTCGCTTCGTGCGGGACCGTCCCTCGGAAGGTGGCGATCGGCGGGGTTCGGGGTGAGAGACGAACCGTAAAAAGCTTATCCTCCCCTCCCCTACCGGTGCGGAGAATAAAAAGCTCACCGGCGTCGGCGGTCGTCCCGAGCCATTCCGCCCGCTCGGCTTCGACCCCTTCAATCCGCCCCGTAAGGCTTCCATGCACGGCGTCGATCATCTGCACCGCCCGACCGTCGGTCACAACGACCGTTTTCCCACCGGCGCCGATAAAACGGTGGCCGTCGGGGAAGGGGTATCGTTCGCTCCCGTCGTCGCCCAGCGCCATCCGGTCGGTGAGGGCGACCAGATTGGCCGCGACCAGGTCGGCGGCGCCGGTCGGAAGGGCGCTTTCTTTCTCCCACAACGTTTTTCCGGCGGCGAACGAGAAGAGGGCCCCCCTCCCTTCGCCGCTCAACAATACCCCCCGATCGCCGTAGGGAGCGAGGTGGTCGTATCCTTCGAAAACCGACTGGCTCTCGCCGGTGGCGTTATCGAGCCGCTCGACGGCTCCGCGACGGACGACAAAGAGAAAACCGCCGTTGACCGACAGGGCGACCGGCGTCTCGAAGGTCCGCTCCCATAGCGTTCCTCCTCCCCGCTCGTAACAGACGATCCGATGGAGCGTATGCACGACCAAGCCGCGCGGCAAGAAGAGAGGCGCCCTCTCCGGCGCCGTCGCAACGGTGAGCCGATAGGTTGGCGTTCCCCGGCTTGTGTCGTACCCTTGGATCGTCGTTCCGGTCGTCACCGCCACCGCATGACCGTACCGGTCGAGTCCGATATGGTCGGGGTGTCGCTCAAGGGGGGTCGCCCAGATCATCGCCCGGTCGGCGATGTTGATCGCCCCCAGACGGGCGCCGTCGGTCAGCCAGAGGGTTTCACCATCCCGAACGGCGGATTGGGTCGTTTTCAGACGCCAGACTTCGTCGAGGGCGATCCGGCTCTTTTCAAGTCCGCCGTCGAACAGTCGCTCCATGCCGCTGGCGATGACGGCCTGTCGCTCATAGACGATGATCGCCATCCCCGCCCACAAAAGCAGGCCGAGCGCTTCTTTGATCTTCGGATGGCTGGTCACGGTCACGACCCCGGCCATCCGGTCGGCCCAGCTGCGCCTATGCTTATCCCAGAAAACCGGCAGGAAACCGACCATCGGAAGAATCGTTCCAAGGGCCAAGAAGAGCCCCCCGGTTTTCACCAACGCGGCGGGCCACGACGGTTCCCCGCCGTGGATGTCGCAAACGGCGACGCCGAACAACCGCCCCATGGGGGTCGCCCCCCAACGGGCCAAGGGATAGAGGAACCAGAGGAAAAAGAGCGGCGCCATCAGGGCCAATGCGGCGATCTGCGAGCCGACCGGCCCATCGGCGGGGAATATCTGGCTCATCCCCCAAAGGAGGAATGACGGCTCTCCGACCGCCAGAGCGGAACGAGCCAGCGGTCCGGCGGGCGCCACGGTTTCGGTCAGATCGAGGGCCGGCTCTCCGGGGGGGAGACTCCCGTCGGGGAGATGGTCGGCGCAGAAGTCCCCTTCGGCGACCTGGCTGACGCAAAGGTCGCACAAAGGTTTGCCGCAGACGAGGCACTCCCGCGTGGCTCGAATGGTTCGGTGAGTGGAGCACGAAGGAGGGATACCGTCGTCGATGAGCCGTCCCCGGCGCGTCCGCATTTTGCGAAACCGTTTTTCCTTCAACCCTGCGTCGATCGCCTGCTCGTGATGGTTCAGGAGATAGATCGACAGTTCTTTCACGCCCAAGGGCGCCGCGCTCCGGTCGTTGACGGTGGTCATCGATTCGGCGGTGGCGATCATATCCTGGACCGACGCGCCGGGGGTGAATGCGATTCTGAGCGACGGCTCCACGACAAGATCGTAGGGGGTGTCGGTGACCAACGTCATTCCCTCTTTCCCTTGCGGCGCCCAGAGGCCGATGGCCGGGGGCAAACCGGGGGTATAGGTCAGGGTGGCGTAGAGGCGGCGTCCTTTGGCGATCAGGAGTCGCTGGAACGGTTGAGCGTAGGCGCTTTCGATCAACCGATCCATGACCGATTCGAAACCGAACGGTTTGAACTGTTCGGTCAACCGCTCTACCTCTTTTCGGTCTACCGGCGCCTGGTCGGTGAGGCTGATGGGACGGAAACGGTAGACCCGCCCTTTAAAGAGAGGAACGACCCACGGCCGCCCCATCGACCGTCGCAACGTGGAGACCCCCCATAATCTGATCTGCGTCTTTAGTCGCTCCCCCCCTTTAAGGCGAAAGAGGGAACGTTCGACGATTCGTCCGAGAGGGAGTTTTTTGTAATCGACGCCGAAGGTGACCTCCCCCATCGGATCGACCTGACGTTGCGACAGACGGGCGCCGCAGAGCCGACAACGCCCTTCGTCTCGGGCGTCTTCGTTGACGAGGCCACAATGGAGGCAGGCGATCTCTATCACGACAATATCGCCCCGGCCAACGCTTCGTAGATCGACAACGCGAGTCGCGCCGGGAAGAAGAGAAGCTCCATCTGCCCGAACCAGATGGCCAAGGGGATGATACCAAGGGCGAGCCAACCGAACTGGTCGAGTCGCACCGCTAACCAAGCGGGGGAGACGGAACGGAGCAACCACCCTCCGTCGAGGGGGGGAATCGGGATCAAATTAAAGGCGGCCACCAACAAATTGACGACGATCCCCATGGCAGGAAGATAGAGAGCGGCTCGCCAGAACCCGCCGCCGATCTGGGCGAGGGTGGCGGGACGCCCCATGACGGCGGACAAGGTCGGCGCGGCGCCGGGGTGGAGGTCGTTATAAAAAGACGCCGCAATGAGGTAGAGGATAAGGCAAACGAAGGAGAGAGCGAAGCTGGCCGCAGGGCCGGAGACCGCGACTAAGGCAAGGTCGCGCGGGTGTCGTCGCAGATCGAGCGGCTCGAAGGGGATCGGTCGGGCCCAACCGAACATAAGGCCGGTGATGCTCCAGACGGTGGCCGGGACGATGACCGAGCCGATGGGGGAAAGGTGAACAAACGGGTTCAGCGAAAGCCGTTCGGCCTCTAAAGGGGTGTCGTCCCCCAGCAGGTGGGCGGTGAGGCCGTGGGCCAACTCATGCAAAACAACGGCGAGGAAAACGACGTATAAAAACATGGCGGCGACGATGCCGCTCCGCCACGGCGTGTCGTCCACGCCGTAGGTAAGCGCGACGGCGAAGAGAGGGGGAGGGATGACCCAGGCCAAAGCGCCCCATCGGTCGGCGGGGCCGAGCCGGTCGATGACGGCGGTCAACCGAGCGCCGACGGGGGGAACGGGGGGAGCGGCGCGGCGAGTGGCGCTTTTGGTGCGGGTGGCGTTTCGCTCTTGGCGCAAGATTTCCCGCAAGAGTCCGGCTTGCGGATGGTCGGGGGCCAGCTCGACCAAGCGATTGAGCCGCTCTTCGGCTTCGTCGTAACTTTTCTGCTGGGCGCAGAGCATGGCCGAACGCATGAGAGCGGTTTCGTCGTCGGGGGAGAGTTCGAGAGCTTTCCGGTAGGCGGCCAACGCTTCGTAGACCATGTTGGCGTGGGAACAGGCGCCCCCCAAAGCGAGGAGGATGTCGAGCCGACGCGGGTCGAGCTCGGCGGCGGCGGTGAGCCGATGGACGGCGAGCTTAAAGTTTTTGCGGGTCAGGTCGGCGCCCGCTTCTCGATACAATCGGGCGGCGTTGGCGACGTTGTCGTCGCCGCCGCCGACCGCGACGTCGGGCTCTTCCGGAGTGGCGAGAATCTGCGTCACTTCCCGGGTGGCGGTGAAGTGATTCCCGCATTTCGGGCAGGTAAGCCGCTCCCCTCCCCTTTCTTTGTTCCCGGCGGGGGGAAGTGACGCGCCGCAATAGGGACACTGTTTGCTCATCGGTGGGGGTCGGCGGCTCCGCTCGTGGTGATGTTATCGTATGGTAGGCCAGCCGGAGACGACGCGCAAGACGTCACTGGTCAAAAAGCCTGTTTTTACCACACAAAAAAGGCCGGAGCCAATCGGCCCCGGCGCTTCTTATTATCATGCGTGTCGCTTACGCTTCCTGCTCTTCAACTTGGCGGCGCACCCGTTTCTTCGGCAGAGCGGCTTCGTTCCGATCGACCAACTCGATCACGGCCATGGGGGCGTTGTCGCCGTGCCGGACGCCGAGTTTGTAGATCCGGGTGTAACCGCCGGGGCGGTCTTTGTAACGGGTGGCCAGTTCGTCGAACAGTTTGGCGACGACCCCTTTGGTCCGCACATAGCCGAGGGCTTTGCGCCGATGGGCCAAGGTCCCTCCTTTGCCGAGGGTGATCATCCGGTCGGCCACGCGCTTCAGCTCTTTGGCTTTGCTCTCGGTGGTGGTGATCCGCTCGATCTCCAACAGGGAGGTGACCATATTGCGGAACATGGCTTTCCGGTGGCTGCCGGAGCGGCCGAAGGTCTTTTTGTCAATCAGGTGTCGCATCGGATTCCTCTACGCGCTCCGGGCTCAGCCGGAGGGCTTACTCCTAGTTGTCGTTAACCAGTCCCTGCTCGAGCATTTTGATCTCGTCGCGGAAGTGGTCGATGTCCATGCCAAGGGAGAGCCCCATCTCTTCGAGAATCTCTTTGATCTCGTTGAGCGATTTCCGGCCAAAGTTCCGGGTTTTGAGCATCTCGGAGTCGGTCTTGGAGACGAGCTCCATGATCGATTTGATGTTGGCGTTTTTGAGGCAGTTGTAGGAGCGAACCGACAGCTCCAGCTCTTCGACGCTCTTCAACAGGTTCCGAGCGATTTTGAGTTTCTCTTCGTTGACCCGTTTGGTCGGCGCTTCCTGCTCTTCGTCGAAGTTGATGAAGATCTGCAGGTGGTCTTTCAGGTTCTTGGCGGCCAGAGCCACGGCGTCGACCGGTTTGACGGCGCCGTTGGTGGAGACTTCCAGAATCAGTTTGTCGTAGTCGTTGGACTGTTCGACGCGGGTTTTCTCCACCGAGAAGGTGACCCGGGTGACCGGAGAGAAGATCGAGTCGATCGGGATCATGTCGAGATCCCAGTTGGGGTCGCCGTTGGCTTCGGCCGGGGTATACCCCCGTCCGGTGCGGACGATCATCTCGACAGTGAGTCCCGCTTTCGCATCGCTGATGGTGGCGAGCCGAAGGCCGGGGTTGAGGATCGAGACGCCGGTGGGGCACTCGATCTGGGCGGCGGTGACGTCACCGGCGCCGCTGACGGTCAACCGGAGGGTTTTGTCCCCTTCGACTTCCTTTTTCAGGATCAGCTGCTTGATGTTGAGGATAATCTCGGAGACGTCTTCGACGACTCCGTTTACCGACGAAAACTCGTGGTGTATGCCGTCAAACCGGACGGCCACCACGGCGGCGCCGGGGATGGACGACAGGAGATGGCGGCGAAGCGAGTTGCCGATGGTGGCGCCGAAACCTCTCTCGAACGGTTCGGCGACGAACCGGGAGTAGGTGTCGGTGACGCTCTTCCCGTCGGTCTCGAGCTTTTTCGGTTTGACGAATCCTTGCCAGGCCGAAATCATGAATCCTCCTTGTCGCGCAAATCGCGTGATTACTTGGAATACAGCTCGACGATAAGCTGCTCTTGAATGGGCAGCCGGACATGCTCACGGGTCGGCAGATCCTGCACGACGACCTTGAGATCTCCTTTATCGAGCGAAAGCCAATCGGCGATCTGCCCCTCGGCGGCGCGATCGACGGCGATGGCGAAGACGTCTGCCTTGCGGCTCTTTTCGCGGACCTGAATCTCGTCCCCTTTTTTCACGATGAAGGAGGGGATGTTGACGCGGCGCCCGTTGACGGCGATATGGTTGTGCCGGATCAACTGGCGAGCCTGCGCCCGCGAGGTGGCCAGCCCGCCGCTCAATACGACGGAATCGAGCCGGGTTTCGAGGGTGGTCAGCAGGTTTTCGCCGGTGACTCCCTTCTTACGGTCGGCCTTGGCGAAGTAGATGCGGAACTGCTTCTCCAACACGCCGTAGATCCGTTTCACCTTCTGCTTCTCGCGCAGCTGGGTGCCGTATTCTTTGACCTTCACGCGGGCCTGGCCATGCTGGCCGGGGGCGTACGCGCGCCGCTCGATGGCGCATTTTTTCGAAAGGCAGCGCTCTCCCTTAAGGAAAAGCTTCGTGCCCTCCCGCCGACAGAGCCTGCAGACGGAACCGGTATACCTAGCCAACGTATCCTCCTCGTAGTACGCTTCGAGACGCGATCACACCCGGCGCCGTTTGGCGGGCCGACATCCGTTGTGGGGGATGGGGGTGACGTCGCGGATCATTTCAACATCGAGACCTGCGGTCTGGAGAGCGCGAACGGCGGCCTCTCGACCGGCGCCAGGCCCTTTTATGAGCACATCAACCTTACGCAGGCCCATCTCCACCGCCTTCTTGGCGGCCTCTTCGGCGGCGATCTGCGCCGCGAAGGGGGTCGATTTCCGGGAGCCTTTAAAGCCTTGCGCCCCGGAGGTCGACCAGGCGATGGTGTTCCCCGACGGGTCGGTGATGGTGATAATGGTGTTGTTGAAGGTCGACCGGACGTGCACCACGCCGTTGGCGCCGACTTTCTTGACGCGCTTTTTGGTCGCCGCGCCCTTCCCTTTTTCTCTGCCATGCTTCAGATCGCTTTCGTCGTTATCGGTCGAGCCGTTATTTCTTGGATTCTTTGCGGCGCCCCGACCCGGCGGTGCGGGCGGGCCCTTTGCGGGTGCGGCTGTTGGTCCGGGTCCGCTGCCCCCGAGCCGGCAGGCCGCGGCGATGACGAAGACCCCGGTAGCAACCGATGTCCATGAGCCGCTTGATGGAGAGCTGCACTTCGCGCCGCAGATCGCCTTCGACCTGATACTGCTTCTCAATGATGTTCCGCAGGTTGTTGACGTCGGTGTCGGTCAGGTCCCGGACGCGGGTGTCGGGGTCGACGTTCGCGTCTTTGAGGATCTTCCCTGCGATGGCCGGGCCGATGCCGTAAATATAGGTCAGCGCGATTTCAATGCGTTTCTCGCGCGGAATATCGATGCCTGCGATGCGGGCCATGCTTTCTCCTTAGCCTCTGTTATCCTTGCCGCTGCTTATGCTTGGGGTTATCGCAAATGACGCGAATCACGCCTTTACGCTTAACCACTTTGCACTTTTCGCAGATCGGCTTGACCGACGCTTTTACTTTCATCTGTCGTCTCCGTCGAACGGTCTATTACGGCGTGCGGCGAAATGCCGCGCCGCTTTCATCGAAAAAGATGGATTGTAGCAAACTGAGGCCGACTTCCCAAGCCTTTTTTTCACTTCGCCGCCGATTATCGTCGATTCGCCTCATAGGGCGACTCCCTGGCTCAATATTTCATAGCCGTCGGCGGTGATCGCCACGGAATGTTCGAAATGGGAGGACCGAAGCCGGTCGCGCGTGAGGACGGTCCAACGGTCGGACATGATCTCGACCTCGGGTCCGCCGACGTTGACCATCGGCTCGATGGCGAGCACCATGCCGGGGCGTAACGCCGGACCTCGTCCCGGTTTCCCGAAGTTGGGAACCTGCGGATCTTCGTGAGGCTGGCTGCCGATGCCGTGCCCGACGAAGGCGGTGACGACGGAGTAGCCGTTCTCTTCGGCATGGGTCTGGATGGCGTGCCCGATGTCGGAGAGGCGCCCTCCCGGTTTGATCTGTTCGATGCCGAGATAGAGGGCTTCTTTGCCGACGGTCAACAGGTCGGCGGAGTCGTCGTCGATCTCGCCGACGGGAAGGGTCTGGGCGGCGTCGCCGTAGTAGCCTTGCCACTCGGCGCCGAGATCAAGCCCGATGATGTCTCCCTCCTTGACGGCCGTCGCGTCGGGGATGCCGTGGACGACCTGTTCGTTGATGGCGACGCAGAGGGTGGCGGGAAAGCCCCGGTACCCTTTGAACGACGGTCGTCCACCGAGATCGCGGATGACGATCTCCGCTTCGCGGTCGAGGTCGAGGCAGGTGACGCCGGGGCGCAAGATTTCGACGAGGCGCTGATGGGCGGCGACGACGATCTGGTTGGCCCGTCGGATTTTGTCGATCTCTTCGGGACTGCGGAGGTTGATGGCCATCCTATCGGTCGAGTAGGGCCAAGAGCTCTCCGCGGACCTCCTCGATAGGGGCGGAGCCGTCAAGACGATGGTAGGCGCCCCCTTCGGCGTAGTAGCCTTTCAGGAGGTCGGCCTGCTGCCGGTAGACGTCGAACCGTTTCATGATGGTCGCTTCGTTGTCGTCGGCCCGCTGATAGAGTTCGCCGCCACATTTGTCGCAGTGGTCGCCCGTGGCGGAGGGGGAGAATTCGATGTGGAACATCTGCCCGCATTCGCGGCAGACGCGCCGTCCCGTAAGACGGCGGACCAGTTCGTCGGCTTCGACGCGAAGGTCGATGACCATGTCGATTTTCTTGTCGTTGGCCGACAACGCGGCGGTCAAAGCTTCGGCCTGACCGACGGTGCGGGGGAAGCCGTCGAGAAGAAAACCGAGTTCGCAATCGTCGTAGCGGAGCCGCTCGTTGATGACACCGATGACGACTTCGTCGGGGACCAGTTCGCCGGCGTCCATGAACTTTTTGGCTTCTCTCCCCATGGTGGTCTGGTCGGCCACGGCGGAGCGGAGTATGTCGCCGGTGGAGATCTGGGGCCAGCCGAATCGTTCGCTGATCATTTTGGCCTGCGTCCCTTTTCCGGCGCCCGGAGGCCCAAGCAGTATGATGCGCATCCTTCTTACCCCCTTCGTGGCGCGGACCGGTTAACGTCGACCGCGGATGGTTCCCTTTTTGACCAGCTTGTCGTAGTGCCGCATGACCAGATGCGATTGGATCTGGGCCATGGTGTCCATGCCGACGCCGACGACGATCAGAAGACCGGTGCCGCCGAAATAGAACGGAACGGCCAGTTGAGAGATCAGTATGTCGGGTATCACGCAGACCAGCGACAGATAGGCGGCGCCGGTGAAGGTGAGTCGGGAGAGCACTTTTTCGATATAGGCGGCGGTGGGGGCGCCGGGGCGTATGCCGGGAATGTTGGCGTTGCTCTTCTTCAGGTTCTCGGAGACTTCTTGCGGATTAAAGATGATGGCCGTGTAGAAGTAGCAGAAGAAGAAGATGGCGGCGACGTAGATGGTTTCGTAGACAAACTGGCCGGGACGCAGGGCGTCGACGATGACGCCGAGCCACGGGGCCGATTCTTTGTCCATAAAATTGATGATGGTGGCCGGGAACATGATGATCGACGAGGCGAAGATCGGCGGGATAACGCCTGCGGTGTTCACCTTGAGGGGGAGATGCGACGTGGTTCCGCCGAGCATCTTGCGCCCTTGCATCCGTTTGGCGTAGTTGATGGTCAACCGCCGTTGGGCGCTTTCCATGAAGGTGATGGCGCCGATGGCGACGACCATGATGAGCACCAGAGCCAACATAAGAATGAGCGACAACTGGCCGATGGAGACCAGCTCGTAGGTCTGGAAAATGGCCGACGGCATGTCGGCGACGATACCGGCGAAGATGATCAGCGATATGCCGTTGCCGATCCCCCGCTCGGTGATCTGCTCGCCGAGCCACATAAGGAACGAGGTCCCTGCGGCCAGCGTGACGACGGTGACGAGGCGGAAGCCCCAACCCGGTTCGGTGACGACCGGCATGCCGCCGGGACTGGCGAGCTGCTCCAACCAGAGGGCGATGGAGAAGCCCTGAATGGAAGCGAGAATGACGGTGCCGTAGCGGGTGTATTGGGTGATCTTTTTACGCCCCGACTCTCCTTCTTTTTTCAGCTTCTCCAAGTGGGGGATGACGACGGTCATCAACTGGAGGATGATCGAGGCGGAGATGTAGGGCATGATGCCCAAGGCGAAGATGGTGGCCTGCGAGAAGTTCGACCCGGTGAACATGTCGAAGAATTCGAACATGGTTCCGGCCATATTCCGGAAGAAGTCGGCCAGCGCGTCGGTCTCGACGCCGGGAACCGGGATATGGGAGCCGATGCGGAACACCGCCAGCATCCCGAGGGTGAAGAGAATCCGGTTTTTCAGTTCCGGGATCTTGCCGATCCCCAGCAGTCCTTGTCCGATCACGGTTAACGCGCCACCGCTTTCCCGCCAGCCTGTTCGATCTTGGCGACGGCCGATTTGCTGAAGCGGTCGGCGGTGATGTTCAACGCTTTGGTCAGGTTCCCCTGGCCGAGCACTTTCACTTTGCGCCCTTTGCGGACGAGACCCCGTTCGGCCAGGCTATCGGGGGTAACATCCCCGACGACGCCGATTTTTTCGAGGGTGGCCAGGTTCACGATCTCGTATTCCTCGCGGAAGATGTTGGTGAACCCAAATTTCGGCAGGCGGCGATGCAACGGCATCTGCCCCCCTTCGAACCCACGCATGGTGTTACCACCGGCGCGGGCTTTTTGCCCTTTGTGCCCCTTGCCGGCGGTCTTGCCGAGGCCGGAGCCGGTGCCGCGACCGATCCGTTTCGAGGTGGTCCGGGAACCGGCGGCCGGTTTGAGCTGATTCAGTTTCATGACGGTGTCGCTTTCGATCGCAGGTTAACGGGCGCGGACTTCACGAATGGTGGCCGGGTTGGTAAGAGCTTTGAGCCCTTCCATGGTGGCCAGCGCCAAGTTGTTCGGGTTGGAGCTGCCGAGCGATTTGGTCAGGATGTCGTGGACACCCGCCGCTTCGAGGACCGCTCGGGCGGCGCCGCCGGCGATGACGCCGGTACCGCGCGAGGCCGGTTTCATGATGACCCGACCGGCGCCGAATTCGCCGACCATCTCGTAAGGGATGGTGCCGTTTTCGAGGTAAACGCTGACCATCGCCTTTTTGGCGTTGGCGACGGCTTTGCGAATCGCTTCGGGGACTTCGTTGGCCTTGCCGGTGCCGAGACCGACTTTCCCCATTTTGTCGCCCACGACGACCAGTGCGGTGAAGGAGAACCGACGGCCCCCCTTGACGACTTTGGCGACGCGGTTGATGAAGATGACTTTATCGACGAATTCTTTGTCGCGCGGATCGCCCTGATCGTTCGGGCGTCCACGGCGGGGCTTGCGGTCGCCGCCGCGTTCCGAGGTGTTCGGTGCTGCGCTCACAGTTTCATTCCTTTTTCACGAATAGCTTCGGCCAAGTCTTTCACCTTGCCATGGTAACGGCGGGGGCCGCGATCAAATACCGCTTCTTTAACCCCCAAGGCGAGCGCCTTGTCGGCCAAATGCGCCCCCACCCAACGGGCCGCTTCGCGGTTTTTCCCTTTGGCGGCGGCGTCGGCGCTCATCGAGGTGACGGCGGCCAGCGTTTTCCCGGCCACGTCGTCGACGAGCTGCACGACGATATGTTTGTTCGAGAAGAATACCGAAACGCGGGGTCGGGCCGCCGTGCCGGAGATCTTCTTGCGAACCCGGGCTTTTCGTCCCTCGGCTCGCCGCGCTTTGATCTGAAGGTTCTTCATTGCTCTCTTCCCGCCTCCCCGGATATAGGGGAGGCCATTGTTTCTGTCGTTCGCCGAAAGCGTTATTTCGCCCCGGTCTTACCGGCTTTCCGTTTGATCCGCTCGTCGCTGTAGCGAATGCCTTTGCCTTTATACGGCTCCGGTTTTCGCAGCAGACGAATGTTGGCGGCCACTTGGCCGACCGCTTCCTTGTCGATCCCTTTGATGACCAGTTCGGTCGGCTTGGCCGTTTCGAACTCGATACCGGGGGGAGGAGGAATGACGATCGGGTGGGAGTAGCCGAGCGAGAACTCCAGATCGTTCCCCTTCTTGGCGCAGCGATAGCCGACGCCTTCGATGAGGAGGGTCTTGGAGAACCCTTCCGACACTCCCTGGACCATGTTGGCCAAGAGGGCGCGGGAGAGCCCGTGCAGAGCGCGGTTCTGGCGCTCGTCGTTGGGGCGGCTGACAACCAGCGTCTCACCCTCTTGCGCGATGGACATCGCCGAGGGGAAGGTCCGGCTCAGCTGACCCAGTTTCCCTTTGACAGTCACCGTGCTACCGTCAATCTTGATGTCGACCCCTTTGGGGAGGTCGACCGGCTTCTTACCTATCCGAGACATGGCTACTCTTCGTTACCAGATGTGACAGAGGACCTCGCCCCCCACGTTGGCCTCACGCGCTTCGACGTCGGTGAGAATCCCGCGGTTGGTGGAGAGGATGGCCGCGCCGAGCCCGTTGAGGACTTTCGGCAGTTCGGACGCCTTGCTATAAACCCGCAGTCCGGGCCGGGAGACCCGTTTGATGCCGCGAATGGCAGGCAGGTCGCCCTGATATTTTAGTTTCACGCGGATGATGTCGATCGGCTCGTTACGCACGATTTTAAATCCTTCGACATATCCTTCCTGCCGCAGCACCGCCGCGATCTCGCCCTTTATGGTGGAGAAGGGGATCTCGACGTGGTCGTGCCGCGCCATCGTCGCATTCCGCAGACGGGCCAGCATATCGGCGACCGGGTCACTCATGCTCATGTGAATTCGTTCCTCTTCTTACCAGCTGGACTTGGTGACGCCGGGGATTTTACCCTCCAGCGACAGTTTCCGGAAACAGATGCGGCAAAGCGCAAACTTGCGCAGGTAGGCGCGGGGCCGACCGCAGTTCTGGCACCGGGTGTAGGCCCGGACGGCGAACTTCGGTTTCATACGCTGTTTTGCGATCATCGACTTTTTGGCCATGTTTTTCTCCTTGGGCCTCTCGTCAGTTGCGGAACGGCATCCCCAGACCACGCAGAAGGGCTTTGCCTTCGGCGTCGCTGGTGGCCGTCGTCACGATGGAAATATTGAGACCCTTGACCTTTTCGATTTTGTCGTAGTCGATCTCGGGGAAAATCAGGTTCTCCTTCACGCCCAAGGTATAGTTACCCCGGCCGTCAAACGCTTTGCCGGAGACCCCCTTGAAGTCGCGGATCCGCGGGATGGCGGCCACGATCAGTCGTTCGAGGAACTCGTACATTCTGACACCTCGCAAGGTGACCATCACGCCGATCGGTTGATCGGGGCGAAGCTTAAAGTTACTGATCGCCGCTTTCGATTTGGTGACCATCGGCTTCTGCCCGGCGATCCGGGTAAGCGTGTAGACACCGGAATCGATCAGCTTCGGGTTCAGAATCGCTTCGCCAAGCCCCATGTTGATGACCACCTTCTCGACTTTGGGGGTCTGCATGGAGCTTTTGTAGCCGAACTCCTCGCGCATGGCGGGAGCGACTTCGCTTTTGTATTTCTCTAATAACGCGGTCATGTTTGTCGTCGTCCCTTGTCTCAGGCGTCCAGCATCTCGCCGCAGGAGCGGCAGACGCGAACCTTTTTGCCGTCTTCGAGCGCCTTCACCCCGATCCGAACCGGCTTGTCGCACTTGCCGCAGATCACTTGGACGTTGGAAGCGTCGATGAGAGCCTCTTTTTCGATGATGCCCCCCTGCTGGTTCTGCTGAGTCGGCTTCTGATGGCGTTTCACCATGGCGACCTTCTCGACCAACACTTTTCCTTTGCGGGGATGAGCTTCGAGCACCCGTCCCTTTTTGCCTTTATCGGCGCCGGAGATGACGGCGACCATATCGTCTTTTTTCACGCGCATCACAACACCTCCGGGGCGAGCGAGACGATCTTCATGAACTTCTTCCAGCGAAGTTCGCGCCCCACGGGGCCGAAGATGCGGGTGCCGACCATCTCTTTATCGTTGTTCAGGACCACGGCGGCGTTATCGTCGAACTTGACGTAGGTCCCGTTCTCCCGCCGCAGCTCTTTGCGCGTCCGAACCACAACGGCGTTGTGGACTTTCCCTTTTTTGACGGCGCCGTCGGGCAACGCTTCGATCACCGACACTTTGATGATGTCGCCGATCCGGGCGTAGCGCCGGGTCGAACCACCCAAAACCTTGATGCATCGCACCCGTTTGGCGCCGGAGTTGTCGGCGACGTCGAGCACGGTATGTAACTGGATCATCCCTACTCTCCCTTACCCGACGCTCTTTTCGATGACTTCGGCCACCAGCCAGCGTTTCAGCTTGGACAGGGGTCGGGTCTCGATGATCTTCACGCGATCCCCTTCACCCAGCTCGTTATTGGCGTCGTGGACGTAATAACGTTTGCTGCGGGTGACGACCTTTTTGAACACCGGGTGGGGCACCCGACGCTCGACGTTCACGACGGCGGTCTTGTCCATTTTGGTGGAGACCACAACGCCGATCCTGGTCTTCGGATTCGACCGGCGCTCGGTGACGCCGTTGTTCTCTTCGTTCATTGCCTCTTCGCCCTTCATTTCGTGGACGCCGCCGAGGCCGAGGCGGCCTGGCGCTGGGTCAGTATGGTCATGGCCCGGGCGATGGTTCGCCGGGTGTTCCGAATCTCGACGGTGCTATCGAGCTGAGCGGTGGCGTGCTGGAACCGAAGGTTCATGGCGGACGCTTTCAACTCTTCGATCTTCCGGGTCAGCTCGTCGTCGGACAGGTCGCGCAGTTCCTGGGCCTTCACTGTACGAATCTCCTCTCGTTTTTATCGAGGAAGCGAGTCTTGATGGGGAGCTTGTGGGATGCGAGCCGCATGGCTTCTTTGGCCACCGCCGGCTCCACACCGTCGAGCTCGAAAAGGATACGACCCTGCTTCACGCGGGCGACCCACAGCTCGGGCGAGCCTTTACCTTTACCCATCCGAACCTCGGCGGGCTTTTTGGTCAACGGCTTGTCCGGGAAAACTCGAATCCAGACCCGACCACCACGCTTAACGTGGCGGGTAATGGCGATACGGGCGGCCTCGATCTGGCGGGCGGTGATCCAGCAGGGGTCGAGCGCTTGCAGGGCGTACTGACCGAAGCTGACCTTGGAGCCGCGCCAGGCCGTACCACACATGCGCCCTTTCATGCGCTTGCGGTACTTGACCTTATTGGGCATCAACATGGCGAAATTCCTTTTTCTTTCCCGTTATTCAGCGGCCGGGGCGGGGTCGCCCTCTTTGGCCAGATCGGCCTTGGCGGCCTCGACGACTTCTTCGATCTGCTTGGCGCTCCGCATTTTCCGTTGCTCTTCGAGGCGGCGAGCCTCCTTGCCGAAGAGAACTTCACCGCGAAAGAGCCATACTTTGATGCCGATGATGCCGAAGGTGGTTTTCGCCTCGGCGAAACCGTAATCGATATCGGCGCGGATCGTATGAAGCGGCACGCGACCTTCGCGGTACCATTCGGTCCGGGCGATCTCGGCCCCGGCCAACCGACCGGCGCAGTTGATCCGGATACCTTTGGCGCCGAAACGCATGGAGGTGCCGACCGCTTTTTTCATGGCCCGCCGGAAAGCGACGCGCCGCTCAAGCTGAAGCGCGATACTCTCGGCGACCAGTTGGGCCGAAAGTTCGGGCTTCCGCTCTTCTTTAATATTGAGAGCCACATCGTGCTCGGGGTACATGGCCTGAAGCCGAGCTTTAAGCTTGTCGACTTCCTGGCCGCGTTTGCCGATGATGATGCCGGGACGGGCGGCGAAGATGTTCACCCGAAGCTGCTTCCCCTTCCGCTCGATTTGAACGGAGGCGATGCCGGCGTGATACAGGTCCTTCTTAAGGAAGGTGCGGATCTTCAAGTCGGCGTGCAAGTTGGACGCATAGTCCTTCTCGGCGTACCAGTTGGAATCCCACTTCTTAATGATGCCGATCCGGAATCCGGTCGGATGCGTCTTCTGGCCCATGGACTTACTCGTCTCCTTCCGCGGCCGGTTTTTCGGCCTTGGTCTTGGTCTCGGCGGCCTTGTCGGCCTTGGCCGCTTTGGTCTGCCGTTTCTTGGCGCGCTTGGCTTCCATGGCGGCCAGCTTGGCGGCCGCTTCTTCTTTGGCGGCCAGATCTTCGGCCACCACCACGGTGATATGCGAAGAGGGGCGCCGCAGGATGTTCACCCGGCCACGAGCGCGGGGCATGTGCCGTCGATAGGTGGGACCCTGGTCAACCCAGATCAGGCTGATGCGCAGGATTTCGGGGTCCTCGACATTTTTGACTTCGGCGTTGGCGATGGCCGAATCGAGGAGCTTGCCGATGATACCGGCCGCCTTCCTTTGGGTGAAGGTGAGGATGCGCCGGGCCTCCTCGACGTTCTTGCCCCGGATCATATCGGCGACAAGCCGCGTCTTCTGCGGGCTGATCCGCGCGAAACGCGAGCGTCGCGCGGGCTTCAATGGCTTCCATGGTCGTTCCGTTATTCGCTAGTCGTTAATGAACGGGCCGCGGTGAAAGCCATGGTGGCTGAAGGCGTCTCGCTCTCCGGCATGGCCGGGCTTCCGCCGCGGAAAAAGTGTAATTATGGTGATGCCGCCGCCCGGTGTCAACTTTTTTTTCGTCAAAGGGCGAAGATACCTCCTTTGACTTCGCGGGCGGCTTACCGGTACCATGCCTTCCGGGCCGTTTGCGGTCCCTTTAGCAACCAGTGAACGAGACCATGAAAACCATCGTTATCGACCCTTACGCCCCTCGCTACCCCGACCTTAAGGAGGTGGCCGACGTCATCCGCAAGGGGGGGGTGATGATCTATCCGACCGACACCATATACGGTATCGGCTGCGACGTCTATCAGCCAAAGGCGCTTAAAAAAATCGAAGCGGCCAAAGATCGCGACGCCGGAAAGCCTTTTTCCTTTATCTGCCGCGATGTCGCCCAGATCAGCGAGTTCGCCTATGTTTCCAACTGGACCTTTCGACTCATGACGCGGCTTCTCCCCGGCCCTTACACTTTCGTATTGGAGGCGCGGCGCACCAATCTGCCGAAGAAAATGGTGGGGAAACGAAACACGGTGGGGGTGCGCATTCCCGATAACGACGTCTGCCGCATGTTGCTCGAACAGATCGGCGCCCCGTTGGTCTCGACGTCGGTGAACCGGACGGGGGAGGAACACCTGTCGGAGATCGCCGATATACCGGCGGAGTTGACTCGCCATGTCGATGTGGCGATTGATGTGGGGCCTCTTTTGGGCGATCCGTCGACGGTGATCGACGCGACCGGCTCGCTCCCGGTGGCGCTGCGCGAAGGGGCGGGCCCCATCGATTTCGAATGAGGACGACCTACATGCCTCATCCTTCCACAACTCGACGTCGGCTGATCATCGCCGTGACGACCTTTATTCTCGCCGGGTTCGTGACGACCAGTTTCGGTAGCTACTACGCTTCGCTTTCGTCGTTGCAGGAGAAGGTGACCGAAGCCGAGCCGCCGCTGACCAGCGACAACATCTATGTTCCCGACGATCACGGCGCGTTCCTCGACGCCGTCGGGGTCGGCATGCCGATCAAGTCGCTCTCCGGGGGGATCAGCCACTATCGGAAAGGGGAGACGACCGATACGATGCTGACGAGGGCCGACAAAGCCCTGTATCGGGCCAAAGCCGAAGGACGGGATCGCGTTCTTCCCGAATCGTAAGGCCGCAAGCCTGCTATCATGAAAAACTGTTTTCGAAAAACCAGCGCGAGAGAATGATGACCGACCAACTGCACGCCATGCGCCATTCGGCGGCCCACGTCATGGCCGAGGCGATCCAAAGCCTCTGGCCCGACGCTCAGTTCGCCTATGGGCCCGAGACCGACGACGGCTTTTATTACGACGTTCTGATTCCGGGGCAGACCCTCAAAGAGGAAGACCTGCCGAAAATCGAAAAGCGGATGAAGAAGCTGATTCAGAAAAAGGCGCCCTTCGCCCACGAAGAGCTTTCGCGTGACGAAGCGTTGGCCCTTTTCGCCGATCAGCCGTTTAAGATCGAGACGATCCAAAATAAGCTGGCCGACGAAGAGAAGCTTTCGGTCTATCGCCAAGGCGACTTCGTCGATCTCTGCGCCGGACCCCACGTCGAAAACAGTCGGGACGTGGGAGCGGTCAAACTCTCCAAATTGGCTGGCGCTTACTGGCTGGGAGACGCGAATAACGCCCAGTTGCAGCGGGTCTACGGTTTCTGTTTCGCCACCAAAGAAGAACTGGCCGCCCACGTTTCGATGTTGGAAGAGGCGAAGAAACGGGATCACCGGACGCTGGCCAAACAACTCAAGCTCTTTAGCTGGCACGACGAAGGGCCCGGTTTCCCCTTCATGCTCCCGGCGGGGAAGATGCTCTTCAATCTCCTCGTCGACTACAACCGAAAGAAAAACGTCGAACGGGGCTACGTCGAAGTTTCGACCCCCCAAATGCTCGAGACCTCCCTCTGGGTCACCTCGGGACACGCCGAGTATTACCGTGAGAACATGTACTTCTCCGACGTCGACGACCGGGAGTTCGCCGTTAAACCGATGAACTGTCCCGGCTCGGTTCTCGTCTACGGCGAGGAGCGGCGGTCGTATCGTGAACTCCCGTTGCGGATGGCCGAGTTCGGACTGGTCCACCGCCACGAACTATCGGGGGTTCTGCACGGTCTCTTCCGGGTCCGGGCTTTCACCCAAGACGACGCCCATGTCTACTGCGCCCCCGACGACCTCGAAAAAGAGTTGATCGACATCGTCGACTACACCTTGGAGGTCTACCGCGATTTCGGTTTCACCGACTACGTCATCTACATCGCCACCCGCCCGGAGAAGGCCATCGGCGACGCAGAGACCTGGGACAAAGCGACCGACGTCCTCTGTCGGGCGCTCGACGCCAAAGGGATCGCTTACAAAATCAAAGAGGGTGAAGGCGCCTTCTACGGACCGAAGATCGAGTTCAACGTCAAAGACGCCATCGGACGACAGTGGCAGCTCGGCACGGCCCAGCTCGACTTCTTCCTGCCGGAGCGGTTCGGCATGGAATACATCGGCGCCGACGGGGCGACCCATCCGCCGGTGATGATCCATCGGGCGATCTTCGGATCGCTGGAGCGGTTCCTCGGCATCTTGATCGAGCACACCATGGGGGCCTTCCCGGTCTGGTTGGCGCCGACCCAGGCGATGGTGATTCCGATCACCGACGACCAGAACGACTATGCGGCGACGGTGACGCAAAAGCTGAAAGCCGCCGGGATACGGGCCGAAGTCGATTATGCCGGCGAACGGATGCAGAAAAAAATCCGAAACGCTCAGCTTCGGAAAATCCCCTACATGTTGGTGGCCGGCGCCAACGAAGCGGAGGAGGGGAAAGTCTCGGTCCGGTTGCGCACCGGGGAGAGCATCGATGGGATATCGATTGACCAGTTCGTTGAGCAGGCGAATTATTTCATCGGCGAGCGCTCCTCGCAACTCTGGACCCTCCCCTACCACATTCTTGATTCTGATTCTGCGGAGTAAACATCATGGCGAAAGAACATACCTTCGACATCGTCTCCAAGACCGATATGGCCGAAGTGGTCAACGCCGTCAACCAGGCGACCATGGAGATCGGACAGCGGTATGACTTCAAGGGGAGCAAGTCGGAGCTTTCCGTCGACCAGAAGGCGAACGCGGTCAACATCCTTGCCGACGACGAGATGAAGCTGAAAGCGGTCGTCGATATCCTGCAGAGCAAACTGATCAAACGGGGCGTCTCGATCAAGGCGCTCGACTACGGCAAGGTCGAGTCGGCCTCGGGCGATATGGTCCGACAGGCGGTCACCATCCAGCAGGGGATCGCCACCGACAAGGCCAAAGAGATCGTCAAACTGATCAAGCAGAGCAAGATGAAGGTGCAGGCCTCGATACAGGAAGACCAGGTCCGGGTATCGGCCAAGAGCATCGACGACCTGCAGGCGGTCCAGGGGCTGCTCAAGGAGCAGAACTACGACTTCGACTTTTCCTTCGGCAACTACCGATAATTGACCGGGGAGCCCTTTCATTCAAAGGGTTCCCCGTTCCCTTCCATTTCCAGCTTACCCCCCCCAAAAAAGCGCTTGCCCCGCCAGCGCATCTACCTTTTCCCCGACTTTTATTTCCCTTGCATTGTTGAATCATTCAGACAACAATGAAGTCGGCGGGATGCGCGTTCGTTGGGCAGCGGGATTTGCGCGCTACCAAAGTTTCACCCAGCGTATGCGGGTAACGCTTTCATGACATCGCCTTCCATTCGCCTTGCGGCGGTCGATTTTCGGGTCGACGCCGAGACGATGGCTTCCGATTGCCTCCCGACCCATGCCCCCGGCATCGACATCGATATTCTGGTCGACGGACGTGAAGCCCTGATGGCCCTTAAAACCCATTCCTATCACGGGATCATCGCCGGAATGGAGATCCCCGAAATGGACACGGTCCGTTTCTTCTCCATCGTGCGGGACAAAATCCCCCAGTCGTTACGCATCGCCCATCTGCGCCGCGACGAACGGCAAGGGTTGATCGACGTTTTCGGATTGGTCCACCACTTCATCGACGCCCCCTGCGCACCCGCCTCCACCATCGAGCGACTTCGGCGCACCTGCCTTCGCTACGGCATGCTGACCGATCCGAACCTGCGGAAGTTGGTTTCCGATATGACGGTGGTCCCCTCCTATCCGGGACTCTATTTCGCCATGGTCGATGCCCTCACGAGCCACGCCGACATGTCCCGTATCGGCGCGATCATCTCGCAGGACGTCGGACTGACGGCTCGGGTCATGCGGCTGATCAACGCCCCTTTCTTCGGGCTGATGCGGACCATCAACGACGCCACCGAGGCGGTCAACTACCTCGGAACCGAAACGATCAAAGGGCTGGTCCTCTCCACCCACGTTTTCTCCCGCTACGAACGGTCGCTCCTTCCCGGCTTCTCGATCGACAAAGTATGGGCGCAAAGCCTGCAAGTGGCTCTTTGCGCCAAGGAGCTCGCCCTCGACGCCGGACTGCCGAAAGACGTTTGCGAGATGACCTTTCTGGCCGGGATTCTGCACGATATCGGGCTGGTCATGATGGCGGCCAACCACCCCGACGATTATCGGGCGGTGAGCCGTTTAGTCCGGGAGGAGGGATTGGCCACCTTCGAAGCGGAACGGTCAGTGATGGGAGTTTCCGACGTGCAGGTGGGCGCCATGGTCCTCGGCTCATGGGGATTGCCGGCCGATGTGGTCGATGCGGTTCTCTACCATCATGTTCCCTCGGCGGCGCCGGACGAGTTTCGGACGAACCCGATCCTCCGTCTCGTCCATGCGGCCGACGCCATCGTCGCGACCGGAGCGAAGGGACAAGGGGAGACGTCCGGTTTCGACGAGGCGTTTGTCGCATCTCTCGGCGCCGACGCCGATACCGAGAGGTGGCGCACCGTCTGCCACCGCATCTTGTCAAGATAAGGGACGCGGCCCCAGCGAGGGGCGCCGCCCCCGCCAGACGCCGCTACCTCTTCTTCGGCGAAACGAACGCCAACGCGTCGACGGGACACCTGTCGACACAACCGCCGCAGCCGATGCAAGTGGTGTCCCACAGGCCGAACCGCCCCTCTATCGGAACCTTCTCTTTGTGCGCGTAGCTGGCTACGTCGATCCCCATGGGGCATTGCTGGCTGCATAACCCCATCCCTTTGCAGTTGGCGTTGGCTTGCACGGCGTAACGGCTCTTGGCGTACCGCCCGAAGAGTTCCATGAACCGGGCCAAGGGGCAACCGTAACGACACCATATTCTCGTGCCGAAATAGGGATAGGCGCCGACGCCGATGAGGGCGCCGAAGATAAAATCGATGACGAAGTCCTGATAGGCGGTTCCGGCCGCCGTCAGATTTGGGGCGGCGATAATATTGGCGCCGTCGAGCGACAGCACACCCCCGTAAAGCAACCCTGCCGCCATAAAGATGGTCTGCATCCCTTGCATCTTCGTCGCCCGGTCGCCGGTGGGGGTCTTATGGGCCACCCAAGCGTTCCCCCACTTCGTCGTGCCGATGGTCTCGGCCAGATTGCCGCAGGAACAGAACCAGGAGCAGTACCGTTTACCGAAGAAATAGACGGTCACCGGAATCAGGACGAAGATCCAGATAGCCCAGAAGGGGAGACGAACCCGGGGGAGAGATAGACGTGGGCCATCTTCTTCACCGGGATCACCGGATCGGCGAAGAACCCTTCGGCCCGGATCAACGCCGGAACGACGTAGGGAAGTAGGTAAAAGAAGATCGCTTGCGACAAAAATATCGAGACGAATTTCCACCGTTGATACGGGACCAGCTTCGCTTTCGGCGCCGGATTGTAAGGAGAGCGGTCGGGACGGACGAAGACCCGTGCGGCGAGAAAACAGACGACACCGGTATACAAGGTGGCGTACCAGAAGGCCGGGTTCTTGCCGAAGAAGTAGAGATCGGCGGGACTCCCGATGACGCCGCGCGCCGCAAGCCAGTCGGGCCATTTCAGAAAGGTGTAGAAGGTGACGATGGCGGGGAGATAAAAGATTAGAAAGAACCTCTCGCCGCCCGACCGGACGTATTCTCCTTTTCCGTATGCCATCGGCTCTCCTTTTCCTTGTCGTTTCATCCTACTCCAGAATGGAGGTATGCTACAGAGCCGTAATCCTTTTAATGGAGAGCCGCCCCGTGGCCAGCAACCCGATCTTCTGCGTCGACGCTTTCGCCGACCGTCCTTTTAAGGGAAACCCGGCGGCGGTGGCGTTGTTGACCGACGAAGCCAGCGCCGACTGGATGCAGTCGCTTGCCGCAGAGCTGGCCCTCTCCGAGACGGCGTTCCTGATGGCCGTCGGCGAGGGGCGGTATCGCATCCGGTGGTTCACTCCCACTTGCGAGATCGATCTGTGCGGCCACGCCACGCTGGCGTCGGCCCATGTTCTCTACGAACGGGCGCGGGTCCCCGACGACCGGCCCATCACTTTCGAAGGGAACGCGCATACCCTCACCGCCGGCAAGAGCGGCCATCGAATCGGCGTCGACCTCCCCCGCATCGACCCGGCGCGGAGTCGAGCCCCGGAGGGTCTCCTCCCGGCCCTCGGGTTGCGGGACGACGGACGCCCGGTCTATCGAGGGGGGGGCTTCTGGCTGGTGGAGGTGGGGCACGAGTCGGAGGTGGCCGCTCTCTCCCCCGACCTGACGGCGGTGGCGAAACTGGGGGGAACCGGGGTCATCGTCACCGCCCGGTCGTCGGAAAAAGAGGCTGACATCGTCAGCCGGGTCTTCGCTCCGGCGGTCGGTATCGACGAAGACCCGGTCACCGGATCGGCCCACTGCCTCCTCGGCCCCTATTGGGCGCCCCGTTTCGACGACGGCGGGCTCTTGAAAGCCAGACAACTCTCGAAGCGAGGAGGCGATATGTTAGTCCGGCTGGTGGACGACGAGACGGTGCGGCTCACCGGCGGCGCCGTCACCATATGGGAAGGGATCGTGCGGGCATGAGCGAGACCAAGGACGACATCCGCCGCCGTGTTCGCCAAGCGCGGCAGGCCCTCTCCCCGGCCAAACGGGCATGGTACGACCAGTCGATCCGGTCGCAACTGACCCGCTTTCCCGGCTGGTCCCACGCCCGGTCGGTCGGGTTATACGTCTCTATGGCCGAAGAACCGGCCACCGGCGCCCTCATCGACGCCGCCTTGCGCTTGGGGAAACGGGTCGCTCTGCCGCAGGTGGAGGGAGAGACGATGACCTACCGTTACGTCACCTCACCCGACCAGTTGACGACCGGCCCGTTCGGGTTGAAAGAACCGACCGACGACCTGCCGGCGGCCTCGGTGGAAGAGCTTGATCTGATCGTCGCGCCGGGGGTCGCCTTCGACCGGCAAGGGAACCGGCTCGGATTCGGACGGGGTTATTTCGACCGGGCGTTGGCCGATTACGACGGAGGATTGATCGGCCTTGCGTGGCCGGAGATGATGGTCGACCGGCTGCCGACCGACCCGTGGGACAAGAAAATGAAACAGGTCGTCGTCGCCCCGACCGAGGGCTAATCCCCCTCTTTGTTCTTTCGGGTCTCGACCCCCTCCAGCCGCGCCACATACTCCCCCGGCAGGCGCCATCCCTTGGCCCCGGTCACCATATGGGCCAGATACTCTTTCGACGGGCGATACGGCCCCCCTTTGATGGCGACGGTGTAGCTCTCGACGTCAAGCGGCGCGTCGAGGTTCCCTTCGGTATAGACGGTCGATCCCCCCCGGACGTAGCCACATTTTTCGCGGGGTTGACGGGGGAAATAGCCTTCCAACGGATCGAGGCTCTCTTCCACCTCTTGCCGGTCGATGACATAGACCACCCCCCAGACGGCGGCGCCCGGTTCGTGAATAATATCGGCCACCCCGCACCGTCGGTTCCTGGAGTAGCGGGTGAAGGCGACTTTCCAACCGGGGAGCGACGCGCGGCAGAGAAACGTGGCCGAAGGACACCGCTCGGCCATCTGCGCCGGGTCCATGTTGGAGCCGTAAGCGAAGTAGTGAATCGTTTGCATCGTTTAGCAGTACCCTGATCGACGGCCCGTCGTCAAAATGATAGATCGTTTCCGATCCCTTGACTCGCATCGAGCCTGTTTTATGTGGGAAACAGGAATAACAAAAGGGAGGATTGTTCAATAACGGTTTCGCCATTCCTTTTCCGCAACGAGACGTCCACATCAAGAGTATGCCCCCCTGCCGCCGTCGTCATAGCTGACCTACGAAATCGTCCCTTCGATCACCAAGAGATCGGCGCGCCCCACCAAGTCGCCGTGAGGAACCCCGCGCGGAATAACCTGTATCTCCCCTTCGACCAGCGCCACCCGCCCTTCGCCTAACCGCATCGACAACGCTCTCTGCGGCGTCGCGACGGCGGCGACGAAGTCGGCGGTTTCTGGTATTGCCGATGGGGGAAGAGGCAAGCCTGTCGCCTGCCTCGATTACGTTTTTCAACATACGGCTAAACCGCTTTTGAGCTGATGCCGTACGATTTCATTTTGCGCCACAACGTGGTCCGCCCCATGCGCAGTTCCTTGGCCGTCGCCGAAATATTGAACCGGTTGGTTTCAAGTGTCCGTACGATCCGCTCTTCTTCCGGCAGACCGACGTGCGCTTTTTGGGAGAGGGGACCAACCGACGGTTGGGAGCGAACCGGGCTGTTTTCTTCGACGTTCAAATGCCCGTTGGGCACGCTATCGCCGGTCAATAACGTCCCCGCCTGCATGATGTACGTGCTCTCCAGCAGATTGTAAAGCTCCCGGATATTTCCCGGCCAAGGGTGATTCATCAGCTCCTTCATCAGGTCAGGGGAGGCGCCTTTGATGTTTTTTCCGTATTTCCGGTTAAATTCCGCGAGGAAGTGATGGACGAGAAGGGGGATGTCCTCCTGACGGTTCCGCAGGGGGGGAACGTCCAATATCACCCCCGCCAGCCGGTAATAGAGGTCTTCGCGGAAACGGCCCCGCTTCACCTCCGCCAGAAGGTCCCGATTGGTGGCGGCAATGATCCGGAAATTGACCTTGCGCGTCTTCTGCTCCCCCAGCCGCTCTATTTCCTTCTCCTGCAATACCCGCAAGAGCTTGCTTTGAACGGATAACGAAAGCTCCCCTATTTCGTCCAGAAAAATCGTTCCGCCCGACGCCGCTTCAAATCTGCCGATCCGGTCGGAGACCGCGCCGGTAAACGCCCCGCGGCTATGACCGAACAGTTCGCTTTCGATAAGCGATTCGGGGAGACCGGCGCAATTGGTCTTGATGAAGGGTTTGCTCTTTCGCGGGCTGTGCTTGTGAATGGCGGCGGAGATCAGCTCTTTTCCGACGCCCGTCTCCCCCATGATCAAAACCGAGATATCGGTCTCGGCCATCGTACGGATCATGTGGAAAATCTTTTTTATCGGGTCGCTTTTGCCGACAATCTTGCAACAGGAAACGACATGCCCCACATGCTCCTGGAGTACCTTGGCTTCAGTGACCTCCTTGAGGACGACCACGTGAAACACCGGCCCCCCTTCGCCGCCGACAAGAAACGCGCTCAGGTCTATCCATGAAAGCGTGCCGTCCCGGTTGAGTTTTTGCGTTTCCTGGTGATACCTGATTTTTTTGTTCGTGGCGCCCTTGCAAAGATTGCAGGCCCTGTCACAAAAATCGACGTTGAATACCGTGCGACAGTCCTTTCCGATGACCGTTTCCCGCCGGTACCCGGTCATTTTCTCCGCCGCCGTATTGAACGCGATCACACGGTGCAAACTGTCGTGGACGAATATGCCCAGATCGATCTTTTCAAACATGCCCCACAGCAATCTGCCGTCCATGGGTATCGCCGAGGCGGGTACTAGTGGCATCGCAACCTTCCTATCGATGAATGCGCTCAATGCGTTGGCCCTGATTGTAACCCGTGCGCGAGGACGACGAAACCTTTTGTTTCATCACGTTGTTTCACGAAACAACCGTTGTGTTTCAAATGAAACACCTTAGCAAGCAGTCAACGCTAACGCTTATATTTTCAACATTTTACAGCTTGGCACAATCCATGCATTTTAGTGGACAGTCTCACCATTTTCAATCAGGAGAAGAGCCCTATGGGAAAGAAGCAGAATAAGCCCCTTTCAATCACCGGTTTTCTGTCCGCGCTTGCGCTCTGCGCGGCGTTCGGCGCCCAGACCGCCGAGGCCAAGACCGTTGAAGTCACCATGCACGCCATGGAGCACGACGTAGAGATCGACAACGCGGGGACCAAGTACGCGGCATGGACCTTCGGTGGCGCCATCCCCGGCCCGGTCGTTCGCGTGAACGAGGGGGACGTGGTCGATTTCACCCTGATCAACGACAAGACGAACGGCAACAGCCATTCGATGGACTTCCACGCCGCCAAGGTTGACGTCCTGAACGAATTCGGGGCGGTGAAACCGGGCGAGTCTAAACACTTCAAGTTCCAGGCGAACTATCCGGGCGTGTTCATGTATCACTGCGGCGCCTCGAATATGGCCCAGCATATCGCCAGGGGTATGTTCGGCATCATCATTGTCGACCCGAAGGAAGGATACAGCAAAACCTATCCGAAGCCGGACAGGGAATACGTGCTGATCCAATCGCAGTTCTTCAAGAACGCGGGCGACGCCATGGCGATGGTCGAGAATGAAGGGTGGACCAACTCCCTCATCAACGGAAAGATTTTCCACTACGACCCGCTTCACAGCAAAGGTCTGGCCAACGCCCTCGAGTCGAAACCGGGCGAGCTGGTCCGCATCTTCTTCGTCAACGCCAACATAAACGAGTCGGTGGCCTTCCACCCGATCGCCGGAATATGGGAACGCGTTTATCCCAACGGCAACCCGAAGAACGTCATCTACGGCATGGCCACCTACAACGTCGCCGTTTCGGAGGCCTCCACGTTTGACCTCGTTTCTCCCGCCGACCGGCCGACCAACAATGCGATCGTGGATCACGCGATGAAAGCGGCGTTGCGCGGGGCGATCACGGTGCTGACCAACAGTCCCGACGCCGACCCGGAGATGGGTAAAGGCGACAAGATTCTCCCCCGCTAAACGCGGGGACGGACCGAGCGAAAGAAGTCGTTCGCCTTCTTGAAGTCCGGCAGGAGTATGAGCCGGTTCAAGGCCGCCGGCGCAGGGTTCCCCTTTCCCTGCGCCGGCGGTTTTGCGTTCGGCTCCGCCATGAACCGCAACCTCTCCGACCTGCAAGGGCGCAGACCGCCCCACCCACGTACGGTTCGTGGACGATGCCGACCGTGACGCAACGACGATTCTTCGGATGACGGCTGACGGCGATGGGCCGCCCAGGTGGAAGCGCCCGACAGCCGAGAGGAGAGCAAAAGAGGAGGATCGCTCATGGAGTCCAAAACAGACAGAAATTCGCTTCACATGTTTGTCATACTCATTCTCGCCCTCATCGTCGCGGGGCAATCATACGCCCTCTACCAATCGACGCGACCGGCGCCCATAATCCCCGACATCCCGGCGCCGACCTCCACTTTCAGGGATTATTTTGGCCCCGATTCCCCCTTCCACAAGAAGTGGTTGAGCCCCATGGAGGGGGGAAAGTACGGGAACTATCTGGAAGAAATGCGAAGCCACATGAACTCCCTCTTCTCGGAAATGTTCACCCCCGGGTCGCGTGGGGAGGGGAATGACGACGCTCCGCCGGTGTCGTCCATGACAATGACCGAGGAGAAAGACCGGTTCGTTGTCACCCTTGATGTTCCCGACGCCGAAAACGGCAGCGTCTAGGCCACGGTGAGCGACAACGTCCTGACGGTGACCGGCAAGCGAAAGGTGGTGTCCAATGAAACGGCTAACGGGGCCACGACGCGGTTCCAGAGCGTGGAGCTGTTCAGCCGCTCGTTCACCCTCCCGGCGCCGGTGGACGACGAGAAGGTAACCACCACCCTTGACGGGGAACGGCTGGTCATCGCCATCCCGAAGAAGTAGGGGTTATTTCCCTTCGATGACCAACAAGTCGGCGTGCCCCACGAGATCACCGTGGGGGAGTCCTTTGGGGATCGGTTGTAGCTCCCCCTCCACCAGCGAGACCCGTCCGTCGCCGAGACGCAGCGACACCGCCCCGGCGCCGACGTAGATCGCTTCGTCGGCCTCGTCGTTGACGTGGGTGAACGCAAGGTCGCCTTCGAGTCGTTCGGCGTGAATGGTGAAGACGCCCCCGGCGAAGAGGGAGACCAGCCGGTTGACCCGCCCCCCGGCCGGCGACGGTGGCGGAGCGGCGGGGGGAGGCGCTTGGCTCATACCAGTTTCAGGAGCTCGTCGACGGGGCGACCCAGGACGGCTTTTTTCCCTTTCACCGCAATGGGGCGTTCGATGGAACGGGGATAGGCGACCATGGCGTCGATCAACGCTTTGTCGGAGAGGACATCGGGATCGATCCCGGCGTCTTTGGCGTCTTTTTTACGCACGATGTCGCGCGGTTTGACCTTGAGCAGTTTCACCAACCCGGCCAAGGTTTTGGCGTCGATACCGGTCTTCAGATAGTCGACGATCTCCGGTTCGACGCCGTTGTCGCGCAACAACGCCAGCCCTTTCCGGGAGGTGGCGCATTTCGGGTTGTGATAAAGGGTGATCTTCATTGGCTACTCCTCCGATTGGTCGCCCCCTTTGGGGTCGATCCCATATTTTTTGATCTTGTACCACATGGAACGTTCAGTGACTCCGAGCTCTGCAGCCGCCTTGTTTTGCCGCCCCCCGTTTCGCTCCAACGAGGCGAGGATGATCCCCTTCTCGAACTCGGCCACCGCCTGTTCGAGGTCTCCCACCGGCTCTTCCGGCATGGCGAACCAGGCGCTTTCGCCGTCGCTTTTCGGCGCCGACAACGGCAGGTCGTCGGGGGTCAGGACTTCGCCGTCGGCCACCACGATGGCCCGTTCCAGACAGTTTTCCAGTTCCCGCACGTTCCCCGGCCAGTCGTGGTTCCGCAACACGGCTACCGCTTCGGGGCTGATCCGTTTACGCGGCAGGTTGTTAAGCCGACAAAGCTTCTCCATGAAATGCTCGGTCAGATCGGGGATGTCTTCTTTCCGTTCCCGCAACGGGGGGATGGTGATGACGATGACGTTCAAGCGGTAGAAAAGATCGGCCCGAAAGCTCCCGTCGTCGATCATAGCGGCAAGGTCGCGGTGGGTGGCGGCGATGATCCGGATATCGACCGAGCGGGTATCGTTGGCGCCGACCCGTTCGATCTCCCGCTCCTGCATGGCCCGCAAGACTTTGGCTTGCACGCTGGGGGCCATGTCGCCGATCTCGTCGAGAAAGATCGTCCCTCCGTCGGCCGCTTCGAACTTCCCGGCCCGCGCATCGACCCCGGTGGCGACGTTTTTTCCGATACCGAAAAGCTCCGCCTCCAACAACGCTTCGGGCAAAGCGGCGCAGTTGACCCGCACGAACGGTTTCCCCGCCCGGTCGGAGTTGTAGTGGATCGCTTTGGCGACCAGCTCTTTGCCGACGCCGGTCTCGCCGAGGATCAGCGTGGTCGAGCGGACTCGGCTCGCTTTATGGGTCAGCTCGTAGACGCCGAGCATCTTCCCCGATCCGCCGATGATCGAGTCGAACCGGTAGCGCCCCATCAGCTCGGTTTTGAGACGCCGGTTCTCTTCGGTCATGGTGCGGGCTTTGATGGCGGCGTCGAGGTTAACGTAAAGCTCGTCCGGCTCCACCGGTTTGACCATGTAGGTGAAGGCGCCCTCTTTCATCGCTTCGACCGCCAGCTTGATGTCGCGGGCGGCGGTCAGGATGATCACTGGCAGGTCGGCGTCGATCTCCCGTAGCCGTTTCATCAGCCCGATGCCGTTGGTGTCGGGCATGTAGTAGTCGAGAACGGCAGCGGCGAATCGTCCTTCATCGGTCTCGCGCAGAGCGTCGGAGGCGGTCAGCGAACAGGTGACCCGATATTTTTTGAGGGCCAGAAACTGTTCGGTCATCTGCAACGAGGAAATATCGTCGTCGACGATCAGAATTTCACCAGACTCCACATCCCCTCCTTTGTTACGCCGTCCCGTCCCCTCTGCCGATCCGGTCGGCGAGGGTGCGGGGCCATGAGAACTCGACGGTCATGCCTGCGCCGATATCAGACTCTACCAGAATCGCGCCACGATGGAGCTCGATGATCTTTTTGACCGTCGGCAAACCGAGCCCCACCCCCCGTCGCGCCCGCCCCTCCTGATAATACTCTTCGAAGAGAGTGTCTACGCTATGCGACGCCACCCCTTCACCGTCGTCGGTAACGGCGCAGGTGACGAAACCGTCGGCGGAAGAGAGGGTGACGTCGATCCGGCTCTTGGCGTGTTTCACCGCGTTCCCCAGGAGGTTCGTAAAGACCCGCTCCATCTGGGCGGCGTCGATGTCGGCCATCAACGGCGTTTCCTCGTCGCCTGCGGTTTCGTCGAAACGATAGGGTCGCCCGTTAATGGTGGCGGTTAACTTCCGCATCATCATCTCCGGCGTCACCCCGTGGAGGGCGGCGCGCGCCAGCCGAACCAGATCGACCCGAGCGATGTTCAGCGTCAGTTTGCCCGACTGAATCTTCCCCCAGATCAAGACGTCTTCCACGAAGCGGGTGATCTTCTCGGCGCTCGCGATCACCGAATCGGCCAACGCGACGAACCGTTCCCGGTCGGCTTCGGGGGGGAGGCTCTTCATCAGTTTCGCGAAGCCGTTTACCGGATTAACCAACGAGAGGAGATCGTGGTTCAGCGAAAAATAAATTCGTTCCTTCTCGCGTTCGCGTTTCAACGCCTGTTCGAAGAGCCGGGCGTTCTCCACCGCGACGGCGCATTGCCCCGCCACGATGGCCAAAAGCTCCGCCGACCGTTCGTCGTAGACTCCCGCCACGTCGTATCGTTGAACGCTCAAAACGCCGATGACCCGATCTTGGTAAAACATCGGCGTGCCGAGCCAACTTTTGGCCGGACGCCCCCCGTGGCGTATGCCGAGAGCCTCGCACTCTTTTTGCGAATCGGCCGCGATCAACAAGGGGCGGCGGTTCCGCACGATCCAGCTGTTCATCCCGTCGGAGAGGGGGTAGACCGACGCCGTCACCTCTTCGTCCTCCTCCCCCAGCCGGGCGAGGAACGTCAGCTCGGCCCGCTCGTCGTCATAGAGAATGACATTGACCTCGTCAGTGTCGAGCGCTTGACCGATCCGTTCCACAATCTCGGCCGCCATTTCGGAGAGAGTCAGTTTGGCGGTAATCAACCGACCGATGGTGTTGACCGTCTCCAACTCGGCCGCCCGTTGGGCCACCCCCTCCCCCGCTCGAACGCGGGTCACCGCCTCCCCCAAAAAGGCGAGAGCCAGGCGGACCAGTTCCCGCGCCCCATCGTCGACCGCTCCTTGCGGCGTTTCGCTTCCGGCCAGAAAGAGGCCGATCCGTTCCCCACCGACCAACACCGGGGCGCAGAAGAGAGCGGCGTAGCCGACCTCCCGGCACGCCCCCCCGATCCCCGGTTCGGTGGCGATCCAAGCGAAATTCTGGGTCGGGGCGCCGCAGAGACAATCGGCGGGGGTGAGGAGATGGTCGAAACAGAAAAGCGCCCCCCCTCCCGATCTTCCCTCGCAGACCAGCGCCACCCCGCTGTTCATCGCTTCGATGCGAAGAGCTGCGATGGAAGCCCCCAGGGCGGTAGCCAATTCGTTAGCGACACTCCGCGCCGCCCGTTGCAACGCGGCGGCATCTCCAGCCCGGTTGAGGGCGGATACGATCCGCAACAGCCCGGCGGTTTGGGAGGGGGCCATCATCTGCGCGGGGGCGTGGAGATCGTTCACGGTGGTTCCTTTGAAACCGAGCGGGGAGGTTCGCCCTTTTTTTGCGGGTCGAATTGACTCTTTTATATATTTATATGATAATTAGATGATAAGTTAAATCATCCTTTGACTCAAGAGGTGGCTCAATGAAATGCCCCTATTGCGGGTTCGTCAGTTTCGAGTATCTGAACGGCTGCAAAAAATGCTCGAAAGACCTTTCGGCCCACAAGTCGCAGTTCGGTATTGAATATCTTGAGCCGGTCTCGCTTGAGATGTACGCCTACGCCGGTGGAGGCGCCGCCGTCGGCGCGGTCACGTCCGCGTCGGAGGATGACGGAGACGGTTTCGGCACCGACGATTTCGCCGTCGACAACGAAAGCGACAGCGCATCGCTGGGCGCCGTCGAAGTGGCCGAGGACGAGGCCGATCACCTCAACTTCGGCGACGACGGAGCCGACGATATCTCCATCGACTTCGATGGCGGCGACGAAGGGACCGAAGAGGTCTCCATCGACATCGGCGGCGACGCCGACGACGAGCTCTCCATCGATCTCGGCGAATCCGACTCCGTAGAAGATGTCTCCCTCGACTTGGGTGAAGCCGAAGACGACGACGAGATCTCCCTCGACTTGGGCGAGGCCGAACCGGAGGAGGAAATCTCTCTCGATCTGGGCGAAGCCGAAGACGACGACGAGATCTCTCTCGACTTGGGCGAGGCCGAACCGGAGGAGGAAATATCCCTCGATCTGGGCGAAGCAGAAGCCGACGACGAGATATCCCTCGACTTGGGCGAAGCCGAACCGGAGGAGGAAATCTCCCTCGACTTCTCTACCGATTCCGCCGATGAGATATCGCTCGACATCGCCGAAGACGATTCCCCTGCGGTCGCCGAAGAAGACGAAGGGGTCGAACTCGATTTCGGCGACGAATTGGGAAGCGACAGCGGTTTCTCCCTCGACTTGGGGGAAGAACTCTCCGACGACACCAACGCCGCCGCCATCGACGATGAGATCACTCTCGATTTTGATGACGAGCCGGCCGTCGCCGAACCGAACGCGACGACCCCCGCCGAGGAAGACTCCATCGAAATCGCCCTCGACGACGTCGATATGGGCGACCCCGACCAGACCGTCGCCATCAACCGCGGCGACGTGGAAGAGATCGGCGACGAAGCCGCTCCCGCCGCAGCCGACGACGATTTCGCCGACATCGAACTGTCGGTGGAGGACGAAGACCTTTTCGGCGGCGAAGAGGACAAAGGAGAGGCGCCCCTGCTCGACGACGAAGAGGACGAACTAGGACTCGACACCAACCTCGACCTGGGCGATCTGTCGCTCGAAATCGGGGACGACGAACTCGGCTTCGATTTTGACGATACCGACGCCAAGCTCGGCTGACCAGCCGGGGAGCCCCCCGGTCGGCAGCCTGGTCGGCGGGGTGGTGAGCGGCGGCGCTTTCGAATTGGCGCCCCCACCCGTTCCTCCCCACCCGCCGCTGGCCAACCTGTCGACCCGCTATTGGGCCTATCTCATCGACAACCTGCTCGTGGCCACCGTGGCCGTCCTCGCGTTGGCCGTGGCCCATGCTCTCGGCGTCCCCGGCAAAGAGGCCAACGAACTGGTCTGGTTCAACCTGATCTACGCCACCTGGATGTTCGCTAACTTCTTGTTTATCGGCTACACCGCCATGCTCCACGCCATCACCGGCCAGACCATCGGCAAACGAGTCATGGGGATCGGAGTGATCCGGGCCGACGGCGCCCCGCTCGATTTTTGGCGGTCGCTGTTGCGCACCTTCGGCTACTACCTCTCCTCGTTTCTCTACGTCGGGTTTCTGATGGCGTTTTTCGGCCAAGAGCGCAAAGCGCTTCACGACTACCTCGCCGATACGGTAGTGGTGGAAATCGCCTGAACCGGGGGCTATAATCACCTCTTTGTCCGACAGACTACGAGGCGCCCCCGCCTCACAGGAGCGATGACGTGAAGAAACGCTATCTCCTCTCCCCCGGCCCGACGCCGGTGCCGGAAGAGGTTTTACTCGAAATGGCCAAGCCGATCGTCCACCACCGGACGCCGCAATTTTCGGCGGTGTTCCACGAAGCCGCCATTGGGCTCAAGACCTTGTTCGGGACCAGGAGCCCGGTCGTCATGCTGGCCGCCTCCGGCACCGGCGCCATGGAGGCGTCGGTGACGAACCTTTTTTCCCCGGCGAGAAGGTCTTGACCGTCAACGGGGGGAAATTCGGCGAACGATGGGGGAAGATCGCCAAAGCCTACGGTCTCGACCCGACGATTCTCGACGTCCCGTGGGGAAGCCCGGTCGACGTAAACGCCGTCGCCGCGGCTATCGAGAAAGACCCGGCCATCAGCGCCGTTTTCGTACAGGCGTCGGAGACCTCTACCACCGCCATGCACCCGATTCGGGAACTGGCCGCCTTGACCCGTGACACCGACCGGTTGCTGATCGTCGACGGAATCACCGCCGTGGGGGTCTGCGCGTTGCCGATGGACGAGTGGGGGATCGACGTCCTCCTCACCGGTTCGCAGAAGGCGTTGATGCTCCCCCCCGGCCTCGCGATGATCGCCTTATCCGAAAAGGCGTGGAAGAAAAACGAAACCGCCACGCTCCCCCGCTTCTATTTCGACCTGAAACGGGAACGGGCCAACCTCGAGAAAAAAACCAGCGCTTGGACCCCGGCGGTCTCGCTGATAAGTGGACTACGGAAAGTCTTGGAGATCCTCTTCGACGAAGGGTTGCCCAACGTCTACGCCCGACACGACGCTTTGGCCAACGCCTGCCGCGCCGGCGCCGCCGCCCTTAACCTGGGGCTCCTCGCCCCTGCCGCCCCGGCCCCGTCGGCCACCGGCATCTACCTCCCCGAAGGGGTCGATGGCGACCTGTTGGTCAAACGACTGCGCGACTCCTACGGCGTCACTTTCGCCGGAGGGCAAGATCAACTGAAAGGGAAAGTGGTCCGGGTGGCCCACCTCGGCTATTTCGACACCTACGACATGGTCGTCGCCTTCGCGGCGCTCGAGATGGGCCTTGCCGGCATGGACGCCCCGGTCACCCTCGGCGCCGGTGTCGCCGCGGTCGAGAAATCGCTGAACGCCCGGTACCAAGCATGAACCCGAACGACACCCCCAAAGGGGTTCATCCCCTCCTCTACCAAGAGACCGCTCTCTTCGAAAAGGTCGAGATCGCTTTGCTCGACCATTTCGCCCTTTGGGGTTTCACCCGGGCCATCACCCCGGCCATCGAGTATCGGGATTCCCTCATCCAAGGGATGGACGACGCCTCCCGCCGACAGGTGATCACCTTCGTCGATCAAGCCGCCCAAGGGCGCCCACTCGCGCTCCGCTCCGACGTAACGCCGCAGATCGCCCGGATGGCCGCATCGACGCTGGCGGGCCGTCCGTTGCCCTTAAAACTCTCCTACGCCGAAACGGTCTACCGCTCCGCCCCCCAAGGGCAGGGCGCCCGGATGGAGCTGCATCAGGCCGGGGTCGAGCTCATAGGGGTATCCTCTCCCGAAGCCGACGCCGAGCTGATCGCCATGGCGGTCGAGTCGTTGGAACTGCTCGGATTCGACGAAGTGGCCCTCTCCATCGGCCATGTCGGCTACCTGCGCGGGCTCATCGAAGCCCTCGAACTTCCGCCCGAAGGGGCCGAAAAGGTGGAAGAGGCGTTGATGAAAAAAGACGCCCACGGCCTGCCGCTGGCGCTCGACGCCGCCGGGGCCAAAGCCTCCCCCGCCCGGGAAGCGCTCGAAACCTTAGCCCACCGGTTCGGCGGGTTGGAGCAGATCGAGAAAGCCCCGTCGCTGTGTGAGGCTTGCGCCGGACCGTTGGCCGAGTTGGCCCGGTTGCACGAGGCTTTGAGAAGATACGGGGTGGCCGATAAAGTAACCCTCGACCTGACCGAAGCCCGCGGGTTCGGCTACTACACCGGCGTTACCTTCGAAGGCTTCGTCAAAGGGATCGCTTGGCCGGTGTTGACCGGGGGGCGATACGACAAGCTCGTGGGCCTCTACAGCCGCGACCTGCCGGGGGCGGGGTTCGCCGTCGACGCGGGCCGCATCGTCGATTACTATTCCGAAGCCGAGACCGACCATCATTGGGCCGGGGCCGACATACTGGTCGTCGCCGCCGAAGGGAGCTCCCTCGACGCGGCGTCGATGGCGAAGGCATTGCGCGACGAAGGCCTGGCGGCCAGCCGCGACCTGATCCTCCGCCCGGTGGAAGAATCGTTGGAACTGGCCAAACGAATGAACATTCCGCTGGTGGTCATCACCGGTCTTGCCGACGCGCCGGAACCGGGGATGGTGAAACTGATCGATCTGCACGGGGGGGAGGAGCGGTTCGCCCACCCGACCGAATGTATAGAACTTATCGAGCCGACCGAATGATGAAAGGAACCATCACGCCATGCCGGTAACCGTAATCGTCGGCGCCCAGTGGGGCGACGAAGGGAAGGGGAAAATCGTCGACATGTTGACCGACCGGGTCGATATGGTCGCCCGCTATCAGGGAGGCGCCAACGCCGGACATACGGTGGTGGTCGACGGCGAGGAATATATCCTCCACCTGATCCCGAGCGGCATTCTCCACGAAGGGAAAGTCTGCGTCATCGGCAACGGCGTCGTGGTCGACCCGGAAGCCTTAATCAAAGAGATCGACGATCTGGCCGCCCGTGGTTTCTCGGTGAAGGGGCGTCTTTTCGTCTCCAGCCGGGCCCATCTTATCGCCCCCTACCACAAGCGGATGGATGTGGCCGGAGAGGCGGCCGCCGCCGGGGGGAAGATCGGCACGACCGGGCGCGGTATCGGGCCGGCGTATCAGGACAAAGCGGCGCGACTCGGCGTCCGCATCGGCGACCTTTTCCGCCCCGAGTACCTGCGAGATCGGGTGATCGCCGCATTGGCGCCGAAGAACGTCTTGCTGAAACACCTCTATGACGAAGAACCGGTCGATATCGACGAGACGGTCGCCTGGTATTTGAATCAAGCCACCCGTCTGGCCGACTACGCCGCCGACACCGGCGACCTGTTGCGACAAGCGTTGCGGGACGATAAGGAAGTCTTGGCCGAAGGGGCGCAAGGATCGATGCTCGACATCGACCACGGCACTTTCCCCTATGTCACCAGCTCCACCGCCACCACCGGCGGCGCCGTGGCGGGACTCGGCGTCCCCCCCATGGAGATCAAACGGGTCATCTCCATCATGAAAGCCTACACCACCCGTGTCGGCGAAGGCCCTTTCCCCACCGAGCTGCACGAAGGGGACGGCCCGCGCTTGCGCCAACTCGGCGGCGAGTTCGGCGCCACCACCGGGCGGCCCCGTCGTTGCGGTTGGTTTGACGCGGTGGTCGGCAAATACGGGGTCGACATCAACGGCGTGTCGGAAATCGCCTTGACGAAACTCGACGTCCTCGACGGCTTCGAAGAGATTCCGGTCTGTGTCGATTACGAGATCGACGGGAAACGCCTTGGCCGGATGCCGGAGGATATGAGCCTGCTCGATAAAGTGACCCCGATCTACGAAACCATGCCGGGGTGGAACGCCTCCACCACCGAGATCGACCGGTACAACGACCTGCCGGAGAACGCCCGTCGCTACATCGCCCGGATCGAAGATCTGGTGGGGGCGAAGATCTCCATCGTCTCGACCGGCAAGGCGAGAGACGCGACCATATTACGCTGGTAGAATAAACCAAGATTGTTATCGAGGGGGGACGCTCACAAAAGGGCGTCCCCTTTTGCATAACGCTACCGAAGAGAAAACGACCTCTTAACCTGTCATGCCCTGCGCGCCAACATGCGCGCCCGAAACGACAACGTGAGGAAGCTGAAAATGCCCGCAGATAGCCACTGCCATTTGAACAACCCTGCTTTTGCGGATGACTTGGACGACGTCGTTCGGGCCGTCGAAGAGGCGGGGATCGTTTCGCTCCTGAACGTCGGTTACGACCTGCCGACCAGCGAGCGGGCCATGGATCTCGCCCACCTCTACCACTTCATGTTCGCCGCCGTCGGTGTCCATCCGCACCATGCCAGCGATGTCGATGACGCCACCGTCGCCACCCTCGCCCGATGGGGCGCCCGCCCGGAGGTGGTGGCCATCGGCGAAACGGGACTCGACTACTACCGGAACCGGTCGCCACACGAAGATCAAGAACGGGCCTTTCGCGCTCATCTCGGCGTCGCCCGTACGCTGAACAAGCCGGTGATCGTCCATTGCCGCGACGCGATGGAAGAGACGCTGCGGATTCTCGAAGAAGAAAACGTCGGCGAGTTCGGCGGGGTGATGCACTGTTTCGCCGGAACCCCCGACGACGTACGCCGGGTCTTGAACCTCGGGATGTACATCTCCTTCGCCGGAAACGTTACCTACAAATCGGCCGATATCTTGCGCGACTCGCTGGTCGCCACACCGGGCCACCGGTTGCTCATCGAAACCGACGCCCCCTTCCTGACGCCGGTTCCCCATCGGGGAAAACGGAACGACCCGACCATGCTGACCCATATCGTCGACCTGGCCGCCCGGTTGCGTGGCGTCACCCGCGCCGATATCGAACGACTGGCGGTGACCAATTTCGAAGAGCTTTTCGGCGTCGGCGCCGGTGTGGCGGGACGGGTGGCCTATCGCATCCGCAACTCGGTCTATCTGAACGTCACCCAAAGCTGCACCAACGAATGTTTCTTCTGTGTCCGCTACCACTCCGACAGCGTGCAAGGGCATAACCTGCGCCTCCCGAAAGACCCGACCGCCGACGAGATGTTCGCCGCCATCGGCGACCCGACCGACGCCGCCGAGGTGGTCTTCTGCGGTTACGGCGAACCGACGATCCGGCTGGATCGGATCAAGGAGGTCGCCCGTCGCGTCAAAGAGGCGGGGGGGCGGGTGCGGCTCAACACCAACGGGCACGGCTCCCATTTGTCGAAGCGGAACATCGCGCCGGAACTGGTGGGGCTTGTCGACGAAGTCTCGGTATCGCTCAACGGAGCCGATGCGGCGACCTACAACGCAGTTTGCAAGCCGCTGATCCCCGACGCGTGGGAAACGACGATCGCCTTTATCCGCGAGGCGAAAGCGGCGGGGCTCGCGGTGACGGCGACGGTGGTGGCGGTCCCGAACCTGGTCGACGTGGAGGCGGCCCGCCGTCTGGCCGAGGATGAGCTGGGGGTGCGATTTCGGGTGCGTCCCTACGATCTGGTCGGCTAACCCCCTCAAACGGTCGCGACGAACCCCGTCTGTACCCCCGGAACGGAATTCAAAATATCGACGGGCGAGAAGCAAGAGGCCCGCAAGGGTCAATCCTCGTAAAAGGGAAGAACCCGCTCTCCCACACAGTAGACGCAGACCGGCGCCCCCTCCCCTTCACGCAGGTCATCGGGGGCGTAGTCGAAACCGCAGCGGTCGCAGGCGCGATATCCTCCGGCCTTGGCGCACCGGTCGCAAAGCCCGATCTTCAGATCGGCGGGAACCTCGTAACCGACCCGTGTGGCCGGTTCTCCGCACGTGGCGCAGAGTGGCGGTCTATAGAACTCATTCATCGGCCCAGTTTACCACGACGCACTCCATCGAATGATGTAAAACGCTTGAGACGACGTCCCAAATTCTGTATAGTTCCGTATGCCACACCTCCTTCTCAGCAAGCCCCGATAAGGACGGCGGGAGATGAACCTCACCCCCACCGTTCTCGTTGTCATCCCCGCCCGATTTGCCTCTACCCGACTCCCCGGCAAACCGTTGCGCCTCATCGGCGACGTCCCGATGATCGTCCGCGTCTGGCGGCAAGCGGCGCGCATGACCACCGCCACTCGTATCATCGTCGCCACCGACGATCAGCGGATCGTCGATACCATTGCCCAAGCCGGGGGCGAAGCGATGATGACCCGGGCCGACCACCCTTCCGGCACCGACCGGATCGCCGAAGTGGCCCAAGCCGTCGACGCCGAGATCGTCGTCAACGTGCAAGGGGACGAACCGTTCCTCGACCCGACGGCGGTCGATGCGGCGGTGCGGGGGTTGGTCTCACGGCCCGACGTGATGGTCTCGACGCTGGTCACCCCCATCGGACCCGACGAGGCGGCCGATACCAACGTGACCAAAGCGGTGATGGCGACCGACGGCATCGCCCTTTATTTTTCGAAAGCGCCGATCCCCCACGACCGGGATGGCGACACCCCCGACCGCCCGTTGCATAAGCATCTGGGGGTCTATGTTTTTCGGCGGGACTACCTGCTCCGATTCGCATCGATGGCGCCGACGCCGTTGGAACGATGCGAGAAACTGGAGCAGTTGCGGATTCTTGAAAACGGCGACAAGATACTCTGTATCGAAACGTCGGCCAATTCCCTTGGCGTCGATGCGGAGGAAGACCTCCGCCGTGCCGAGGCCTATTTATCGGAAGCGGGAGAGTGATGGCAAAGTACATTTTCGTCACCGGCGGGGTACTCTCGTCGCTCGGCAAAGGAATCACCGCCGCCTCGTTGGGGGCGCTTCTGGAGACGCGGGGTTACTCGGTCACCATGATGAAACTCGACCCCTACATCAACGTCGATCCGGGGACCATGTCCCCTTTCCAACATGGCGAAGTCTTCGTCACCGACGACGGCGCCGAGACCGATCTCGACTTGGGGCATTACGAGCGGTTCATCAGCGCCACGATGGGGAAGGTGAATAACGTCACCACCGGCTGGATTTATAACTCGGTCATCACCAAAGAACGGCGGGGGGACTATCTCGGCGCCACGGTGCAGGTGATTCCTCATATCACCGACGAGATCAAAAGCCGCATCGCCGCCGCCGGGGTCGGATACGACATCGCCATCTGCGAGATCGGCGGGACCGTGGGCGATATCGAAAGCCTGCCGTTCCTCGAATCGATGCGCCAGTTCCGTTACGACGTCGGCTACGAGAACGTCTGCTACGTCCACGTGACGCTGGTCCCCTACATCAAGACGGCGCACGAACTGAAGACGAAACCGACGCAACACTCGGTCCGGTCGTTGCTCGAAATCGGCGTGCAACCCGACATCCTCGTCTGCCGCTCGGAAGAGCCGCTGGACGATAGCGTGAAAAAGAAGATCGCCCTCTTCGCCAACATGCCCCCCAACCGGGTGGTGTCGGCGGTCGATGTGGCGTCGATCTACGAAGTCCCCTTACGGTTCGCCGGAGAGGAGCTCGACCTTGCGGCGACGGCGGCGTTGCATCTCGACCCGCGTACGAGCGACCTTAAACCGTGGCAAGATCTGGTGGAGCTGATCTATCGCCCGAAACCGAAGGTGAACATCGCCATCATCGGCAAATACATGAAGATCTCGACCGAGTCGTACAAGAGCTTGGCCGAGGCGTTGACCCACGGCGGCCTCGCCAACGGGGTCGATGTGGAGCTGATCTGGGTCGATGCGGAGGAACTGACCGAAGAGACGGCGGAGAAGATGTTGCGCGAGGCGCACGGTATCCTGGTACCGGGCGGATTCGGCGAACGGGGTCTTGAAGGGAAACTGCTGGCGATTAAAACGGCGCGGGAGAAGAAGATTCCGTTTTTCGGCATCTGTCTCGGCATGCAGACGGCGGTGATCGAGTTCGCCCGGAACGTCCTCGGCCTGACCGACGCCAACAGCATGGAGTTCGACGAAGCGTCGCCTCATCCGGTGATTCACTTCATGGCCGATCAGTCGTCATCGGTGGAGAAGGGGGGGACCATGCGGCTCGGCGCGTATCCTTGCTACCTGAAACAGGAGACCAAGTCCCACGCGGCGTACGGCGAGCGGGAGATCGACGAACGACATCGGCATCGGTTGGAGTTCAATAACAACTACCGGCTCCAGATGGAGGACGCGGGGATGATCTTCGCGGGGCAATCGCCGGACGGGCGGCTGGTGGAGATCGTAGAGCTGCCGGACCATCCGTGGTTTGTGGGGTGCCAGTTCCACCCGGAGTTCAAATCGACGCCGATGAAAAGCCATCCGCTCTTCCGCGACTTCATCGCGGCGGCTGTCAAAGACGAGAACCTCATCTAGCCCCGAACGCGGGGCGGCGAGGGGCGCCCCCGTTATCGCTTCGGGCACGCTCGCTGGCGCGCAGGCTTTGCTGGCTTCAACTGCCGCTATGGGACTTTCGCAGAAAATGCCCCCTTCCCTTGGACGGTGCGAGGGAGCGCCCCACGAGTGGCGCCCCGCACCGACCAAGGGACGTGAAGGCTCCCTCCGATTCATCCTCCCCCGAGAGCAAGCCCCCTCCTCCCCTCGCAGAGCGGGCATCCGCCCTGCTATACTTCCGGCATAGCTAACCTCACCGGAAATGCAATGAGCGGCAACTCGGGACAAGACCATTTCACCATGGGCAGACCCTTCAAGGTCTTTGTCGCAGGCCTTTTTTCTTCCTTTGTTCTTATCATTGGCGGACTCTATGCAGAGAGCCTCGACAATCCCGGCCAAATCTACACCCTCATCGCCACCCTCGTCGCCGCCCCTCCCCTCTTCGTTGTCTGGATGTTCCGGGATGAGGACAAACAGAGGGACATCGAGAACACCCGGATCGAGACACAGATTAAAGACTTTCACCGGGTTGAAGAGTGGGCGACAAGCACTGATCTAGATGCGACCAACCCCGCGCTGCGTATCGCCGCCATCCACCAGTTGCGCCCGTACCTTGTCGGCGAGCATGGCGACGGATTCCGCCGCCCGGCTTATGAGATATACAAAGCGTTACTCAATAGTTGGGATGGGCTAGAAAGAGATCGGAGTGGAATTCTTTCAAAGGATGCTGTCGAAAAATTGTGGGGTCTGGAACCACCACAGCATATCAAAGCAATCCACACAGTCATTCGAGAGATTCTGCGAAAAGAGGGCGCATGGGCAAAAGTCTTCACTCCAGAAATGCCGCTCAACCAGCTGAATCTTATCCGTGCCGATTTGCCTCGTGTTCATCTGGAGAGGGCCAATTTACTCCGCGCACAACTATCTGGAGCCATCTTAAACTGGGCACATCTTGAGGGTACACATATTGTCGCCACACATCTTGAGGAAGCCTCTTGTCACGATATCAAAATCAATCGCGACACTCGTATTGACGAGGTGGTCTATTCGAATGAAACTCTATGGGAACCCCACCATCTTGATATCGCAGGAGCGCAAGAGCCTATCTCCCCGCCAATGGACGGTCGCTTTATCCACATTGATGTTCTAAGAGACGACGCTGAGGCGCAATGGACCTATTAACCCCATCCTCACTTCCCCCTCCCCTCTCCATCTGCCATAATCGCCCAATGAACGACAACGCCACGAAACCGCGCCTCCTCTTCCTCTGCACCGGGAACTCATGCCGGTCGCAGATGGCGGAGGGGTGGGCGCGTCATCATCTCGGCGACACGGTCGATGTTTTCTCCGCCGGGATCGAGAAGCACGGCCTCAACCCCAATGCGGTGGCCGTCATGGCGGAGCGAGGCGTCGATATCTCGGCCCACGTCTCCAAAACGGTGGACGATATCGACCCTCCCACGTTCGACTTGGTCATCACGGTTTGTGGCCACGCTCACGAGACCTGCCCCACCATCCCCGGCGCGCGCATCGTCCATCATGGCTTCGACGATCCCCCTTTTCTCGCTCGTTCCGCCACCGCTCCCGAAGAAGCCCTCTCCCACTATCGTCGTGTTCGGGACGAGATCGAGCGGTTCGTCACGTCGGTTCTACCCGATCTGATGGCATAAGCGCGTCGCGCCACTTTTTACCCACCTTTGTGCTACCATAAAGGCAAATATTTCCTATTTCCTTTCTACCAAGCAGGCTGGCCAATGCGGTTTACGTTGCTATCCATAAGGGCCTTTGTCGTTTCCTTGCTCTTCGCTACGGTCTGTCGCGCGGAGGTGGAGACCTACCAGCATAAAGTTCTCCTTCTGAACTCTTATCACCAAAATCTCCCTTGGACCGCCGACCTGACCCGCGGCGTGGAGGAGACCTTTGCGGCGGATCGGTCCCATCCTGTCGACCTCATGGTCGAGAATATGGACACAAAACGGATCACGTCGCCTGCCTACCTTGCGACGTTCGTCGACCTGCTTCGTCTCAAATATGGCGCCCATCCTCCCGATGTGGTCATCGTCGCCGACAACAACGCGTTGACGTTTCTCATCGACCATCGGGCGGAGCTTTTCCCCGGAACGCCGGTGGTCTTCTGCGGGATCAACGATTTCAACACCGCGATGTTGAAAGGGGAGACCGGCGTCACCGGGGCGCCGGAGGTTCCGAAAATCCGGTCCACCGCAGAGCTTGCGCTGTTTCTTCAGCCGTCGATGAAAAAGCTGGTGGTGATCCACGACTTTCTCAAAACGGGGATCGCTTGGAAAAAGGAGGCGGCCCATCAACTAGCCGGGTTCCCGGTGAAGATCGAATACGCCCCTCAGATTCCACGGGCCAAGTTACTGACCTATCTGTCTCACCTCGAACCGCAAACGGCGGTTCTGCTCACGGTCTATTTCGCCGACGGTGAAGGGGTCTACTACCCGGCGGATGAAAGTCTTTCGCTGATGACCAAAGCTTCGAGCGCTCCTATCTATGGTTCGCTCGATTTCCAATTGGCCGACGGCATCGTCGGCGGCGATCTTATCGGCGGCTACCTGCAAGGAAAACAGGCGGCGCTGATGGCCAACGCGATTCTCCGCGGCGCTTCTCCCGATACGATCCCCGTCGCTTCGGAGGGAACCAGCTCCATGATTTTCGACTGGACCGCTTTGCGCCGTTACGATATCGACGCCGACCGTCTGCCCGCCACGGCGCGGGTTATCAACCGCCCCGAGCATGGGTTGTCGGTCAGTCCGGTCATCGCCGCATCGGTTATCGCGCTGATCCTGCTCGAAGGGGCCATCGTCACCTTGCTGGTGGTCAACGTCAATCGGCGTCGCAAAGCGGAACGGGGTCTTCGATTCGCCCGGAACGAGATGGAACGGAAAGTCATCGAACGGACCCGCGCTCTCGAAGAGACCGGCGAAGCGTTGCGTCGCGAGGTGATCGAGCGCCGGTCGGCCATGGAGTCGCTCGGCGAATCGGAAGAGCGTTACCGGCAGATGTTCCACTTCAACAGCGCCGTCAAGCTCCTCATCGATCCGCAAACCGGCGACATCCTCGAAGCCAACGAAGCGGCGGCCCTTTTTTACGGCTACCGCCGAGACAACCTCTTGACGATGAAGATCACCGACATCAATGTCCTCTCCCCCGACGAAGTCCGCCGCGAGATGGCCTTGGCCAAAAGCCGACGGCAGATTCACTTTAATCTCCGCCATCGGGTCGCCTCGGGCGAGATTAAAGACGTCGAAGTCTATTCCGGCCCCCTCAAAATCCGCGACCAGACGGTGCTCTTTTCCATCATCATCGACGCCACCGAACGGCGACGGGCCGAAGCGGCGCTGGCGGCCAACGAACGTAACTATCGGTCGCTTTTCGAAAACGTTTCCATCGGCCTTGTGCGTCTCGACCCGCAAGAGGTGATTATACGGGCCAATCCGGCGGCCGCCCTCCTCTTCGGCTGCACACCAGAGGGAATGACCGGGAGATCGTGGCGTGATTTCCTCTCTCCCGACGAAGAGAAACCAAGCCTTGCCGATATCGATTTCGCCGGGGGGAATCGGGCCGGGTCGGTTCACCTGCAACGACGCGGCGTCACCCGCGACGGGCATGAGATCGGGCTTACCCTTTCGGTAACGGAGGAACGGACGGCTGACGGTAACGCCACCGATTATGTTCTGATCGTCGAAAAGGAACGCCCCTTCGGCGCCTCCACCCCCACCGCATAAGAAAACCGGGGTCTCGGTGAAGACCCCGGTCGAATGAATCGAGCTTCGAATGAAGCGAGCTCTTGCCCGGTCAGCGACCGAATCCTCCACCACCTCCACCTTCACGCGGACGGGCTTCGTCGGCTCGTATCTTTCGCCCGGCGATATCGGCGCCGTTCATCGCTTCGATGGCGGCTCGTCCTTCGGCGTCGTCCGGCATTCCGACGAACCCGAACCCTTTCGACCTGCCGGTGGCCCGATCCATGATGATCCGGACCGAATCGACCGTCCCGTAGGAAGAAAAAGCGTTCTTAAGATCGTCTTCAGTGGCGTTGTAGGAGAGGTTCCCAATGTATATGTTCATGACCGGTGGAGCTCCAATAGGAAAATCGGATATGTTTCGAACACGGCGACGGATGCCGTGGAGAAACCCTCGGTGGGGGAGAAGAATAAACGATCGGTCACTGGAATCGCGCGTCCGTTTTTTTGGATCTGTTTCATTTATCGCACAGCCCCTCTCTCCGGCGCAACAGATTTCTACCGACAGCGGTCAGCGCGTTCCGATGATCGCTCGCGCAAACGGGAGGTCTCCGGGGGTGGTGATTTTGATATTCGTCTCCTCCCCCTCCACCACCCGTACCGTTCCCCCGATGCGAACCACCAGGCTCGACTCGTCGGAACCGACGAACCGGTCGCGTCGCGCCGAAGCCAAAGCGTCGGCCAACAGCTCCCGTCGAAACACTTGCGGCGTTTGGATGCGGACAAGTCCCTCACGCTCCACGGCGGCGGTGATGGTCCCCTCCGTCACCCGTTTCAACGTATCCTTCATCGGCATGCCGACCACCGCGCCACCCCAGCGGGCCGCTTCCGCCAAAGAACGCTCGATCATCCGCCCGGTGACGAAGGGGCGCACCGCATCGTGCACCAACACCATCGCATATTCCGCCGGCGCCGCCGCCAACGCCCGCTCCACCGAGTCTTGGCGGGCCGGACCGCCGGGAACCACGGCCACGACTTTGAGAACCGAATGGTCGGCGATCATCGTCGTCACCCGCTCCGTCTCATCTTCCGGCGCCGCCACCACGATACCGCCGACGGCGGGAGAGGCGGCCAACGCGCGCAACGTTCGGATGAGAATCGGCGTTCCATCGAGTTCGAGATATTGCTTCCGTATCCCCCCCCCATGGAGACCGGCCCCGGCGGCGGGGACAAGGGCGATGGCGGCGTCACCCATGATCAGAAACGGAGGCGCGGCTTGGGGGTGTTTTCGGCGGCGGCGTCGCGTATCAACGTTTCGAGTTCCCAGTCGTTGGCGATCTTCACCTTCTCCCCGCTCTTTTTGTGGATGTAGATCAGATGGTGATTTTCGAGACCGAACTCAAATACCCCTTTGGTCACCTCCACATCGACTTGGCAATAGTCGGCCACCTTCTGTTTCTCGCCGTCGGCCCACCAGATGAGCGACTGCAACCCGTCGGCCGATTTTCCTTTGCCGAGCGACCCTTCCGCCAACGCCGCCAGTCCCAACCGATGGCCGAGCCGCTTTTGCACGTCGACCATAATGTCGAACGATTTCGTTTCGGTCCGCAGGTCGATGTCGGTGTATCCCTTCAACACGCCGTAGTCGAAACTTTCGTGGTTGAACCCGACCACCAGATCGGCGGAAAGAAGCTTTTGAACCAGATCGTCCACCTGCTCCTCCCAGTAGTGGATGTACCGCTTCTCGCGGGAGTCGTAGACCACCGCCACCGCCACGCGCATCAAATGGGTGTTCCCCCATCCGCCGACGTCGGCCGCCGATTTCTGCGTTTCGAGATCGAAAAAGACGACCCGCCGGTCGGGCGCCGGATCGTAGTAGAGATCCCCCTGGCGGGGATCGGGGGTCGGCTTGGCCACGGTCGTCTCCTCTGCGGGGGTAACGGGGATCGGTTCGTCCTCCTCATCATACCCGCTCGCCGCCCCTTCCCCAAGAAGGGCCGCAAGGATCGTCTTCGCCGCCGCCTTGTCGAGGGGACGGTTTCCCGACCCGCATTTGGGAGAATGAATGCACGACGGGCACCCGGCTTCGCAAGGGCAGTCGGCCACCAGCGCCAAGGTCGCCCGCCACAACGCTTCGATTTTGGCGAACCCGGCTTCACAGAGACCGACGCCGCCGGGATAACCGTCGTAGAAAAAGACCGCCGACTTCCCTAATCCCGGATAGTAAGGGTACGAAATGCCGCCGATGTCGTCCCGGTCGCAGAGAGCGAAGAGGGGGAAGAGTGATATGGCGGCATGTTCGAAAGCGTGAATCCCTCCCATGTAGCCAGACGCCGCCCGTTCCACTTCCTCCCGTACGGCGTCGGGTAATTCGACCCAGAAGCCGACCGTCTCGAAGGTGGTGGCCGGAAGATCGAGATCGAACACCCCCAACGACTCTTGCCCGAAGATTGACCGTTTCTCGTAACCGATCACCCGTTCGGTCACTTTCAGGCGCCCCAACTTCACCCGGAACCCATGCACCCGCCGCTCGTCGAGGGTTTCCAATATCTCGGTCTCCGTCTCGGTCCGGGGGCGAGTGTAGTACCGCTCCTCCATCGGCGCGGCGTAGACCGCACGCTTGTCGAGATCGAGGTGGCGGACGACATATCGCCGCCCCCGGTGAAGGTAGACGGCGCCTTCGTGGGCCTCTTTTAACACCCGCGATCCCGATTGGGTTCCGATGATCGTTTTCCCGTCTTCACCGAAGATGGTGTAGCTTTCGCCGACGGAACGGATATCGACGAAACGGTGTGGGTTTTTCCGCAACGCCAGATAACGCCCGCTCTCCATCGACCGGACCAATCGTTTCTCGTCGATGAGAGCCTCCATCACCGCCGGACGGAGGTCGGGGGTAAGGTCGGGATCGTCCGGTTCCAACGGCGCTTCGGCGGCGGCGCAGACCATGTGGGCCTTCACGATATCCCGGTTGTCGGGATCGAGAATCGCCTCTTCGAAAGCCCGGTCGAAAAGTTGATCGGGGTGGGCGACGAAATGTTGGTCGAGCGGATCGGCCTGCGCCACCAGTATCACCAACGACTCCCGTCCGGCCCGGCCAACCCGGCCCGCCCGTTGCCACAGGTTGATCATGGCGCCCGGATAGCCGACAAGTACGCAGACGTCCAAACCGCCGATATCGACCCCCATCTCCAACGCCGAGGTCGAGATCACTCCGTCGATCTCCCCGTCGAAGAGACGTCGCTCGATCTGCCGTCGTTCGGCGGGGAGGAACCCGGCCCGATAGTTGGCGACCCGATGGGCCAGTTCCGGTTCGGCCTGTACGCTCCATTGGTAAATCAGCTCGGTCAACTTTCGGGCTTTGGTGAAGACGATGGTCTTAAGCCCATCGCCGACGGCGGCGCGGAAGAGTTTCGACGCGTCGGTGTAGGGGCTCCCTTCCGCCGCATCGTAGACCAGCATATGGACCCCCGCCTTCGGACCGCCGTTCTGGTCTATGACGGTGGCGTCTCGACCGGTGAGTCGTTTGGCGAAAGCGCCGGGGTTGGCGATAGTGGCCGACGACAGAACGAAGCGCGGCGTGGCGCCATACCGATGGGCGATCCGCAAGAGACGTCGTATCACCTGCGTCACGTGCGACCCGAAAACGCCACGGTAGGTGTGGGCTTCGTCGATGACGACGAGGGTGAGGCGTGAGAAGAACGCCTCCCATTTGTCGTGGTTCGGCAACAACGAGACATGAAGCATGTCGGGGTTGGTAAAGATCGCCTGCGGCAGATTGGCCCGAATGCGCGTCCGAACGTGAGGCGACACGTCGCCGTCGTAAATCTCGCCGGTGACCGCCGGAAAGAGGGCTTCGCCGAAAGAGCGGAACGATTCGATCTGGTCGCGGGCCAGCGCCTTGAGCGGGAAGAGAAACAACGCCGTCGCCTCCCGGTCGTCGGCCAACGCGGAGAGAGCCGGGAGTTGATAGCAGAGAGTTTTGCCCGACGCGGTGGGGGTGGCGACGATGACGTCTTCCCCCCGCATCGTCGCATTTATCGCGTCGGCTTGATGGGTGTAGAGCGTTGTGAAGCCCCGGTCGGCCAGAAGCTGCGCCACCGACGGGTGGATAGTCTCGGGGATCGGGGCGTGCCGGGCGGCGACCGGTTCGACGAAACGGTGATCGACGAACCTACCGCCGTACTCTTTCTTCCCTTTGAGACGGGCGACAAATTGAGCGACGGAAGCCACGACTAGATTCGGGCCGCCCTATTTCTCAACAGATGGTCGGCCAACACCAACGACATCATCGCTTCGGCCACCGGTACCCCCCGGGGAGCGACGCACGGGTCGTGCCGCCCTTCGGTGCTGATGGTCGTCTCGTTCCCGTCGCGGTCGATGGTTTCTTGCTCTTTCAAAATCGACGGGGTCGGTTTCACCACCATCCGGGCGACGATCCGATTTCCGTTACTGATGCCGCCGTCGATCCCGCCGGAGTGATTGCTCGTATGGCGGGGTGCGGCGCCCTCTCCTTTGCGCAACGGATCGTTGGCGCCGGAACCGAAGGTGCGAGCCAGTTCGAACCCGTCGCCGATCTCGACCCCTTTGACGGCGTTGATCGACATGAGAGCCTTTGCGATATCGGCGTCGAGCCGATCAAAGACCGGTTCGCCGAGCCCCGACGGAACATTCTCGGCGACGACTTCGATGATTCCGCCGACGCTGTCGCCATCTTTCCTCGCTTCGAGAATCCGCTCCACCATTCTCTCGGCCGCTTCGCCGTCGGCGCATCGGACGTCGTTGGTCTCAATAACGGACCGGTCGAAACGATCGGCCCGGATGTCGTGAATCTGCAAGGTGTGGGCGTAAAGGTCGACGCCGAAATGGGCGAGGAGTTGTCGGGCCACGGCGCCGCCCGCCACGCGGCAGGCGGTCTCCCGCGCAGACGAACGCCCGCCGCCGCGATGGTCGCGTATACCGTACTTGGCGATGAGGGGCCAATCGGCGTGGCCGGGGCGATAGAGATTTTTGATCGCGTCATACGAAGCCGAATGGGCGTCGGCGTTGTCGATGACGATAGCGATCGGCGCTCCGGTGGCGACCCCTTCAAAAACGCCGGAGAGAATCCGCCCTTTGTCCGGCTCGTTTCGTTGGGAGCTGACTTTGCTCTGCCCGACACGACGTCTATCGAGCTGGCGCTGGATGACCGTTTCGTCCAACGGCAATCCGGCGGGGCAGCCGTCGATCACCACCCCGACGGCGGGGCCGTGGGACTCTCCCCATGTCGTGATCCGAAATTGCGTTCCGAAGCTGTTACCGGCCATCGCTCTCTCCTAAACGTCGCACGATCTCCTCCACCGTCTCGCCGGGAGGACGACCATTGTTCTCCACGGTAAAAGCGGCGTGTCGTTCAAACAGTGGCGTTCGCTCTTCCCAGAGTCTGTCGAACGACTCTTTTGGATCGTGCGGGTCGAGAAAAGCGGGCAGGCCTCCCGCCATCATCCGGCGATAGAGAGCCTCTTTCTCCACCTGCAACGCCACCACCGTCACCGCCGAAAGGTCGACGCCGCTGGCGACGGCGTTTCCCAACGTCCCGCCGCCGAACGAGAGGACCATCGGTTCGTTCGCCAACGCTTCGATCAATACGCCCCGTTCCAGCGCGGCGAACCGCTCTTTCCCGACGCTCCGATAAATCTCCCGAAAGTGACGCCGTTTGCCGGTCTCGTTTTCGTAGGCCGCTTCGATGAGCGCGTCGGTGTCGGCGAAAGCCCTCCCCAGTCGTCGCGCCAAGAGCTTCCCGACGGTCGATTTGCCGCTGGCTTTAAAGCCGACGAGGGCGATGGTGCGCATTGGTGTCATGGGTCAGGTCCGAATGAGGCCGCCGTGGTAATTGTAGCATCGGTAGAAGGTGAAGCGACGAATCTCCTCGCCGTAGCGGCTGATGACATACTCCCCGGCCGGTTCCATCCGGTCAAAGAAAGGCGCCAACCGATCTTTGTCGAGCCGCTCGGTCTCGACCAGATAGAGGGCGTCTCTCCCCTTCAATCCTTCCGGGTCGGGAAGGTAGGGGAACCGGTTCGCCCCGTCGATCATATAGGTCGCCGGACGTCCGGGGGTGTAGTAGGTCATGAGGCTCATGATCTGGAACCGCTCGGTCAGGACAAACGTTCCCTTTGGCATACCGTCGATCCGTTGGTTCGTCTGCTCCCCCAACGCATTCCAGCCGTAGACGCGCCGGGATATCTCGCGGCGTTGGGGGAAAGGGACGAACGGGTCGGCGATGAAGGTGTGCAAGACGCCGGTAAAAACGGCCGCGGTCAGCAGGCCGACGATCCACCCGCCGCGCGTGGTCCGTCGCGTCAACGCGATCCAGCCGGGCAGGGCGGCGATGATGGCGGCGTAGGCCATGACCGGCCAGTTCCCTTCCATTCGCGCCCGCATCGAGTTGACGACAAAGAAGAGAAACATCGGCGCCGACATCATGAATAGATAAAGATACTCCTCTCGACCGCGCCGCCAGCCGCGCCGTCCCATGGCGATCATGGCGGCGATGAGGTAGCCGAAGAGAACGACGCCATAGAGGACAATCTGCAAACCCCAGAACTCGCCGAAGTCGGCCAGGGGGCGCCAATGGTGCGGTTTGAATCCGTGGGTGAGCTGAAACCCGATGGAGACCCATTCGTGCTGGGCGTTCCAGACGATGACCGGGGCGAAGAGTATCAGGCCCAGCGCGAAGCCAAGCCACGGTTCTTTCCGAAACAACCACGCCCGTTGGCCGGGAGCGGCGAGCAAAAAGAGAAAAAGGGATGGCGCAAAGAAAGCGGCGGTATATTTCGAGACCATCGCCAGCCCGAAGAAAAAGCCGATGACGTACCACCATTTCGGTTCTTGCGTATCGAGCAGTTTCCATCCGGCCCACAGGGCGGCGCACCAAAAGAGCAACAACGGGGCGTCGGGGGTGACGACGAAGGCGCCGATGGCGTAGACCGGGGCGATCAAGGCGATAACCCCCGCCATGAAGCCGACCTTCCGGTCGTGGAATAGATCGGCGGCCAGCTCGTATAAAAAGGCCGTCGCGCCGAAGGAACAAAGGATCGCCGGGAGCCGGACGAATCGTTCGCTGTCGTCAAAGAGGGTCGTGAGCCAGATCATCCAGGCGACCATGGGGGGATGGTCGAAGTAGGAGAGGGACGGGTAGAGGCTCCAGAGCCAGTAGTAGGCTTCGTCGAGCGACAGCTCTACGATCCCGGCGTACCAGACCCGAAAGAGGGTCACGCCGGTCAGGAGCAGATAGAAAAGAACCCGGCTCTCCACCGGGTCAGACCCCCGGCTCCCAGATAAAATAGGCGCCCGCCGGGAGCGAGAGACGGGTGGGGGTCAGGACTTCGAACTTCTCTTGCATCAACCGTTCGAAGAGCCCCTCTTTTTTCTTTTTCTCGACAAGCTTCGGCTCCCCTTCGATCCCGACCATCGCGGCGAGGATCTTTACCGCGCGACGTTGGTCGCCCAGTTCGTCGATGAGGCCGTTCTCTTTGGCCATGGCGCCGGAGTAGATACGCCCCCCCGCCGACAATTCGCGGGCCTTTTCGACGGTGATCCCCCGTCCTTCGGCGACGGCTTCCAAGAATTGCCGATAGATGTCGTCGACCATCCCTTGCAACAGGGCGCGGTCGTCGTCGGTGAAGGGGCGGTCGGGGGAGCCGGTGTCTTTGAACTTGCCGCTCTTGATGACCACGGAGCCGACGCCGATTTTGTCCCACAGGTCATACAGCGTGTTGAACATCATGATGACGCCGATGGAGCCGGTGATCCCGCCGGGGGCGGCGACGATCTTGTCGCAGGCGGCGCCGATGTAGTAGCCGCCGCTGGCCGCCACATGGCCGAAGGAACAGACGACTTTCTTTTTTTCGCGTAGCCGTTTGACGGCGTCGTAGATTTCCTGACTGGGGGCGACCACGCCGCCGGGAGAGACGATCCGTATCAGAACGCCGGGGGTCGAGTCGTCTTCGGCCCATGCGTCGAGTTGGCGAACGACGTCACTCCCGTCGATGATGACCCCTTCTATCCGCACCAGCCCTAGGGTCTCTTTATCATTCGAAAACGAAGAGGCGAGCAGATTGGGTCCGTCGTCGCCCGATCCACCGTCAAAAAGAGAGACGAGGGAGACAACAAAAACGGAGGAGAGGAGGAACATGAGGAGCAGTCCCCAGAGAACCGCATTGTGACGCTTGTGATCCCGGCTCATGGCTGGCTCCGCATAAAAGAAACCGGGGAGCCCGTGATGGGCCCCCCGGCGAAAAACTTACGCTTCGGTGTCGTCGCTTTCGACCGCTTCGGCTTCGGCTTCGGCGTCGACCGCCGCTTGATCGTCGTCATCCATGTCGACGTCGTCGTCATCGTCATAGTAGTCCTCGCCTTGCGCGGCGAACTCTTCCATGGCGGCCAGTTCTTTCTCGACCTCTTCGGGGGAGAGACCTTCGAGGAACGCCTTGATGGAGAGCCCGATCTTCCGGCTGGGGCCGTCGACCTTGATGACTTTCGCGGTCACTTCCTGCCCGACCCGGACCGCCTTACGCGGGCTGGCGACGCGGGAGGTGGAGAGCTGGGAGACGTGGATCAGTCCTTCGACCCCCTCTTCCAACTCGGCGAAGGCGCCGAAGTTAGTCACTTTGGTGATCTCGCTCTTGATGTCGGCGTTGAGGGGATAGCGCTCTTCGACGCCGTCCCACGGATCTTTCTCAAGTTGCTTCAAGCCGAGCGAGAGCCGCTCTTGCTCTTTGTCGACAGCCAAGACCATGCATTTGATCTTGTCCCGTTTCTTCACCACTTCCGACGGATGCTTGATTTTCTGGGTCCAGCTCATGTCGGAGATGTGGATCAATCCGTCGACCCCTTCTTCCAGCTCGACGAAGGCGCCGAAGTCGGCGAGGTTCCTCACCCGTCCTTCGACGATGGCGCCGACCGGGTATTTCTCGTCGATCCGATCCCACGGGTTTTCCTGGATCTGCTTCATGCCGAGGCTGATCCGTTTCTTCTCGGTGTCGATCGAAAGGACGACCGCCTCGACGTTGTCGCCGACGGCGACCAGTTTGTTCGGGTGGCGGATGTTCTTGTTCCAGGTCATCTCGGAGATGTGGACAAGCCCTTCGATTCCCTCTTCGAGCTCCACGAAGGCGCCGTAGTCGGCGATGGAGACGACCCGTCCGGTGACCCGGGTGGCGGGGGGATATTTGCCGGAGGCGTCGACCCACGGATCGGGAGTGGTCTGTTTCAGACCCAACGAAACCCGCTCGGTCTCACGGTCGAACTTCAAGACCATGACCTTCACGTTGTCGCCGATGCCGAACATTTCGGAGGGGTGGTTGACCCGGCCCCAGCTCATGTCGGTGATGTGCAACAGGCCGTCGATACCGCCCAGATCGATGAACGCGCCGTAATCGGTGATGTTCTTGACGATGCCGTCGACGACTTTGCCTTCTTGCAGTGTGGCAAGAGCCTGCTCTTTGGAGACTTTTCTCTCCTGCTCGAGCAGGACGCGCCGCGAAAGAACGATGTTCCCCCGCTTCTTGTTCATCTTGATGATCTTGAAGTTGAGCTTCTCGCCGATCATATTTTCGAGATATTTGATCGGGCGAAGATCGACCTGCGATCCGGGGAGGAACGCCTTGAGGCCGATATCGACCGACAGGCCCCCTTTGATCTTGTTGAGCACGATACCTTCGACGGTCTCGTCGGCGTCGAACTTCTCGGCCATTTTGTCCCAGACGCGGATTTTGTTGGCCCGGTCTTTCGACAGCACCAAGGCGCCGTCGTTGTCTTCCATCGCCTCCAGCAACACTTCGACCTCGTCCCCCACCTGAATGGAGGCGGCCTGTGCGCCGAACTCGTGCAAGGGCACGGTTCCTTCACTTTTAAAGCCGACGTCGATGACGACCGAATCCTGGTTCCGGACGACGACCTTGCCCATGACCAAGGCGCCTTCTTTATAGGACTCGCCGGTCTCTTCGAGCATCGTGGCGAACTCGGAGGAACGTTCGGCAGCCTCTTGTCCGGCGGCGACCGCCGCATCGACGAAATCTTCTTGCGTTACACGCTTGATAACACCCATCAGTATCTCTTTCCTCTCTTCTCGGATATCCCTTTTCGGGAATCCGCCCGATTTTATTCCACCGCGCCTCTCACCCACCCCCCTATGGGGCGGTATCCGGACCGGACCGCAAAATCAGGAAAAGAGGAACGATAGCATTTTCGCCAGAACGTCGTCAATGGTAAGGGAGGTCGTATCAATGACGACGGCGTCGGGGGGGCAGATGAGGGGGGCGGCGGCCCGGGAGCTGTCGAGCTGGTCCCGGTGGCGCAGATTGGCGAGGACGTCGTCGAAGGTTCCGGGGAGTCCGGCCGTTTCCATCTCGGCCAAGCGACGTTTGGCCCGCTCTTCGTCGTCGGCTTTCAGGAAGAATTTGAACCGGGCGTCGGGGAAGACGTTGCTCCCGATATCACGCCCCTCCATGACGACCCGCCCCTCTTCACCGAACACCCGTTGCAGATCGGCCATCCGCTGGCGGACCGCCGGATGGGCGGCGACGGTCGAAACGGCGGCCGAAACCCGAGGATGGCGAATCCGCTCGGACCAGTCGTCGCCGTTGACGATAAGCCGTTGGCCGTCGGTTCCCGGCTCGAAGCGCAGGGTCAGCCCTTCGGCGATGGTCTGGGCGGCGTGCGGGTCCGCCGTATCCATCCCCTGGTCGAGGAGCGCGACGGTGACCGCTCGGTACATGGCGCCGGTGTCGATGACGACGCCGTCGACCGCGGCGGCGACTTTTTTGGCGAGGGTCGATTTGCCGGAACCGGCGGGGCCGTCGATGGCGACGACGAAAGGGCCGGTGGGCGGCGTTCCACGACTCATGAACGGTCCTTGTCCAGGTTGCGTTTGAGCCGACGCACCCGTTCGAGCATGGCCAGCAGGTCGTCGTGCCGCTCTTCTTCGATGGCGGTGGCGAATCGGTCCAACTGACGGCGGAACATGGCGACCGCTTCGAGGGTGGCGGTACGATTCATGGAAAATATGTCGCGCCACATCTCGGGACTGCTGGCGGCGATCCGGGTGGCGCTCTTAAAACCGCCGGCGACGAAGGGGGCGATGATCCCGTCGGCGTCCTCTTCGTCGAGGGTCTCGACCAGCGCGTAGGCGGCCAGATGGGGAAGGTGCGAGATGACGGCCAACGCTTTGTCATGGTCGGCGGGAGTCATGGTGACGACCCGCGCCCCCACCCCTTCCCATAGTCGCGTGACCTTGGTCAACGCGTCGGCGTCGGTCTCGCCGGTGGGGGTCAGGATCGTGTAGTGGTCACGGTAGAGTTCGGCGAAAGCGGCGTCCGGCCCCGACTTTTCGGTCCCGGCCACCGGATGCCCCCCAACGAAGCGGAACCTTTTGGGAAGCGACGCCACCTGTTCGACGATGGCGCCCTTCACCGAACCGCCGTCGGTGACGACGCAACCGTCGGGCAGATGGGGCGCCAAGGTTGCGATGAGGGGGACGACGCTTTCGACCGGGGTGGCGACAAAAACCAGATCGACTCCACGGCACGCTTCGACCGGGTCGGTGGCGATTTCATCGACGAGGCCGAGCGCTTTGGCCCGCTCCAGCGTCTCCCGGTTTCGCCCGTAGCCGACGGTGGTTCCGATAAGCCCGGCCTCTTTGGCGACCAAGGCCAGCGAACCGCCGATGAGGCCGACACCGGCGATGAGAGCGCGGGAGAAGAGGGGTTCGGTCACCCGATCACCGGTTGTCTGCGGCCGGGTAGGCGCCGATGACTTTGAGACTACGGGTGGCCTTGGCCACTTTTTTGAGGGATGCCGCAACAGCCGGGTCGTCGGCGGCGCCGTCGATGTCGATAAAGAAGCGATACTCCCAACGTCCCGACCGATCGGGGCGAGAAATGATTTTCGACAGGTTGATCCCTCCGGCGGCGAAGGGGCGGAGAATGTTGTGAAGCGCTCCGGATTCGTCGTTGGTCGAGAGGACCAGCGAGGTTTTGTTCTTCTTCCCTTCGGTGGGGCGGTGCGGGACATGACGAAAAAGCGGGTCTGGTTGCCGGACGATTCCTCGATCCCTTCGGCGAGGATATTCATGCCGTGCAGGGCGGCCACTTCGACGGAACCGATGGCGATACCGGTGGGGTCTTTGGCGGCCCGCGACGCCGCTTCCGACGACGACGAGGTCTCGACCACTTTCACGCCGGCCAGATGGGCGCCGATCCACTTCCTCGCCTGCGCTCGCGGGGCGAAGTGGGTGTAGAGCGTTTTCGCGTCTCCAACCCTATCGACCCGCCCCATGGCGGTCAGCGTTATGGGTAAGCAATATTCGGCGTAGATGGTCAACGGGGTATTGGCCAGCAGGTCGAGGGTCTGGCCGATGGGACCATCGATGGAGTTCTCCACCGGGACCACCGCATAGTCGGCCCGCCCCTTTTCGACGGCGTCGAACACGTCGTCGAAAGATGGCTCGTGGAGATGGACGGCGGAGTGACCGAAGAGTTTCAACGACGCCAGATGGGAGTAGCTCCCTTCGGCGCCGAGGCTGGCGACTTTTAACTCTCGCTCGACGGCGCGGGTGGCGGAGAATATCTCGCGGTAGATGTTCTGCAAGGCGTCGTCGGGGAGGGGTCCGTTGTTCCGCTCGGCGACGCGCGCGAGGATGTCGTTCTCCCGGCCGGGATGGTAGACCGGTCCGCCGTCACGCTTTTTGACTTCGGCGATCTGTTGACCGAGTTTCGCCCGTTGGTTGAGCAGCTTGATAAGCCGTTCGTCGATGGCGTCGATGCGCTGGCGGATGTCGTCGAGATTCTTTTTCATGATGGTCTCGCTATCGTAAGGGAATCGGACGCGCCGTTCAACAGGCTTGCGCCGGATTTCCCCCTACCGCCTCAATAGAGAACCGACGTTCCCAACCCACCCGGTCGGGAGAGGACAAGAGCGGAGAAGCGGATTGAGCGGCGACCTCCCCGTGTTATTCGGCCCGGTTCCTGTTATAGTTCCTCCCCATGATTACTTTTATGAACCGATTCGGCGCCCTCGTGGCGGTCGTCTTAACAGCCGCCATCGGCGCCGGGTATATGACCCCCGACGTCGTCGACCTGAACACCCACGTCTTGATCGGCCTCGTCGGGGCGCTGTCGGGCATCCTCTGCATGTCGATGATCCTCTTCTATTTCATCGGCACCGGGTCGGTGGCCAAGAAAGCGGCCATCGCCAAGCTCCTTTCGTTGGAGGAATACCAGCGGACGAAAAAGATGAAGGGTATCCTCTTCCCGATCCTGATGGGAGTGGTGGCGATCTTGATGATGACCCCGATGCTTGGCGCCGGATACCACGCCGGGAAGATGGATCTGACTTGGCATCACGCCATGGCGTGGATCTCCCTTTTTGCGACGTTTGGCGCCCTTTGGAAAGCCAGAAGCCTGATGGGGGAGAACCGGGTCATCTTCGACAAGTCGTTGACCGCCGTTAACAACGAGGCCCAACGGCGGCACGAAGCGGGCGAAAAGCCGATGGATCTTGGCTAATCGACGCCGGAGGATTGGAGGTCCCTGAGGACGGGGGGCAGATCTTGCATTTTGGATTCTCCCAGGCGCTCATTCGCCCACGGCCACGCAAAAGAATGTCAAGACACAAGACCTGACACCACACGCCCTATAAGCTACAACTCGCGTTGGCGCTCCCCACCGATAGCGTTCCCGACGACGAGAGGCTCAATCCGTCTCCGGGAACGGTGGCCTCCCATGCATAGTCGCCATACGAAGCGATGGTGAAATCGGCGCAGGCGACCCCCGACGCATTGGTGGTCCCCGCTCCCGCCGCCGGGCCATAGCTGTTCCCGTTGGCGCCGACGAGGCTGAAGGTGACACTGGTTCCGGTCGCGACGCCGCCTACTTTCACGCAGACGTTGACGACGCTGGTGGAGCTCCCATGGGTCACTCCGGCGCACGACTGGGCGATGCCTACAACCGGCGTCGTCGTCGGTTCGATCGTCGGTTCGGCGGTCGGGGTGGCGGTCGGGGTGGTAGTCAAAAGCTGCGTAATGTAGGCGGCCAATAACGAACGCATCACCGCCATGGTCATGCCGGTGGTATGTCCGCTCAAGAGCTGATTATTGATCGCCACCCAGCTGGTGTAGAGGCTGTAGTTGGCAAGGCTCCCGAACTGGTCGAAGACCATGCTCACGAGCTGCGCGTTGACGATGGTCATGACGATGATGATCGTCTGGGCGTCGCTAAACGAAGCGTCGCTCCGGGCGCCGTGGTCGATGACGTATTGGTCGCAGGAGGCGACGCCACTTTCTTGCGCGGCGAAGGTGACGATCATGGTGATGGTGTCACCGGTCACCGTCGTCTCGTTGATCGTGGCGAGGCTGGCGCAACTATCGTCTTTGCCGTAGAGGGCCAAATACGGGGGATCGACCATCAGGTAAAGGTTGAGGGGCGTAAGATCGCTCCGTGCGGCGCTGTCGCCACCGGTGAGCTGATAAAACCCGTTGGCGCTGGTCGCCGTGGTGGTGGAGGTGGTCGAGCTACTACCGCCCCCCCCGCCGCAGGCGTAGGCTAACAGGATGAGCGCGAGGGGAACGATAAGAAGAGGGGTTCGATTCCGGTTCATGGCCATCCTCCAGTGTCGATGGCGGGCGGATACGGCTACCCGTCGGGTGCGCGATAGGGAACGGTTTTAGTGTACGGCCTCGGGCGTCTCGGAAACAAGCCAGAAGTCGATCCCTTCGCCCGTCCCGATCCCGACCCGATGCGCTCCGCTCTCTTCCCGCGCTCCCCGGTTGGCGATCAGCCGGATGCGAGAGAGGCGCGAGGAGGTCATCTACTGGGCGGATAGCTCTTCGAGAATCGACCGGACGCCTGCCACGGTGTCGGCCAACGGAATCATCCGCCGCTCGCCGGTTTTCCGAATCTTCACCTCGGCTTCGCCCGCCTTAACCCCCTTCTTCCCGATGACCACCTGCACCGGATAGCCGATCAGGTCGGCGTCGGCGAACTTCACTCCGGCCCGAACGTCCCGGTCGTCAAGCGCCGGATCGAACCGGGCGTCGAGGAATTGGTTATAAAGCGACTCGGCCACGTCGATCAGTTCCGGCTCCGGCCCGAGGGGCAAGACGCAGACGTCGAAAGGAGCGATAGCAGGGGGCCAGACGATCCCGTTGTCGTCGTGGTTCTGCTCGATGGCGGCCGCCGCAGACCGGGTGATCCCGATGCCGTAACAGCCCATGATCATCGGCTGTTCTTTCCCTTCGGCGTCGAGGAAGGTAGCGTTCATCGACTCGGAGTATTTCGTGCCGAGCTTGAAGATGTGCCCCACCTCGATCCCGCGGGCCATGGCGAGGGTTCCGCCGCAACGGGGGCAGGTGTCGCCGACCACCGCTTGGCGAATATCGGCCACGCTGGTCGGGGTAAAGTCGCGCCCCGGTTGGACGCCGGTGTAGTGGAATCCCTCTTCGTTGGCGCCGGTGACTCCGTCGACGACGGCCATCACTTCCGCGTCGGCCACCACGGGGACGGTCAGCCCCACCGGCCCGGCGTAACCGACCAGGGTTCCGGCGGCTTTCACGGTCGCTTCGTCGGCCATGGTCACTTCGGCGGCGCCGACGGCCCGGGCCAGTTTCACCGTGTTGATCTCCCGATCTCCCCGCACCAAAGCGACGACGGTTCGCTCTCCGTCGGCTACGTAGACGAGGGTCTTGATCGCTTTCTCGGGAGCGATTTCCAGAAACGCGCTCACCTCTTCGATACTCTTCCGGTTCGGCGTGGCGACCTTTTCGAGAGTCGCTTCGCCCGGCGTCGCGGCGTCAGGGGCGACCAGCTCGACCTTCTCGACGTTGGCGGCGTAGGCGCACGAGCCGCAGTAGACGATCAGGTCTTCCCCCGATTCGGCCAGCACCATGAACTCGTGGCTGGCGCTCCCGCCGATCTGGCCGGTGTCGGCCTCCACCGCTCGGAAGGAGAGCCCCAACCGGTTGAAGATGGCGTTGTAGGCGGCCCGCATCGCTTCGTAGGTGGCGTCGGCTCCCGCTTCGTCGGCGTCGAAGGAATAGCCGTCTTTCATGGTGAACTCCCGCCCCCGCATGACGCCGAAGCGAGGGCGGATTTCGTCGCGGAACTTGGTCTGAATCTGATACAGGTTGAGGGGAAGCTCTTTATAGCTTTTCACGTCGCGGCGCACCAGATCGGTGACCACCTCTTCGGCGGTCGGAGCGTAGCAGAACTCCCGTCCATGCCGGTCGGCGACTCTGAGCAACTCTTTGCCGTAGAAAGTCCACCGTTCCGACTCCTGCCACAGTTCGGCAGGCTGAATGGTCGGCATCACCACCTCCAACGCCCCGGCCCGGTTCATTTCTTCGCGCACGATGGTCTCGACTTTGCGAGCCACTTTCACCCCCAACGGCAGGAGGGTGTAGACGCCTGCGGCCAGTTTGCGGATCATGCCGGCCCGGAGCATGAGGGAGTGGCTGACGATCTCCGCATCGGCGGGGGCTTCTTTTAAGGTCGGCGCGTGGTAGCGGGAGAGGCGCATCGTATCTATTGTCCGTTGGAGGTGGATGTTGGACGGAAGGATACCACAGGCTTGCGCTCCTCGCGGACGGCAGGCTCCTTCGGTCTCTCGCCAAGAGGGGGCGGTGATGAGGCTTTCACCTCCTCCCCTCCCGGCCGGTTGCCGCTCCGGTGACGCGCGTGGCAGAATGTGCGGACAACAACGGGGGCGGCGGTGATGAAAGTAGCGGCGATCCAGACGAGGGCCGGGGTCGATCTGACCGCCAACCTCGACCGGGCCGATGCGTTGCTGGCGTCGGCGAAACGAAAAGGGGCCGCGCTCGCCCTCCTCCCCGAATACTTCGCCCGCTACGGTACCGACAAAACGTTGGCCACCGCCGCCGACCGGGCCGACGAGGTGGTCGCCCGGATACGTGGCGCGGCGAAACGACTCGGCATCGGCGTCGTCGCCGGGGGGATCGTCCGACGACCCGGTAACGCCGACCGGCCGGTGAACGAGACGATCCTCTTTACATCAGACGGGTCGGTTGTCGCGCGTTACCGCAAAATGAGACTCTTCGCCGCCACGGTGAAAGGGAAACGGTACGGTGAAGGGCTCTGGTTGACGCCGGGAAGAAGCGTCACCGTCGCCCCGTTCGGCCAATGGCGCATTGGTTTCGCCACCTGTTTCGATCTCCGGTTCCCCGACCACTTCCAAAAGCTTCGACAAAAGGGCGCCGACCTGATCGTGGTCCCGTCGGCCTTTACCGCCGCCACCGGTCGCGCCCATTGGGAGACGCTGGTGACGGCGCGGGCTATCGAAACGCAATCCTCCGCCGTCGCCCCGGCGCTGGCCGGGGCGAGCGAACGACGGGGGGTCTACGGCCATACGATGATCGTCGACCCGTGGGGAAAATCCTCCCTTCTCGGCGAAGAAGAGGGGATACTAGTGGCGACCCTTTCCGCTTCACGTATCGAACGAACGCGAAAAACGATTCCCTTGGGAATCGATTAAGACAACCTCCCACAAGGAGTCCGTTTTATGGCCGACGACGAGAAGACGATCAGCTCCCTCTCCACCGAACATCGGGTCTTCCCCCCCCCCGCCGACGTATCGGCGAAAGCGTGGGTAAAAAACCTCGACGAATACAAGGCGCTCTACGACCGCTCCGTCGGCGACCCGGAACGGTTCTGGGGCGAGATCGCCGATACGTTCACCTGGTATAAAAAGTGGGACTCGGTCCGCCGGTTCGATTACGTCAAGGCCGACATCGCCTGGTTCGAAGGCGCCGAAACGAATATCACCGTCAACTGTCTCGACCGGCACTTGGAGCGTAACGCCGACAAGGTGGCGATCATCTGGGAGGGGGATAACCCCGACGAGAGCAAGAAGCTCACCTACCGCGAACTCCACGCCGACGTCAGCCGCGCCGCCAATATGCTGCTCGCCAACGGGGTAAAACGGGGCGATCGGGTGACGATCTATATGGGAATGATCCCGGAGCTGGCGGTGGCGATGCTGGCTTGCGCCCGAGTCGGCGCCGTTCACTCCATCGTCTTCGGCGGCTTCTCGGCGGAGGCGTTGCGCGACCGGATTCAAGATTGTGAGTCGAACGTGGTCCTGACCGCCGATGGCGCCTATCGGGCCGGGAAGACGATCCCCCTAAAAGCGGCTGTCGACGCGGCGGCGAAGGAATGCCCCACCCTTAAGAAAATGATCGTCGTCAAACGGACCGGTCAGGATGTCGAGATGGAAGCGGGACGGGATGTATGGTGGAGCGACGGCATGGCCGCCGCCGACGCCGTCAACGAACCGGCCCGGGTGGGCGCCGAAGATCCCCTCTTTATCCTCTACACCTCCGGCTCCACCGGTAAACCGAAGGGGGTCTTGCACACCACGGCCGGATACATGATCTACGCCGCCACGACCCATAAATATATCTTCGACTACCACGACGACGACATCTACTGGTGCACCGCCGACATCGGTTGGGTGACCGGGCATAGCTACATCGTCTACGGCCCGCTGGCCAACGCCGCGACGACCATCATGTTCGAAGGGGTTCCCACCTTCCCTGCCGCCGATCGGTTCTGGAAGGTCTGCGAGAAATATAAGGTCAATATTTTCTACACCGCCCCCACCGCCATCCGGGCCTTGGCGCAATGCGGTGTTCAGTTCACCCAGACCGCCGATCTGTCGAGCCTTCGCATCCTCGGTTCCGTCGGCGAACCGATCAACCCGGAGGCGTGGATCTGGTATCACGACAACGTCGGCAAAGGGAAATGCCCCATCGTCGATACGTGGTGGCAGACCGAGACCGGCGGCATCCTCATCACCCCCCTTCCCGGCGCCACGCCGCTAAAACCGGGGTCGGCCACGCTCCCCTTCTTCGGCGTCGAACCGAAAGTCATCCGGCAAGACGGTTCCGAGGCGACCGTCAACGAAGGGGGCTATCTCGTCATTACCGCCAGTTGGCCGGGACAGATGCGGACCGTCTATGGGCATCACGAACGGTTCCGGGAGACCTATTTCTCCCAATATCCGGGGAACTACTTCACCGGCGACGGAGCGCGAAAAGACGAAGACGGCTACTACTGGCTCATGGGACGGGTCGACGACGTCATCAACGTTTCGGGCCACCGGATCGGCACCGCCGAAGTCGAAAGCGCATTGGTCGCCCACAACAAGGTGGCCGAAGCGGCGGTCGTCGGCTATCCCCACGACATCAAGGGTCAAGGGATCTACGCCTACGTCACCTTGAACGCCGGGGTGGCGTGGGACGCCGACTTGGAGAAGGAGCTGCGGAACTGGGTGGCGAAAGAGATCGGCCCCATCGCCAAGCCGGACATCCTGCAAAACGCCCCCGGTCTGCCGAAGACCCGCTCCGGCAAGATCATGCGGCGCATCTTGCGGAAGATCGCCGAAAACGAGGTCGGCGCTTTGGGCGACACCTCGACGCTGGCCGATCCGTCGGTGGTGCAGAACCTCGTCGACGGAAGCCCCCACCAGAAGAAGTGAGGCGGCGCCAACCTCGCCGGGGAGCCTGATGGCTTCCCGGTTTTTCGTTTCGGGGATATAGGATGTTGCACACGGTGCGTGACGGAAGCGTTCGCCTATCCGCGGAGGAAACGAGCGATCGCGTACCGACAAAGCAGACGTCCGACAAAAGGGGCGCCCGGCTCTTTCAAAACCCGGCGAAGCGGTATCGAGACAGGCCCGGCAGGAAAACCGGGTGAGCGAGCGGAGCGTACACCCGAGCGCGTGGGCGTCGTGCGCCCGGTTTCGACAACGCGGCGGCGACGACGATGGCTTCGCTTATTGAATGGTGAAGGTCAGCGTCGCTTCGGCGGTGGCGTCGTTCAACAGGTCGCGGATCACGATCTTGTAGATATACTCCCCCGGCGCAAGGCCGGTGATGTCGAGTTTGTTGGCGCCATAGACGTCGAGAGCCGGTTTGTTCCCTTTGAAGGTGAAAGTGCGAAAGTCGGGCTCACGATAGAGGACCTCCCCCGCATTGGAGAGGAGCAAGACGTCTTGCGAAAACGAGATGGCGTATCCCCCGCCGACGGAGCTGGTAAAAAGGTTCACCGGCTCGAAATAGAACTGAATCTCCCGAGCGTTGGTGACGGTGTTGTTGGGGAAAGGGACGTATGAGGCGTACCCTTCCACCGAACGGCAGAGGGTGAAGTCGGCGATCATCAAAGGAGAGCGGTTCTGAATGTCGATGATCCGCTCTTTCAACGCCCGAATCGACGACGGCATGGCCGACGGCGCCGAATCGATCATGGTCGGACGGTCGGAGGCCTTCGCTTTTCCCATGGCGGAGGAACCGCCAACGCCGTTGGCCGACGAGGCGGAAGGGGCGACGAGAGAGAGGGCGACAACGACGATCAGCGACCAGCGCATAGAGATCTCCTTCGATTGCGAGTCTGTCGACTATTGTACGGGAAGAACGATGACCGAGCTATCCTTCATCATCCCCCGGACTTTCAAGACGAAGCCGACGGCGTCGTTACGGGCGTGGGCGCCCCGGTTCATCGAGATCAGATCGACCACCACCGCCTCCCCTTCGCGGTACGCGTCTTCCACCACATACCCTTTGGCCGTGGGGCGAACGAACCAGACGATCCCGTTGGTCAACGTCGGCGTCGAAAAGAGCCCCCTCTTCGCGTAACTGGCGCCAGCCATCACCACCAACGGACCGAGCGTCGGATCGACCACTATCTGCGGCGTCGGCGGCACGGCGTAAGAGCGATCCCCCGCGCCACGCCGATGGACCGCCACCACCCGAGGTGTCGAACCGAAATCCCCCCCACGCCAAGTGACGCCGCCACCGAACGAGAAGAGCATCAGGTCGCCCCGGCTTCCGGCGCCGGCCAGTTCGTAGGCCCCGTCGCCGTCGAGATCGTATCGATTCACCCCCACCGGAATCTCGTTGCCGGTCATGGTCACCGCCGCGACGAAGCGAAGACTCCCCTCCTCGGGGGTCACGCGGCTCACTTTCATGGTCGGCGCCGGGAACCCATCCATCCCCTCCTGCGCCAGCAACGCCCCGTCGGCGGTCAGCGAGAAATAATATGCGAGCCCCCGGTTAAGGGGGACGATCCGGTCGGCGTAGCGGAAGACCGCCGTAGAGAGCCCCTCTTCGTTATAAGCGTTCACCAACAGTTCGTCGGCGCCGTCGCCGTTAAGATCGAAAGGTACGACGCTGATGGGGATGACGTTCCCCACTGACGCTTCCCCCAAAGAGACAAGCTTCGCTCCGTCGACCCCTTTCACCTTGATCCCCGTCTTGGTGACGTAGGCCAGCGTCACCCCATCGAACGAGGGGTTGGCCATCACCACCGCCGACTGGACCATATCGTCCACTTCATAGCGTCGGATCGGCACCCGGTCGCGCAGGACCATGTTCTCGCTCCGGTCGGAGAGCATCGGAGCGAACTGGCCGTTCCACGGACGAACGAACTCCCCCTCTTCGGTGGCGATGGAGGTGGCGCCTGCGACGGCGTCGGCGGTTCCGGCGGCGGTGACGAAAGCAGGCGACCGCCACGGGTCGTCATAGGCGGCGACCGTCTCCCCGGCGGCGTCGAGGAGAGCCATCTTCGGGACACCACCCTCTTCCCACACCAATGCGATCAACGCGGCTTTCACTGTGCGGGCCAGTTCGAGCACGCCGTTTTTCTGTTCCAACCCCAACGGCGTTTCGGTCACCGGCTGTCGCCGGTTGTTCATTCGTTTCAGGAAATAGCGCCCGGTATCGTACGGGGCGACGTCGAGCGACGGTTCGTCCCGGGCCGCCTCTTCGATACTGCGGAGCCGTCTATCGACGACGGCGTCACCCGACGGGAGGGTGAGCCACAAGACCCGACGGGGGAACGGGGGAGGCGTCCCCGCTTCGGCGGCCAGAAACCGTTCGACGGTCGTGGCCGGATCGACGGTCGCCCGCGCCGCAGGCGAAAGTCCGACGACGATCATCGACAACAGAATGAGACAACGAGACGGAAACGACATGAGACCTCTTACGGTGCGGATAGGGTCGAACATAGAAGGGTCGAGACCCCCGCCCCGCCGAAGGGGGAGGGGCGATGACGGGCGACGACGATGCGCCGGTCGGGAAGCAGAGCGACCGACGTGACCGGTCCCTCTTCCGTCGGCGACGAGGCGACCGGTCGCCATCCCGCGTTCCCTTTTCTTAACAGGGCCACCGATCCGGCGGCGTATCCGGCGGTCGGGATGAAACCCGACTCCCGCTCATTCCGAACGACGATCATCGTGGCGCCGTCGATCAGCGGCGGGGGAGAGAAGGTAAAAAGAGCCGGGGCTTCGTCGATACTTTTGCGAGGGACGAAAAGAGACGACCCCCCAAACCCTTCGCCGATCTTCTCGAAAGGAGCGCCGGGAGAAGAGCGAAGGATAAGGCTCTGCCGTTCGTCGATGGCGACCATACGAGAACCGTCGATGGCGACGCCGGCCACCGGAAGCGTCTCGGGTACGGTGGCGAAGGGGGCGGCGGCGAAGGAGCCCCCCTCCTCCGTTAATCGGTCGATCTCAAACGAGAGGGAGCGGTCGACATTCTGGCGTCGTCCATAAAGATCGGCGCCCCCGTCGATGAGAAAATAGGGAAGATCGTCGGCGGCGCTGGCCAAAGCCCCGTCGGGGGCCACGTTATAAATACGGGAGTGGACAACGCCGTTGATGAGCCCGTTAACGTAAAGCTTCCCGTCGCGAAGGAATAATCCGGCGATTCGGACCGGCTCGTCGATCATCGTCTCGCCGAGCGGCACGAACCGGTTCCCGTCGAGCCGGTAGAGAGCGATCCGGTTCTCGACGCCGACGTAAACCCCCACTGCGGCGGAAAGTTCGACCGGCGCCAATCCGCCGATCAACCCGTCGAGAGTCACGACCGGAGCTTGGGGAGCGACCGCGGGTGGCGGGGCCACCGGGCCGATACCGATCACCACCGGTTTCCCGTCGCGCATGGAGTCGGTCAGACGAACGAGACTCTTATACCGCTTCGTCTCTTCCCCGGTCGCGTCGTAGAGGATGAAATCGGCGAAAAGCTCGTTCCCTTGCGGAGTCAGTTTCACCACCAGAAGCCGGTCGGCGGTCACCCCGGTCAGGAACCGGGCCACCGCGCGAGGGGAGGAGCCGAAGAGAGCGACGTTCGCCCCCTCCTCGCGCGCCGCCCGATTAAGGAGAAAGGGGGAGACCCATTCGACCCCATGCCACGTCGTCGCCGTTTCGGAGAGAGGGGTGGTGACCGCCGGATCGTCGGCCAAAGAGGCGGGGGCCTCCAAGAGCAGGGCGCCCTTTCCCTCTCCTGCCGCGTCGCGCAACACCCCCATGCCATCGGCCATCAGGGCGGACAGGGAAGAAGCGTCGGCCCGGTCGCTTGCCGCTAAGAGCAGGGCGACGAAGGCAAGCGGGATCAAGTTCGGTCTCATCGGTCCTCGTATCGATTCGGTCGCCTACTATACCATCCGCAAAAGACCGGGGCCGCCACATAAGTAGCGGCCCCCCCCCATTCGTCCGGCGTCGCCTGCTAGAACTTGATCTGCCAGTTGCTTCGGATGGAATTATAGGAAGACTCCCCATCGGGAGAGAAGGTCGCGTACTCGAGCTGGACCTTGAACGCATTACCGAGGTAGTAGTTGAGGGTCACCTCGGTTTCGTCGGTCGTATGCTCATGGTGGGGGTCGCCGTGCACAATCCCCTTGTCGGCTTCGGTGGCGAAACGCCCCACCAGCTCCAGCCGGGAGGGGATGAGATAAAATCCGATCCGGGCGTACCAGGCGGTCAGCTCGGCGTCGGCGAAGGCGTAATCTTTCGACCCGGCCTTCAGATTGGCGTATTCGGCGTCGACCCAAAGGAGCCCGTCCAGCATTTCGTATTCGCCGCCGAACGAGTAGACCGTCCGATCGATATCGATAGCGGTCTTCTCGCTCCCCGACAAGGTGGCGCCGTTATGCTTATTGATCGAGTAGGCGGCGTTGAGCTGGGCGTGATGCCCCAGATGGGCGACCACACCGAACGAATAGGCGGCGTCGCCGATGGCGTTGGAGTAGACCGCTCCCCCGGAAGCGTCGCCGCCGACCGCCAGATTGGCGCCGGTACCGTCACTGACCGAGAAGAGAAAGGAGATCGGGTCTTTACTTCTATCGCCGTAACCGATCAGCATGCCGAGATCCCGCCATGCGGCGTTTTGCGCATAGAAATTGTTGGTGATGGCCGTCAAGCCGTTGTCCCGATCGACGTTCTTAAGCCCCGCCGCGTTGGTCATCGACACTTCCCAGGTCACGAAAGGACGGAACCGACCGACCTGAAAATAGGCGGCGCCGGCGCGGACCCCGAACCAATAGTCGAGCAGTTTTGCCGTTCCGCCGGCGGTTTCCAAAAAGACGTTGTAGTAGGCGACCCGGTCCATCAGGTCGCCCTTCATACCGAAGCGAAGACGGCGATCCTTGAAACCGAAAGCGGTGGTGGCGCCGTCGTCCCCTCCGGCGGTCTGGACCGTATCCCCCTCTTTGGCGTCTTCCGAGAGAAGGAGCCACACCTGCCCGTAACCGTAAATCTGATGGGCGTCGTTGATCTTGTACGCTTCGGCGCGGGACGGGACGAACGCCAGCATAGCCGCGATGGCGATACCAAAAGCGACGATTTTTCTCATATACCCTCTCCTCGAAAACTACTTTTGGCTTAATCCGTCCAATCTCGAACGAATCGCACCCTTTGATAATGTCCGCCCAGTCTCGCCCTCTCCCATTTGAAAGTCAATGCAATAGGGACTGCGTTGCGCCCTCCTCCCCACCCGGTATAATGCCTCATGTTTCGAATCCTCATTCTCGCCGCCCCCCTGCTGGCGCTCCTCGCTCCGACGCCGTCCGGCGCCGCCGAGACGCCACTGGAAATCGGCGTTCTCCTCCCCCTCACCGGCGGATACGCCCCCTACGGTCAGGCCGAACGACAAGCGCTGACCCTCGCCGAAGAAGTAATCAACGCGAACGGGGGGGTGCGGGGACGCCCCTTGTCGTTCGTCGTCGTCGATACCGCCTCCGACCCGGTCACCGCGGTCAAAGAGGCGAAGAAGCTGGTGGAACAGCGTCGGGTGACCGCTCTTATGGGGGGGCACTCTTCCGCCGTCGCCGAAGCGGTGGGGGCCATGGCGGTGACCCGCCGGTTCCCCTACCTGATCACCAACGCCTCCGCCGAACGTCTGACCGACCCGGCCACCTATACCCATGCCGGTCAACGATTGGCCTCGTTACGGCGCGACCTGCCGCGCGCCTCTGCCGTCGAGCGCCCTCTCCTTCTGGCTCGCATCGCGCTGGCCGAGGAAAAAGCGACCTCCGAAGGGAAGAGTCTGGCGCATCATTTCTCTCTCTTCAGGATCGCCCCTCCCGCTTCCGACTATGATCAGGGGATCGCATCGTTTCTGACCGACGTGGCCCATCCCCGATCGGCGGTCATTCTCTACGAACGTTCCTTGGCCGGAGGCGCCAGAGCCGCCCGTTTGGCGTTGACCCTCAAACGTCTTTCCATCCCCCTCCTCCTCTCCCTCTCCTACGACCCGAACGCCGCCGATTTCCGACCGGCCCTCAATAACATCGCCCCCCTCAAACCCGATCTTCTCCTCGCCGTCTCCCGAGGGATCGACGCCCCCCTCCTGATACGACAAGCGATCGAGCTACGCCTCTCCCCCAAACTGATCGTCGGCGTCGGCAAAGGGTTTACCGACGCGACCTTCATCGAACGGGCCGGTAGGGCGGGGGAGTATCTTTTCACCTCCCCCCTCTGGAGTCCGCTCGCGCCGTGGCCGGGGGTGGCCGACTTCGTCGAAACGTTTCGGAACCGCCATGGGGTCGCCCCCGACTATCGCAGCGCCCAGGCCTACGCCGGGGCGATGGTCATGGCCGAGGGGCTGCGACTCTCCGACCGGCTCGAACCGAGATATGTGACCGAAGCGTTACGAAAGGTCGAATTGATGACCCTCATCGGACCGGTCTCTTTCACCTCCCACGGCGGGCTGATCCAGCAGAATCGCCATATTCCACTTCTGTTACAGTGGCTTGGCGATCAGCCGAGGATCGTTTGGCCCGAAGAACTCGCCGAAAGCCCTTTTGTCTATCCGATCGATTGGGAAATCGTGCGAAAAAGGAACAACTGGTGATGTAACAACCACCTTGCTCCACTCCCGCCTACTATTGACAATACACGGTCAACTTTTTTCCTCCCCCTCCGAATCTCCTGACCATTTTTGTCATCTATTCCCCATATGAGGCGATACGAAGGCTAGCTGTTCCGGTCTTCACCAAAGGACCTCCCCAGCCGTATCGGGGAGGGACGCCCGGTCCGTCGGCAGTTTTGGCGGACCGTGGCTTCGCCACCAAGCGCCCCTGAAGGGAGGAGAATCCCCCTATTCTTCTCTCTTTTTGGAGTCGGTCCGAGACGCCTGTCTCGGAAAGTCTCCTCGTTCCCTTGTGTGGAAAGGGCCGATTCTCGCCGTCTCCCCCGACGTCGAATAAAGGATCGGCCCTTTCTGTTGATTCGGCGCCCCATCACCCCCGCCGTCAACGCGATGGTGAGCTTCCCTCTTCGATGGGGGCGAGAGGCGATTGCGCCACTCCGCCGCCGGTATATGATCGGCGATGGTTTCATGGCAGTAATCGCAGTCTTGGCTAAGGCTGTTTCCCGAGGAGTCTTTCATCCGCTGATTGTGGCACCGAAAACAACCTTCATCACGGGAATGGCGGTTCTCGCTCTGGTATGCGCCCCAATAGATATTCATCCTCGGGTATAGATATTTCGCCGCCTCCCCGGCGATCGCAGTGGCGATCTCCGGCGCGTTGACCTCGGTCGGCCATGCGGCGAAGACCTCCCCCGACACTCGATCGGCGATTTCTTCTTTCGCGCCGGAGGCGGCCGCCTCCAGAGACTTGACCGCGACCAGCTTGGCGTAGGGCAACGTCGGATCGATGCGGGCGGAGGCGAGAAGTTTGTCGGCGACCGACTCGACCCGGGGAAAGCTATGGCCGGTCCGGTTGTGGCAATCGACACAGTCCATTTCCCGCATCTCTCCCTCCCCGCGAACCACGTAGATGGGCCGCCCTTTCGACGTGCGCTGGATCTTCTCGATGACCGGGCGGGCCTTCCCCTCCATCGCCCAGATCTTCGATCCGGTCGGCGTTTTCGCCTCGACCCAACTGATGGAATCCCGCTTCGGGTCGAGCGTGTAGTAACGGATCCTCAGGTCGTTCGAGCTGTGGGCATGTATGCCGTGCGCCCCGCCAGGCTTCGACGAACCCGTTTTGAAAGCGATCGCGGAGATCTGGGCGGAGGACGTTTCGTCATCCCGATAGGTGGTGAAGAGGTCGAGTTTCGGCGAAGGGGGGAGCGCGGTGTTGTGGCAGCGCTGGCAGGTATCTTCCGACGAAGGCAAGGTGGCCACCGGCGCCGGGATCGGACGTTCGTAATGATCCAGCGCCAGGGCGATCACCTGCCATGCGCCCCGCATCTTCGCCACAATGGCGCCGTGGACCCCTTCCCCTATGTGACATTGCACGCACGGGACGGTGGCGTGCTCCGAGTTGCTGTGGCTGACCGCCTCCGGCTCCATGACCGAATGGCAGGTTTCGCCGCAGAAACGGGTCGAATCCATGAAGCTGGCCGCCTGGACGCCGCTGACCCCCAGAAAGACGACCAGCAGGGCGGTCAGAACGCCAAAGACCGCAAAGGCCTTTTCCTCCTTTTCGATATTGAAGTTCTGAACCCAGAAGGGCTCCTCTCCCCCCTTCCCCTTGAAGATCACTTTGCCGACGCCGACCAGCCCGAGCCCGGCGACGATGAGCGAAGGCAACCCCAAAAACCCGAGCGCCCCGAAATAGGGATTGACCAACTCGGAGCCGATCGTGAACACAAGGGTGAAGACGATTAGAAGGATCGCCCCGCCGACCACCAGAACCGCGCCGATGGCGCTGATCGGGTTGGCGGTAAGCCACATCAGAAAACCCCGCAGACCGGTATTCAGCCAGCTATTGGCCATGTCATTCTCTCCTTGACCCGCCGCCGGGGGCCGCCTCATGCCGCCCCCGACGACCGGTTTACTTCTTGTAGCCGGAGGTATCGATCATCGTCCGCTCCCACGGCGCCTGGTAGAGCCCCTCGTACGATTTCGCAAGCGTCCCCGACTTGAGCGCTTCGAGAACCTCTTTCGGATCGGCGGCCTGATACCACCGATGCCATGGGGTGGCGAGCAGTTTGTCCAAATAGCGGTCCGCGTCCTTGTCCTTGAGTTTGCGAACCGCCGGCACGAAATCCATGTAGAAGTGTTTGCCGACTTCGTACATGCCGTGCCACCACGTGTAGTCGGGCCCCATCATGGCGGCCCCGTGGCGAGCCCGCCGTCCTTCGTGATGCCACAACTCCCAGTAGATCCATTCGACCTCGTTGGCGAATGCGGCGCTCTTCTCCAGCGAATGGTTCGCTTTCAGGATGCCGAGGACCTCTTGGGCGGGAAGCGCGAATTTCTGGTCGTAGAGGTTCACCACCCCGTCGAACTGGCGGTAGAAACCATCGACGAACCGTTTTCCGTGGCACGCCAGACAGACATCCGTCATCTTCTCCCGCTTCTCCTTGGCCTGTTCTTGCGGCTTGCTCACCGGGGCCCGCAGATTCCACGAAATCCGTTCGCCCACATCGTGGGTGACCCCCTGCTTTTGGGTGGCGCTCATATGGCAGCTGGCGCAGGTGGGGGCGTTGAAGTAATCGACCCCGACCACCCACTTGTCCTTGTCCATGCTCATCTGTCCGTTATCCTTCGCGGCCCGGTAGGCGATCCCGTGCTTCGACTCTTCGTAGATCTCTTTTTGCGGATGATCCGGGCCGAGGTGGCATTTGCCGCAATTCTCCGGGCGACGCGCCTGCTCCTTGGAGAAGGCGTGGCGACTGTGGCACGCATTGCACGACCCTTCCGACCCGTCGGGGTTGATCCGCCCGATGCCGCTGTTGGGCCAGACGTCTTTCGCCAGCTTGTTGGGGCTGGCCGGGTCGATCCTGATTTTCGACCCGTGGCAATTCTCGCAACCGGCGATCGCCGCCGGGCTTCCGACCATAACCCCGGCAAGATAGTTGTCGAGCGACTGGAGGATTTGGCCCGCCTTGGCGTGGTGCGACCGGGCGACCTCCTTTTGCTGCTTCGCGTGGCAACTGCCGCAGTCTTTGGGGGTCACCAGCGTGGCGATCAGTAGCCCTTCATGCATGAAAGCGTCGGGATCGTCTTTCCCGGCCTGATGACAGCTGTAGCAGGTGACGTTCCGTTTGCCGTGGGTCGATTGCGCCCACTGGTTGTAGATGCCCGGGCTTTCCCGCTTGTGACAGGTCATGCATTTTCCGGCCAGCTTCTCTTTCGTCGGCTCCTCGGCGTGCGCCGCCGACGCGGTAATAAAAAGGGCAAGGAGTGTGATGATAAGACGTGTCATGATGAAGTGGTTCCTCAGGGTCAGTTGTAGGCTGATTCGCGATGTTGGCTCTGGTCGAGTCCGCCGATTTCGGCCTCTTCGTCGGGCCGGACGGGGATCACCATGTCGACCAGCTTGATGATGACCATGCTGCCGACGTAGCAATAGATGAAGGTCGCGATGACGGCGCCCAGTTGGATGAAGAGTTGCGACGTGTTCCCTTCGAAGAGCCCGTAGGCCCCCGTAGGGCCGGTGACCGACCGGGACGCGAACAGACCGGTGGCGACCGCTCCCCATGCCCCTCCGACGGCGTGAATGCCGAAAGCGTCCAGCGCGTCGTCGTAGCCGAGCCGGTGTTTGTAATACACGGCGAAGTAGCAGAGCCCCCCGGCCACCAGTCCGATGACGAGGGCGCCCAAGGGGGTGACGAAGCCGGCGGCGGGGGTGATGGCGACCAGACCGGAGACCGCGCCGGAAGAGACGCCGACCGCCGTCGGCGCCCCCCCGTGACGCCATTCGACCACCAGCCATCCGAGGGCCGCCGCCGACGCGGCGAGATGGGTGACCAGAAAAGCGATGGCGGCCAGACCGTCGGCGGCCAGCGCCGATCCGGCGTTGAACCCGAACCAGCCGAACCAGAGCAAACCCGAGCCGGTGATGACCATCGGCACGTTATGCGGGATGATGAGCTCTTTCCCGTACCCCTTCCGCTTGCCGATATACATGGCGATGGCCAGGCCGGAAACGCCGGCGGCGATGTGGACGACGCTCCCGCCCGCGAAATCGAGCGCGCCGATACGCGCAAGCCAGCCCCCTCCCCATACCCAGTGCGCCACCGGAGCGTAGATGATCGAGACCCACAGAATGGAGAAAACCGCAAACGGCAGAAAGCCGAAACGCTCGGCGAACGAACCGGATATGAGCGCGACCGCGATGACGGCGAACGCCCCTTGGAACGCCACGAAAAGGGTGTCGGGAATCGCTAGCCCGAGAAGGGCGTTGGGGGGCGCCTCCATGCCGGGCAACGGAACGCCGCGAAGCCCGACATGCGCTAAAGAACCGACGACCCCGCCGATATCGTCGCCGAAGGCGATGCTATATCCCCATAACACCCACACCACGCTTACCAGAGCGATCGAGACGTACGAGTACATGATGGTCGAGAGAACGTTCTTCGACCGGCTGAGGCCGCCGTAAAAAAGAGCCAGGCCGGGAAGGGTCATCAGCATGACCATGGCCGTGGCCGTGAGGGTCCAGGCGACCGCGCCCGAGTCGATGGCAGGCGCCCCCCCTTCATTGGCGAGCGCCCCCCCCGGGAAAAACAGAAACGCCCCACATCCGATCAGGCGCAAGGATTGTTTCGCCATCATCCATCCTTTGAAAGAAGAAGCAGATTCGCTTGATGGCAGAAAAAGCGTCTCGGAACGCTCATCGTCGCCTCAGCACCCCAGCCCGGTGCAAACGATGAGCCAAATGACAACCTACGGTATTGTTAGCACATCACTCCGATACCGCATACGGGAGCGCCTAGCAAATAGGCGGCCGCAGGATGACATGCCCACATGATGAGCGCTTATGGAGTGAGGCACGGCGGGGTCGTCACGCCGCACGGATACGCCGTGCGGCGCCATACCGGCGAGCGACCGGTATGCTCTTTTCACCCCCGCCCCCGTCGAGAGGCGGACGCCCCTTTTCCGTGACAACCCGGCCCCTTTCTATTAAAATGTCCGTCTGTCATTTCTTTCCGCCGCCGGTTGGGCGAACGCCCGGTTTGCGGTCCCGATTCCGATTTGAGCGAGGATTTATGTATTCACACGACGTCGTTATCGTCGGCTCCGGCCTTGCGGGTTTGCGTGCAGCGATGGAGCTGGCCGGGAACCTGGACGTGGCCGTGGTCACCAAGGTCTATCCCTCCCGCAGCCACTCCGGCGCCGCGCAGGGGGGGGTCGCCGCCGCTCTCGGCAATGTCGACGGCGACACGCCGGAAGCCCACCTCTACGACACCATCAAAGGGTCCGACTTCCTCGCCGATCAAGACGCGGTAGAGATTCTGACCTCCGACGCCATCCGCACCATCTACGAGATGGAGCATTACGGCTGCCCCTTCTCCCGGACGCCGGAGAATAAAATCGCCCAGCGGGCCTTCGGCGGCCACTCGTTCCTTCGGGCCTGCTACTCGGCCGACCGGACCGGCCACGCTCTCTTGCACACCCTGTTCGAGCAGACCTACCGCCAAGGGGGCAACATTCAGATCTATTCCGAATGGTATATGCTCCAGCTGATCGTCGAGGATGGCGAAGCCCGCGGCATCGTCGCCATGGATATCCAGACCGGACGGATCGAAGTCTTCCGGGCTAAGTCGATCCTCTTCGCCACCGGCGGGTATGGTCGCGCCTACAAGATCACATCGAACGCCTACGCCAACACCGGCGACGGTATTTCGGCCGCCTATCGGGCCGGGCTTCCGCTCATGGACATGGAGTTCGTCCAGTTCCATCCGACCGGTCTCTACCAGCACGGCATTCTCCTGTCGGAAGCGGCCCGCGGCGAGGGGGGGTACCTCCTCAACGGCGACGGCGAACGGTTCATGGGGAAATACGCCCCCAGCAAAATGGAGCTCGGTCCCCGCGACATCGTCTCTCGGTCGGAACAGACCGAGATCAACGAGGGACGAGGCGCCGGACCGAACAAAGATTACGTCTACCTCGACTTGCGCCACCTTGGCAAAGAGAAAATCCTCGAACGACTCCCGCAGGTCTATCATTTGGCCAAAGACTTCATCGGCGTCGACGCCATCGAAAAACCGGTGCCGATCCAGCCGACGGCTCACTATTCGATGGGGGGCATTCCGGCCGACAAAGACTGCCGCGTCTTGATCGACGAGAAGGGGAACACCGTCAAAGGGTTCTACGCCGCCGGCGAATGCTCCTGCATCTCGGTCCACGGCGCCAACCGGCTCGGAACCAACTCGCTCCTCGACGCGCTGGTCTTCGGACGACGCGCCGGAAAGACGATCCTCGAAGAGACCCGCGAGGCCTCTTTCGGCGAGATCGACGAGAAAAAAGCGCTCGCTTCGGCCCGCCGGGAGATCGACGGTCTCTTGCATAACGGCGCCACCGAAGATCTTCACGCCATGCGCGAAGAGTTGAAAGAGACGATGACTCTCAAAGTCGGCGTCTACCGGAACGGCGAGCAGATGAAAGAAGCCCACGGCAAGATCAAAGAACTGCAAGGACGTTTCGCGAACGTGAAAGTCGATGATCGCCGCAAAAACTTCAACACCAACCTGCTCGAAGCGATCGAGCTGGGGCATATGCTCGAATATTCCGAGCTGATCGTGGCCGGGGCCGAAGCCCGGACCGAGTCGCGCGGGGCCCACGCCCGAGACGACCACCCGACCCGCGACGACGAGAACTGGCTCGCCCACACGCTGGCGTTCAAAAATGACGACGGCGGCTACGAGCTGAAGTACAAACCGGTGACCATCACCCGCTTCAAGCCTGTCGAGAGGACGTACTGATGACCGCCACCAACGTCACCTTTAAAGTCTTCCGGTTCGACCCGGAAAAAGATACCGAAGGCCGGTATCAGGAATACACCCTCGCCGTTCAGCCGGGTGAGACCATCCTGAACTCGATCAACCGGATCAAGTGGGAGCAGGACCAGACCTTGGCCCATCGCTTCTCCTGCGGTTCGGCCATCTGCGGTTCCTGCGCCATGCGGATCAACGGACACGCCACCTTGGTCTGTAAAACCCAGACCATGGAGAAGGTCAAAGGGGGGGTCCTGCAAGTCGATCCCATCGGCAACATGAAGCCGATGCGCGACCTCGTCGTCGATCTGACCCCCTTCTGGAAATCGTTCGAGAAGGTCGAGCCGTGGCTGGCGCCCGACGCCCACAGCCAACCGGAGAAAGAACGGCTCCAGACGCCGCAACAGTTCTCCCTTATCGACAACTCCACCACTTGCATCATGTGTGGCGCCTGCTACTCCGATTGCAACGTATTGGACGTCGACAAACGTTACTACGGCCCGGCCACCTTGGCCAAAGCCCACCGGTTCATCTTCGACTCCCGCGACGCCCGGTTCGAAGCCCGTTTGCGTAAAGTCACCGAAGAGACCGGCGTCTGGGATTGCACCCATTGCGGCGAATGTTCCACCCGCTGCCCCACCGAGACCAAGCCGCTGGCCCGGATCAACGAGATTCGCCAAGCGGCCATGAAAGCCGGGATGCACGATACCGCCGGCGCCCGTCACGTACTCGGTTTCCGAGAGACCGTCGGTAAACGGGGCGTTCTGGACGAGAACTACGTCCCGATCCGTTCCGTCGGTTTCTTCAACCTCGCCGGAATCCTCTCGCTGGCCCCGGTCGGCTTGCGGATGTTGGCGCGCGGCAAAAACCCGCCGTTCATCCCCCACTCCATCGAAAAAGCCGGGGAAGTGCGGGCTATCTTCGCCAAGAGAGAGGAACTCAATAAATGAAATACGCCCTCTTTACCGGATGCGTCGCAAAAGGGGCCGGCAGGGAACTGCTGACCGCCACCATGAAGGCGTTGGCCAAACTCGGTATCGAAGCCGAAGAGATGAAAGAGGCCGCCTGCTGCGGCGCCGGAGTGGTGCAGGAAGACAGCCACACCATGGCCGCCGTCTTGAACGCACGGACCTACGCCCAGGCCGAAGCCAAAGGGATGGACATCATGAACATCTGCACCACCTGCCAAGGGGTGCATCGCCAGACCCAACGGGAACTCGACGAGAACCCGGCGTTCAAGGCCAAGGTCAACCGGGAACTCGACGAGACCACCGGCCATCGCTACGAAGGGACGGTCAAGATCCGCCACTTCTACGAAGTGTTGCTCAACGACTTCGGCATCGAGAAGCTGAAGGAAAAAGTCGTCCGCCCCTTGACCGGGGTGAAAGTGGCGCCTTTCTATGGTTGCTACGCCGTCCGCCCCCCGGAGGAAGTCTCCGACTGCGCCGATCCGGACGATCCCGACGAGTTGGAGAAGCTCATCCGGGCCTTGGGCGCCGAGCCGGTCTCCTATGAGGAACGGCTGAAATGTTGCGGCTTCCCGGTCTTGATGATGAACAAGGACAACTCCATGAAGATGTCGGCCAACGCCGTCTCCGGCGCCCAGAAAGCCGGAGCCGACGCCATGGTGACCCCCTGCCCCTTGTGCCACCTGAACATGGACGCCTACCAGCCGGAGTTCGGCGCCGTCATGGACGAAGAGCCGCACTTGCCGGTGCTCCACTTCCCGCAGTTGGTGGCCTTGGCCCTCGGCGTGCCGGGGAAAGATCTGGGTTTGGACATGCATATTGTCCGGATGGAAGGCGCCATCGCCTCGATGTAGTACGAACCATCTACGTCCGCACCGGGGTGACGCAGATCGGCTCGAAACGCACACGTACGTTTGTGTACGCTTAGCGTTCTCGCCGACCTTCTCCTACCGGTGACAGACGCGATAACGTTCGCACCGGTTTTCGAATGACGGAACAACGGGTCGACCTTCGGGTCGGCCCGTTTTTTTGTGGGTTCTACCGAGTTTCGAGCCAGCGATTTAGCTCGGGAGTATCCAGTCTGTCGCCAATGGAAACGCTACAGATGCTTTTCACTCTATCTTCGAGCAACACCCCCGATTTCTCTAATAGGGAAATGTCATTCTTGTATACAGCACAACAAATCCGTTTCTTATCTGAGGCGTAATGCCGGAACAGCAGTGGCCTAAATGTCTACAGAAGCAGGTGAAGTCCAGACATGAGATTCTCCCGCCAGTGTCACCATTGCCGTTGAACCTCTCTGAAGCAGGTCATGTTGGAATAGGTGTTCCCCTCTGCCCATTCGTCATACACATTCCTTCGCCAAAAGGACTATAATAGACGAAAGGGGGCGGCATGGTCCCTTTTAGGAGGTCAACGTTATGTTAGACAAGAAAAACACGAAAGATGGCGTGATTTGCCACGGTGGCATTTGCCTGAACCACGACAATTGGATCGAGACGGTGGGCATGCTTTGTGTCTTTGCTGTTTTGTTGGTCCCTGTCGTCTATTACGTTTTTGTGGTCTAGGGTCTATCCCGTTTCCACGAACGGTTTAGGAAAGGCTGAGAACCTCTGATCCTATGCGGCGACTCTCGCCGCATTACGGGATCAGGGAGGCGATTCACTCTCCGTGTGCCGGAGCGGGTGGTGTCTGTGACCACTTGGTTTCAGGTTCTAAGGCCGTAAGTCTCCTACTCTTCCCTCTGGATCAAGAACGAACCGGATGGAAAGGGAGGGGGGGTGCCGCGCTGGACTGCGCGCGCCAGAAGCTTTTGTATTGTTGAAGGTAACAGCGCTCGGCGCACCCGCCGCCACCTCGGTTTGATCCGGTTGACTATCCGCAAGATGCTGAGCCATCCCGAGCCTCCCGGTTATCAGCGCGGGGCGCCAATCCGGCGCCCGGTTCTTGGCCCTGAATCGCCCGCGTCGCGTTGACGTACTTCTTCCGTACGACTTCCGGTACGTTCAAAAGAAAAATCGCAACTTGGTCGAGAATCCGGTCGCTCGTTCATAATCGGCTCCTCGGGGGCTTGCAAGAAGGGCCATCTCAGAGCGAGCTTTCGATAGACGTCACCCCTCCTCCGCCCAAAGCTTGGTACAATGCTACGCTGTCGATCAAACGTTGCGCCTGAGCCGCAACCAGATCGATCCGATTCTGTTGCGCCTGCTGTTGCGCTTCGATCAGTTGGAAATAACTGACGGAGCCGAGCGCGTATTGCCGTTCCATGGATTCCAAAGAGCCCTGCGACGCAGTGTCGGCGATCGCCAGTGCGGCAAGTGTCTGAGCGTCATTATCCAGCGCGCGCAGTACATCGGCCACGTCGCGCAGGGCTTCGAGCGTGACGCTCCGGTAATTTGCCGCCGCAGCGTCGAATGCGGCCAATGACGCGCGTTTCTCGGCGGGTAGTCCCGGGTTAAAGAGCGGTTGGGTCAACTGTGCGATGAGGTTCCATACCCCAGAGCCGCCGCCGAACAAGGCGTTCTCGCTCAATGCCTGCAAACCGACGCTGGCGCTGATGTTAAGTTGCGGGAACAACTTGGCGACTGCAACGCCATATTCTGCGTTGGCGACACGCAAGAGGGTCTCTGCGGCCTGAATATCCGGACGGTGGCGCGCCAATTCAGACGGCAAGACCAGCGGCAAGTCGGTCGGAAGGGTAAACTCCTCCAGAGTAAAGGTTCGCGCGCCCCCCGTTCCCGGAGCATGGCCAGTAAGTACGGCCAGCAGATGGTCGTTCTGCTGGAGTTGTTTGCGTAACAAAGGAAGGCCGGCGCGAATCCGCTCCACTTGGGATCGCATGACCAGAATATCGTCCGGCGCCGCCTGACCGAGACGGACGCGCTCCCGGGTGAGACGCAATTGTTCATCCTTGGCGCGAAGAATGGTCTCCGTAGCCTCAATCTGACCGGCGAGTTTGGCTTGGGTGATGGCGGTCGTAACGATGTTCGCCGCCAGGGTCAACCGTACGCCTTCCAGTTCGTATCGCCGATAGGCGGCGCGGGCGGCCAGCGCCTCCAGTGCGCGCCGGTTGCCACCGGCCAGGTCGAGTTGGTAGCGCACGCCGACGCTGGTGTTGTACAGGCTGAACTCGTGCGCGTCGCCGGTCTGCCCCAGCGCGCTGGGGTTCGAGCTTTGACGCTGGACGCCGACACCGGCGTCAACTTGGGGGTAAAGCGTCGATCCCGCCCGCGCCGAATAGATTTCCTGAGCCTGTCGCAAGGTGGCCTTGGAAGAAGCCAACGTCGGGCTGGCCAGAAAGGCCTGCTCGATAAGAGCGTCGAGTTTGGAAGAGCCAAGCCCATTCCACCATTGCGCGCCCACGCTCGCGTCGGCGTTAAAGTGTTGCGCGTCTCCCAAGGTTGTCGGCGCGGACGCGGTATGCGTTGGCAACCGCTCCCCGGTGTAGTTTTCTACGCGAGGGGCGACTGGCCGCTCGAAGTCGGGCCCGGAGGCGCAGCCCGCCAGCGCTCCGGCAAGGATCAACACCGTCAGCGTGTAAACGGTACTGGCGCCGGTCTTTGTGCGACGAACACCGCGAGTAAGTTTCACGTTATCTTTGTCCATAAAAATGCTCCACAAACCGTTTACGGGAACCCTGATGGCAGGCGAGACAGCTATTTTGTAACGTCGCAAAGGACGAGATAACGGCCGTTCCGTTCCGACGAACGGCCGCCTGCTCCAGAGCCTGCGCCGCTTGACGGGTTTTCTCGTCAAATTCCTTGTATTCACTGACATTGGTACCGAAAAAACTGAGGATGCGCATTTTTTCGAAGAGCGGCGGTTGCTGGTGGTCGGCTATCAACGGAGCGATGCTTTCCACCGTTTCCCAATCCTCACGGGAGATACTGTCGGTAATGTCTTGCATATTCTTTCCCATGTCTCGCATAATTTTGCGTAGCGCTAACGGTTTGGGCGTGTCCGCGTCATCGGCCCCTGCCGACGAACCGGCGCTCACCAGGAGCGCGCCGACGACTGTGACCGCAAGACAAGCTTTGAACCGATATCGGCGTCGCATGGTAACTCCTTAAAATAGCGTGTCAGTGTCGCGTGGGGAAGGGAGCGCCTGTGCGCGCCCCGCATCCCCACGAGCGGGTGCTGAAAAACCGTCTGTGTTGGCGCTACGGTGTCGGAAGCGGTTTCGAAATGCGCATGTATTCCCACATACACGCTCCTTTTTAGACCGTTTTTTCATTGTTTCGCCTCCTCGACAACGTTATCCACACCCTGCTAGAACTCCGAGCTCAGCGCGATGGAGCCATGAGCCTGATTCGTACTCTGCTCTTCGAACTCTTGAGAGCGGTAGACACGCATCACCGCCAACCTGAAACCACGTCCCGCCAGAATGCCTTGTACACTGATACCAACCGCCGCTTGGGCGACCAACGGTCGACGCGAGACACGGTGGCTCGATCCAAAGAGGTTTCCGTCGAGCGAAAAATCGTGCGCGACGAACTTTGTCTCAAACGTTCCGAAAAAGTGAACGCCGGGCTGCGGGTTGGTGATCGCGGTGTCGCCGTCGTGAGGCTTACGACGGGTCAAGGCGGTAGATGGCGGACGATTTTCGGCGCCGGGCCTGATCGGGTAGCTCCCGAAGTCGTTGGGCAATTCCAGCCGATGCGTCCTTCGACACCAAGCGTGGCGGAGGTTTCGATGTTCCCCAAACGAAGCCCCAATGACCGAATCGAATCGAAGGAAAAGCCGGGGATGATTGCGCCTGTCCCACGATAGCCCCTGTATTTTCGGTCAAGGGCCATTTGAACGGCCGGCTCGTTACTCAACTGGTGTCGCCAACCCAGAAATCTGCTGGCGCCGATCATATCGTGGACCACGTTTTGTGAGTGCTCCGCCAGAGACCAGGGGCCAATAACGCCTATCGTGACCTCGCGCGTGTCGAGCGTTTCCAGATCGGACCGTGGCTCATGTTTTCTGCGGTTCCACGACAAGCCTACGTAAAGCAATCCCGCATACGGGCGATCGTCAAGAATCAGGTCGGTTCGTGCGAATTCTTTCGGCGTGTACATGGACTGACCAAACTTGACCACCACGTTTTGCGTATTAGGAGAGTCTCCTGTGTCAGCCCAAAAATCGGGGTTCATGAACTTGATAAGCTCCGCATGGAGCCGAACCGGTAGCGGGAGGCATTCGGGCCGAAGCTTTCCGGTCATGTCGTGCGACACAAAAGTGAATGCCACGCCGTTCGTGTAGTTCTGGTCGGTGCCGGTGAACCGGTCGTTTTCCAGCCGCCCGGTTCCGCCGCGGAACGTGACGACCTCGTTCCCCTTGCAATCCCGATTGCTGGAGGCGTTTTCGGTCACCGCCTGCGCCACGTCCGGCAGGAGCAACAAACCATGCGCCAGAAGCGCAGAGAGGGTTCGCGCGAGGACATGCCTCGTCAGCGATAGCGTCGAGAGAGGGTACGAAGCGCGCACGTTCACGGTCATTCCGAAGCGGTGTCGTACCGCTCGCGCCAGGCGATGACCGCAATCACAACCCAGATCAGAATGCGCAGGCCCATGGCGAACACCGTACGCTGCTCGTAAACGCCTTCGGAATACACATGCACGCCAAAGGCGGCGAACGTGAGCGTCGTCGCCACGGCGATGGTAATGGCCAGCCACGCGGCCCAGCGCTGTTTCATCCACAGCCCGGCGCCGGCGATGACATAGACGAACCCCGCTACAAAGTTGAACCAGAGGACGAACGGTACGTAATCGCCAGCGGCCTCGACCGCCGCTTTGTCGCCGAGCAGGATCGTGCCACCTACCTTGATGGTCAGGAGGCCGAACCCGACGGCGAACAGTGAAATCGCCCCGATCAGGACGCTCTGCGGTTTGTATTTTGTCATGGTCATTTTTCTCGGTTCATTTGATGATGATTTATGGATACGCACGGGCGGTGGCAGGGCCTTCAGTCGAAGCCCCGTCCCTCGCCCGCTTCCTCATGAGTCACACCGTCACGAATGTGGTAGGTGCGCTTGAATGTGGGAATGATTTTCTCGTCATGGGTGACGACAATGATGGCGGTTTCATACTGAAGCGCCATCTCGTTGAGTATGCGGATAACGGCCATGGCGCGCTCGCTGTCGAGGGGCGCAGTAGGTTCGTCGGCCAGAATCACGGGCGGTCGGTTGACCAGGCCGCGCGCGATGGCCACCCGCTGTTGTTCGCCGCCGGATAGATGCGCGGGCATGGCGCGACTCCGGTGTCGCACATCCAGCGCCGTGAGCAGTTCGAGCGCCTTCGCACGCGCCTCCCCGTTCGCAACCCCTGCAAGCATCGGGAGCAGCGCCACGTTGTCGGTAACGTCGAGAAACGGGATCAGGTACGGCGCCTGGAACACGAATCCGATCTTGTCGCGCCGCAGCGCACGCAGGTCGCGCACTTTCCAGCCATCTTCGTAAATTATTTCGTCGCCCAGCGTCATACGGCCACCGCTCGGGTCGATCACCGCACCTAGGCATTTAAGCAGGGTGCTCTTGCCCGAGCCGGAAGGGCCGATCAGCCCCACCACCTCACCTGGCGCCACGTACATCTCCACGCCCTTCAGGGCGTCAACGGCGGTCTCACCCGATCCATAACGCTTTTTCAAACCTTCGATGCGAATGCCTTTGCCGCTCATTTCAACCTCCAATGGCTTCGGCGGGGTCAACCTTGAGCGCCATGCGAATGGCGACGAGGCTGGCCAATACACAGATCGACAACACGGCGAAAAAACCGGAGATCGAGTCAAGCGGCATCAGGAGCACGTACTTGGGGAACAGGGGCGCCGCGAAAGTGGCCGTGATCTTTCCGACGACGAAGCCAATCACCCCCAGCGCCAACGCCTGCTGCATAATCATCGCGGCGATGGTACGGTTGCGCGTGCCGATCAGTTTCAACACCGCGATCTCGCGGATCTTGTCCATCGTCAGCGTGTAGATGATGAAGGCGACGATGGCCGCGCTGACGATAGCTAGGATCACCAGAAACATGCCGATCTGCTTGGACGAGGTGGCGATCAACTTACCGATCAGAATGTCTTCCATTTGCGATCGGGTATAGACCGTCAAACGTTTCCAGCGCCGGATGGATTCGGCCACTTCGTCAGGAGCGTGGCCCGGTTTTAACGTGACCAGAACGGCGTTGACGAACGCGTTGGAACTCTGCGATGCGATGACCGCGTCCAGCAGGCCGGGGACACCGGGCCGATTGAAGGCCGGGGAGGCCTCGGTGCGGTGTCGGCTTTGCCAGATCGCGTCGTTGTCTTTGAGAAACTGAGCCTCTTGGGCGTCTTTGAGGGGAATGAATACCATCGGATCGCCGCTTGACGACACCATGCGCCGGGTCAGCCCGACCACGGTGTACCGATTGCGGCGGATGGCAAGACGATCGCCCAGCTTGAAACCGGTGGCGACGTCCACCACCGCCTCGTAGTGCCCTCGTGTGATCTGGCGCCCCGCTACGAGATACGAGGGCCAGCCGGGCGTAACCCCCGACATGCCGGGAGCGATACCAACCACCATGGCGCGTATATCGCTTTGGCCTTTACGCACCTGTGTCGTAAGGTAGGTCACGTTCGCCGCTTGGGAGACCCCCGGAACGGCGAGGATGGCGCGATACACGTCATCATTGAGGCTGGACGGTTCTGCGTACGGGCCCAAGGTGTCCTTTTGCACCACCCAGAGGTCAGCGCCACTGTTGTCGAGCAACGCCTTTCCATCGTCCACCATGCCGCGGTACACCCCGGCCATGACCAGAGTCACTCCGATCAGCAGGCCCAAGCCGACGCCCGTGAAGACGAACTTTCCCCACGCATGAAGGATGTCCCGACCGGCGAGGCTGATCATCACAGCACCCCCGGGATGTGGTCTACCACATGGACGCGGCTACGCGCCGTCAGCGCCTTCTCGCTATAGACCACAATGCGCTCGCCGTTCTCGAGCCCTTTGAGAACCTGCACGTAACCATCCGGATCGGACACGCCGAGTACGACCGGGGAAAAGAGGAGCTCCCCATCCACGATTCGCCAGACACCCACTCTCTCGCCTTCGCGTCGGACGGCGGCATTTGGTATCACCGAAGCGGAGGGGAGTGTGGGCAAGGCGACGGTGACTTCGGCCAGTTCACCCACCGGCGGCAAAGGATCGGGGTGGTCGGCGAACGCCACCTTGGCGAGCGTCTCCTCGGTCACCGTATCGGCCTTTGGCTCTACGCGCAACACATGACCGTCCAACGTTTGGCCGCTGCGCGAACGGAGGACGATGTGGGCGGGCAGCCCGGCGGCCAGCCCGGTCGAGCTCGTCTGATCGAAACGTACGTTGACCCAGAAGCTCTTGGGGTCGATGATTTCCACCACGTTCTGACCGGCGACGATGGTCGTTCCCGGATCGGCGTTCCGCTCGGCGACCACGCCATCTACGGGCGAAACCAGACGCAAGTTGTTTCGCTGCGCCACAAGCCCTTCGCGGTCGGAATGGGCGCGGGCGAGCTCTTCCCGCGCGGCGGACAAGACCGCCTCCGCGATCTGCAGTTCTTGCCTCTTTGTGGTGATGGTTTCCTCGCTGGTCGTGCGAGCGGCGAACAATCGCTCATAGCGGTGGGCCTGCGTTCGCGCGTAGGTATGTCGGGCGTCGGCCTCCCGCAACGCCGCCTCCGCACGCTTGATCACCGATTCCTGCGAACGAATCCGGTCGTCGAGATCGATGGGCTCCATTTCAGCGAGGAGCTGCCCGGCGCTGACCCGGTCGCCCACATGGACGTCCATACGTTTGACGCGCCCGGCGAATGTGGGACCGATCTTGTATAAGTAGCGCGCCTCCACCGTGCCGACACCGAATAGCGCCGGCGAGACCGCCCGCGAATCCACTTCCGCCACGGTCACGGCGACCGGAGCCAGCGGGCCGGATCGGAGGCCGACATAGATAAAGAGCGCCAGCAACGGGACCATGACGGCGAGAAGAGCCAAGGTGCGGCTTTGCAACGGTAGCCGTTTCATTGAGAGCTCCTGATACCGCGCAGGTAGATGGTAAAAACCCTCGGCGCTTCGCGACGGATTTTATCGACATCGCCGACCAGCAGCGATTGCATCACCAACCCCTGGATGGTACCGATGAACAGGATGGCGGCGGCCTCGGTGTCGAGTTCGACATCCAGCTCCCCTTGGGCTTTGCCTTCCTCGATCACCCGATGCAAACGCTCGCCGTAGTGGCGGATAAGCGTTTGCACCATGCGTTTGGGCGCCGTTTCGCCCGCGCGTTGCAACTCGCCGAACATCATCCGCGGCACGCCCGGGTGGTCGGCCACAAACTCAACATGCGTCATGAAAATCGCCTCCAGCGCGGCGATCGGGGACGCGCTGTTTTGTGCGGCCGTGTCGACACGTGAAAGCAACCGTTCCGCGACCCAGGTCATGACCGCTTGCAGTATGACGTCCTTGGTCGGGAAATGGCGAAACAGCGCGCCTTGGGTCAGCCCCATACGCTTGGCGATTGCGGAGGTGGTGATGTCGTTGGGGTTTTGCTCGGCCGCCAGTTCGACCACCGCCTCTACGGTAAGGGCCCGCCGCTCATGCGCGGGCAAATGTTTAACTCGGATCTTCATGCTGCTACCCATTCCCAAAGAAGTTAGTGATCAATTACTATCTTACGAGCCAGCAATTGTCAACCGTTTTGCAAAGATGGCAAAAGGATTGGGGAAAGCCCGACGGCGAGAGCCCTTGAAGTATTTGTTTTGTCGGCCATCACAGCGCTCGGCATGCCTGCCGACATTTCGGCTTGGGCTGGGCCGACCGCCCGACAGATCCGTCAGTGGCGCCGTAATGGAGTATCAGCGCGGCTCATGAAAGTGGATATCGGACGGACTTCACCCGGTCGAGCAGACACCATGACGGTCAGTCGAACGGTAGCGCCGTGCGTCGCACGCTCGTCAATAGCTCGTCGGTTTGTCGCCGACGGTGACGCCTCCGGTCACCATTCCTTGCAGACGGTCGGTGAAGAAAGTGTAAGGATAGGTCAACTCGGGGCGGCTCGCTTCGTCGAGGCGGGTGACCACCTCGTCGGGGAGGGTGAAGTCGAGCGAGGCCAATGTCTCGACAAGCTGTTCCTTCTTGGTGGCGCCGAGGATCACCGTGGCGACGGCGGGGCGGTTGGCGACCCAGTTGATCGCCACCTGCGCCATGGTTTTGCCGACCGATTCGGCGGCCTGCTCAAGGGCGGCGACGATGGCGTAGTTTCGGTCGTTCAGTTTCTCTTTCCCCGGCACGAACCCGGTTCCGGCGAGGCGCCCTTCGCCGGTGGCGTCGGGGCGATATTTGCCCGACAGCAGGCCTCCCCCCAAGGGGCTCCAGGCCATCATGCCGACCCCTAGGGCGTGGCCTGCGTTCCGGTACTCGTTCTCCAGGTGACGGGCGACGAGGGAATATTCCATCTGGTTGGCGCACAATTTCTCCCACCCCCGTTCGTTGGCGATGGTCTGCGCCTGCCCGAGCCACCAACCGGGGACGTTGCTGACCCCCGCATAACGAACCTTCCCGGAAGTGACGAGGTCGTCGAAAGTTCGCATCACCTCTTCGGCCGGGGTGACTCGGTCCCAGACGTGCATCAGGTAGAGGTCGAGGTAGTCGGTCCCGAGCCGCGCCAGACTCCCTTCGACGGCCCGGATGATGTTCTTTCGTCCATTTCCACCGGCGTTGGGGTTTCCCTCTTCGGCGTTGAACCCGAACTTACTGACGATCACCAGCTTGTCCCGCAGAGCGGCGTCTTTCACGAACGCGCCGACCATCCGTTCGCTCTCGCCGCCGGTGTAAAGATCGGCGGTGTCGATGACGTTCCCCCCGGTTTCGACGTAGGTGTCAAAGAGTTCTCTTGCCGTTGCGCTATCGGCTCCCCAGCCCCATCGGGTACCGAAGGTCATGGCGCCCAGCGACAGGCGGCTTACTTTCAGGCCGGTCCGGCCAAGGGTGTAGTAGTCCATGCAAAACTCCCGCGTTGGTTTCGACCATGATACCGCACAAAAAAAGAGGGACGCCCGGAGGCGCCCCTCTTCGTGAATACCGTCAGGTTTTAGCCGCTACATACCGTCGATGATAGCGTTCAGCGTGGCCGACGGACGCATGACCGAACCGGTCTTGGTTTTGTCGACTTTGTAATACCCGCCGAGATCGACCGGTTTCCCTTGAACGCTCTTCATCTCTTCGACGATTTTGGCCTCGTTCTCGCCCAACGCTTTGGCGATGGGAGCGAACGTGGCGGCCAGATCGGCGTCGTCGGACTGAGCGGCCAACGCTTCGGCCCAATATTTGGCCAAGTAGAAGTGGGAGCCCCGGTTGTCGATGGCGCCGACTTTCCGGCCCGGTCCCTGATTGTTGTCGAGCAAGACGCCGGTGGCGGCGTCGAGCGCGGTGGCCAAAACCTGCGCCTGTTTGTTGCCGGTGGCGGTGGAGAGATGCTCCAACGACGGGACGAGGGCCAGGAACTCGCCCAAGGAATCCCACCGAAGGAAGTTCTCCTGCACCAGTTGTTGCACATGTTTGGGAGCCGACCCGCCCGCGCCGGTCTCGAACAACCCGCCACCGGCCATCAGCGGCACGATGGAGAGCATTTTGGCCGAGGTGCCGACTTCGAGGATCGGGTAAAGGTCGGTGTTGTAGTCGCGCAGAACGTTACCGGTGACCGAGATGGTGTCTTTCCCTTCGCGGATACGCTCGACCGAGAGTTTCGCCGCCTCGTAGACCGACAGGATGCGGATGTCGAGCCCGCTGGTGTCGTGATCTTTAAGGTACTCGTCGACCTTTTTCTTCATCTCGATGTGATGCTCGCGGTCGGCGTCGAGCCAGAAGACCGCCGGCATCCCGGAAGCCCGGGCGCGGGTGACGGCCAGTTTGACCCAGTCGCGGATCGGGGCGTCTTTCACGAAACAGGCGCGCCAGATGTCGCCCGCTTCCACGGTGTGCTCGTGGATCACCTTCCCGTCGGCGTCGATCATCCGAATGGTCCCGTTACCGGGGGCTTCGAAGGTGGTGGGATGCGAACCGTATTCTTCGGCTTTTTGGGCCATCAGACCGACGTTGGGGACGGTTCCCATAGTCGACGGGTCCAGGGCGCCGTTGGCGATGCAATTCTCCACGGTCGCCTGGTAGAGCGGGGCGTAGGAATGATCGGGGATGGTGAACTTGGTGTCTTGCTGTTTCCCTTCGGCGTTCCACATCTGGCCCGAAGCCCGGATGGCCGCAGGCATCGAAGCGTCGATGATGACGTCCGACGGGACATGGAGGTTGGTGATCCCTTTGTCGGAATCAACCATCGCCAACGCAGGGCGCTTGGCGTAGACCGCCTGAATATCGGCTTCGATCTCGGCCTGTTTCCCAGCGGGGAGGGTCTTGATCTTGGCGTAGAGATCGCCGAGCCCGTTGTTGGCGTTCACTTTCAGTTCGGCGATGGTGTCCGCGTGTTTCTCGAAGACGTCTTTATAGAACACCTTCACGGCGTGGCCGAAGATGATCGGGTCGGAGACCTTCATCATGGTCGCCTTCATATGCAAGGAGAAGAGGATCCCCTTGGCTTTGGCGTCTTCGATCTCCTCTTCGAGGAACTTCACGAGGGCGTTCCTGCTCAGGAACGTAGCGTCGACGATCTCACCGGCCTGAAGTTTCAGCCCGTCTTTCAGACAGGTGGTGGCGCCGTCGGCGCCGACGAACTCGATGGTGGCCGTGGTGGCGGCGGCCATGGTGGCCGACTTCTCGTTGGAGGCGAAGTCGTTTCCACTCATGGTGGCGACGTGCGACTTGGAGTCTTTCGCCCAAGCGCCCATGGAGTGGGGATTTTTCTTGGCGTAGTTTTTCACCGCGCCGGGAGCCCGTCGGTCGGAGTTCCCTTCGCGCAACACCGGGTTGACGGCGGAGCCGAGGACTTTGGCGTATCGCTCTTTGATCGCCTTCTCGGCGTCGTCGGTCGGGTTCTCGGGGTAGTCGGGGACGGCGAAGCCTTTCTCCTGCAACTCTTTGATGGCCGCTTTTAACTGCGGCACCGAGGCCGAGACGTTCGGCAGCTTGATGATGTTCGCGTCGGGCGTTTTCGCCAGCTCTCCGAGTTTGGTCAGCTCGTCGTCAATTTTCTGGTCGTCCGTCAGGTTGTCCGGAAAATTGGCGATGATCCGCCCAGAAAGGGAGATATCGCGGGTTTCCACCGAGACGCCAGCGGTCTTGGTGAAGGCCTGCACGATGGGGAGAAGCGAGTAGGTGGCAAGCGCCGGTGCTTCGTCAATTTCGGTCCAGATGATCTTCGACGTTGACATGCTTTCCTCTTTTAACCTTTCGTTGGAATCGTTCACGATTCGGCGAAATATAACCGAATGCCGGAGGATGATACCATAAAACATAGACGCTACAAGGGTGAAACGGGAGGGCCGTTCGTGTCGACACCAACCATGCCGGTCTTATTCGTCTCTCACGGCGCCCCGACCATGGCGACCGAAGAGGGGGGAGCGGCCCTCCAATTACGGCAAGCCGCCGAACGGCTCCCCCGTCCGAAAGCGATTCTCGTCGTTTCGGCCCACTGGATCGCCCCGACGCCGACCTTCTCGACGGCGCTCCGTCCGGCGACGATCCACGATTTCAGAGGGTTCCCCCGATCGCTCTACGAGATGCAGTATCTCGCCCCCGGCGCCCCCGCCGTGGCCCGGCGGGGTGCCGACCTGTTGGAGTCGCACGGCATCCCCTCCCTCCTCGACGCCGAGCGGGGACTCGACCACGGCGTCTGGTCGCCGTTGACTCTCCTCTACCCGATGGCCGATATTCCAGTGACGGCGCTCGCCCTCGACGCCAGCCTTGACCCGGCGCTTCACTACCGGATCGGACAGGCGTTGGCGCCGTTGCGCGGTCAGAGGGTGACGATCGTCGCAAGCGGGGGGGCGACCCATAATATGGGGGAGGTCGATCCGGAGGGGGGAAGGCCGCCCGACTGGGCTGTCGCGTTCGACCGGTGGCTATCGGAGCGGATAGAAGGACGAGACGCCGAGGGCATTGTCGACGCCGAACGAGAGGCGCCCTCTTTTGCCGTGGCTCACCCGACGCCGGAACATTTCACGCCGCTCCTCGTGGCGCTGGGATCGGCGGGCGCCGACTACGACGTCGAGAAGATCGTCGATCGGTTCGCGTGGGGATCGCTCTCCCTCGCCTCGTGGCGGTTCGATTCGCCGACGGTCCCTTTCTGATCACCCCAGATATTTTTTCAGCGCCGTAAGAAAATTGGCTTCGGTCACCGGTTTGATGACGAAATCGCTGGCGCCGACCTCCATCCCTTTTGTCCTAAGATCGAGTTGATCCTTGGCGGCGACGGTCCAGACGGCGGTGGCCACGATGATCGGAATATGGTCGAACTCCCGGTTCTTGCGCACCTCTTCGATAAAGGCGAAGCCGTCCATGCCGGGCATTTGGATGTCGGTGACGATCAGGTCGGGGACGACCCGCACGATCGCTTCGAGCCCTTCCCGTCCGTCGGCCACTTCGACCGTATCGACGCCGTCGATCTCCAACGCCAGGCGACGCATCATTTGACGATGAGCCGACTCGTCATCGACGATCAAGACCACCCGGTCCACCTCGGGGAGTTCAATGACAAAGCTGCTCCCCTCCCCGAGCCGGGAGGTGACCGATAACGTCCCACCGTGGGCGGCGACCACATCGGAGGCGAAGGGGAGTCCCATACCGCTCCCTTTCTCCCCTTTGGTACCGAAACTGCTGGTCCGCACTTCTTGCGAAAAAAGATTGGGGAGAAATGAGGGGTCGATACCGACACCGTTGTCGCTGACCACGAGCCGGTTTCCCGGTCCGGTGGAGATGGCGACCCGGTCCCCTTTGCCGGTGAACTTGATGGCGTTGGACAACAAATTGGCAACCGCCCGCCCCAGCAACGCCGGATCGACGAAGAAACGAACCGGATGAGCGAGGTTGGTTTCGATCACCACCCCCTTCTCCTCGGCCGCCGGCAGGACGTTTTCGATCTGCCGTTGCACAAAACCGAGAGGGTCGATGAACTCTTTCCTCGGCGCCAGAGTCCCTTCGCTGATCCGGGAGAGGTCGAGCAGTTGGTCAATGAAACCGATAAGCCCTTCCACCGAAGCGTGGGCTTTTACGAGCAACGAATTTCTGCTCTTGCTGTCGATGGCGTGATCGTCTTGCAGAAGTTTCAGCACCGAAAGGACGCCGGTGAGAGGCGACTTGAGATCGTGGGAGACGAGTGAGACGAACCGCCCTTTGAGCTGATTGGCCTTATCGGCTTTTAGTTTGGCGTCGGCCAGCTCGTTGAACGCCCGCATCCGTTCGGTGACGTCGTAGGTGATGCCGTTGACCAGACGCCGCCCGTCGGGCCGCTCTTCCACCCGCAACCGTAGGGCGATATAGCCGATTCCTCCATCGGCGCGACGTACCCGTATTTCTCCCGAAAGCCCCCCTTCGATAATGGCTCTCTGCAACAGAGGCCGCAGGCTTCCGGTGTCGTCGGGGTGGAGGAAACGGGTTTCGAAGGCGTCGGGGGTCATGGCCTCGGTCACCGGGTCGATGGTGGTCTCCCCACGGGCCACGTGGAATCGCTCCCCCAAGGTCATCAGGTCGGTCGCTTCGTCGTACCGCCAGGTCGCCATACCGGCGAGATCCATCGCCTCCACCAAAAGCGCCTGACTCTCCCGCAAGGCCCGCTCCCCCTCGCGGCGAGATGAGATGTCCAATAGGGCCACCACCCGCGCCGCGCCCCCTTCGTAGGGGACGGTCCGTCCCTCCACCTCGACCGGAATCCGACGCCCGCCGGGAAGAAGGAGATCGACCTCATACCGGGCGCCGGCCTCGTGGGCCATCCGTTGGGTGACCTGCTGGTGATACTCACGGGGGATGAATTCGAAGATATGTTTGCCGACCAGATCTTCGGCCGGGATGCCGACCATCTCGACGATCCGTTCGTTGACGTCGAGCACGATCCCCTCGCGATGAAGAAAGACCCCTTCGCTGGTGGCGCGGGCCAACGTCTCGAACCGAACTTTGGCGTTCTCCGCATCGAGCGCCAATTGAGCGTTCTCGAACCGCATGGCCAACGACGACGCCACCATGGCCGAGAATCGGCGCGACGCCGTGGTAAGCGCGGCGACGAAAACCGCCAGCAGAAAGCCGACGGCGATCCCTGCGCCGTCGGTGAGGGCGTAGCGGACGGCGAGAGGAAGAAGGCTCAACGCCGCGAAGGTGGGCGCCACCACCCGATAGGAGGGATAGGAGAAGACCCCCCCCACCGCAAGACCGCTGACGGTGACGAAGAACAGGGCCTGATGCAAAGACGACGCTTCCACGAAAAGGAAGAGCCCGGCGTACCCCCAGATGACGCCGGAGGCGATCATGCCGTAGAGAAACTGGCGTCGCCATCGGTTACAAGCGTCGCCGGTAGGATCGCAACCGATATAACGACGGGCGTGGAGCCATCGCCCCACGGTGACGGTAACGATCAGTCCGGCCCATGGATAGAGACATTCGTTGGGGACCGCCCCCCAGACCGCCACTCCATAGGTGACGGCGCAGAGAAAGGTGGCGATCAGGCTGGAAGTGGCGTTTTTGAAAAGGAGATCGGTCCCCTCTTTCAGGACGACCTGTTCCCGCGAAGGGGCGCAATGAGGGGGAGCGTCGGGCGTCTCGTCTGGTTCCATGCCACTCATACGGGTAATCTTCGGAGTCGTTCGGTATCCCCAACTTACCTAAAGGCAAGGGATATACTTCAATTGCGGTAGTTTTTGCGTCAAGATTTAGTTATATCATTTTCCCCTTTTACCCTATCGGAGGGTAGGGGGAAATAGCGGGTATGCTTTCCCGGCGTCGCGCGAAAGGAGGGGGGGGGGCGGACAACTACCATTTTTCACCGGTCTGGTATATGATTTGCCGCATGAGACCGACCGGAAGCAATCAACGGGGGGGTTTTACCCTCATCGAACTGATCATGGTGATCGTGATCCTTGGGGTCTTGTCGGCCATCGCCATTCCGAAATATGTCGATCTGCAAACCGAGGCGGGGCAATCGACCGCCGACGGGATACTCGGCGCCGCCGCGTCGGCTTGCGCCATCAACTATGCCGCCGTCCAGACCCGAAGCGTCCCTCCCGCCGTCATCGTCGACTGCACGACCTTGGCAGGCGCCATGGCGACGTCGGGAGTCACCATCGGGACGGGCGCCGCCGGGGAATGTTCGTTCACCGTCGGCGCGAAGAGCTACAGTTTTTCGCTGGCCCCCGAAACGACCGCCGCCCCCTGCTCCGTGGCGAAAGTCGCCGCCAAGTGGGGGCTGTGAGGGGTCACTGAACAGCCCTCTGCGCTACCGCCGGGGGGTCGAAAGCTGGCGTGAAATACTCACGTACTGCCGTGTACACTCCGTTTTCCCGCCCAATTTTTTCCTGCCGACGCCTGCGGAACGCCCCCGGAACGGAAACCGAATCGACTACCGGGGGTGCTCGATAACGTTCTTCATCGCCCCCTTCCGGGGATACTTTCCTCGTCGAAGGAGGGAGGTCGCTCAAATCGCCATCGCTACCTCGCAGAGAGTTTCGCCTCTTAAATGAGGAGCGGCGCGATCACCAGCGAGATAATGCTCATCAGCTTGATCAGGATATTCATCGCCGGGCCTGACGTGTCTTTGAACGGATCGCCGACGGTATCGCCGACGACGGCGGCTTTATGAGCGGCCGACCCTTTCCCGCCGAAGTGCCCCTCTTCGATATATTTCTTGGCGTTGTCCCACGCCCCTCCGCCGTTGGCCATCAGTAACGCCATCAAGACGCCGGTGACGGTGGCGCCGGCCAACATTCCGCCGAGCCCGGTCGGCCCCAACAGGAAACCGACGACCACCGGGGTCATCGCGGCCATCATGCCGGGGAGGACCATTTCGGTGAGCGCCCCTTTGGTGGCGATATCGACGCAACGGGCCGGGTCGGGTTTGCCGGTCCCCTCCATCAGCCCCGGAATCTCTTTAAACTGGCGGCGAATCTCGTCGACCATCTTCATGGCCGCTTTCCCGACGGAGCGCATGGTGAGACTGGCGATGACGAAGGTGATGGTTCCTCCGAGGAACAGCCCGATAACCACTTTGACGTCGACCAGATTGATGGTGGTCAGGTGGACGGCGTGGATGTAGGCGCTAAACAGCGCCAGCGCGGTCATGGCGGCGGAACCGATGGCGAATCCTTTGCCGATGGCGGCGGTGGTGTTCCCCAAGGCGTCGAGGGCGTCGGTTATTTTCCGGGTCTCGGGGCCAAGCCCCGCCATCTCGGAGATTCCCCCGGCGTTGTCGGCGATGGGACCGTAGGCGTCGACGCTCATGGTGACGCCGACGGTGGAGAGCATGCCGACGGCGGCGATGCCGATGCCGTACAACCCGGCCAGCTCGTTGGCGAAAAAGATGGCGACGCAGATGATCACCACCGGCGCCGCGACCGACTCCAACGCCAACGCGAAGCCGTTGATGAGAATGGTGGCCGAACCGGTGAGAGCGGTTTCGGAGAGATGTTTCACCGGATTGTACATGCCGGTGTAGAACTCGGTGAGAAGGCCGATGGATATCCCGGCGACGGCGCCTAACGCCAGCGCTCCCCAGACGCCGGTAGGGAGGCCGAGTCCGGTGACGATCACCCAGCCGCCAAGGAGCATCAGCCCGGCGGCGATAAAGGTGGTGACCCGCAAGGTAATGGAGGGTTCGACCCCTTTCATCAGCTTCATCGAACCGAGCCCCAATAACGAGGCGGCCAGCCCGACCATAACGACCAGTATGGGGGCGGCCATATAGGCGCCGCTCATCTCCCCCATGGCGGCGCCGATGGTGATGGAGGCGATGACCGAACCGACGTACGACTCGAAAATATCGGCGCCGAGCCCTGCGGTGTCGCCGACGCAATCCCCCACGTTATCGGCGATGACGCCGGGGTTCCTCGGATCGTCTTCGGGGATACCGGCTTCGACTTTCCCGACGAGGTCGGAACCGACGTCGGCCGATTTGGTGTATATCCCCCCTCCCACGCGGGCGAAGAGGGCGATGGACGACGCCCCCATGGCGAACCCGGCGAGGTCCGCCACCGAAGGGGTCGTCGCCATGACGATGTAGAGGATGAAAAATGCGGAGACTCCCAAAAGCCCCAAACTCGCCACCGACAACCCCATGATGGCGCCGCCGAAATAGGCGACGGTCAAGGCGGCGTCGCGTCCTTTGCCCCGAGCCGCTTCGGACGCCCGGACGTTGGCCCGGGTGGCGCCTTTCATCCCGATAAATCCGGCCAGCATCGACAGAAACGCCCCAGCCACGAAGGCCGAGGCGGTTCGGGGCGAGATGAACGAGAAGAGGAGAAGAAAGACGATGGTGACGAAGACGGCGAGGATCGAATATTCCCGCCGCAAAAAGGCCATGGCCCCTTCGTGGATCATGGCGGCGATCTCGGTCATCCGGTCGTTCCCTTCCGGTTGCCGAAGGATAAATCGGTAGAGACCAAAGGCGGCGCCAAGACCGACGACCGCCATGACCGGCGCCCAACTGACCATCGCTTCCATGACACTCTCTCTTCTTCGCGGGGGGATCGATCAAACCTCTCCCTCATAAGGTAGTCCTTTTACCGCGTAGGTCAAAGCGTCAGACCGTCAGATCCACTGAGCGGCTAGGTCGACGGCACGGTCGAGCGCTTCGTCGATCGGATCGACTTCGGCCGGAGAGAACGACCCGAGCACATGATCGACCACGGTGACGCCGGGAGCGGGGCGACCGACGCCGATGCGGATGCGGGAGAAGGCGGCGCTGTCGAGGGCTTCGAAAAGTGATTTCAGGCCGTTATGGCCGCCATGCCCTCCCCCCTCTTTATAGCGTACGTCGCCGACCGGGATATCGATGTCGTCGTGAACCACCAACAGGTCGTCGGCGGTAAGGCGGAGGCGCCGCAAGGCTTCCGCCACCGGGGGGCCGGAGAGGTTCATGTATGACAGGGGGGTGATGAGATGGGTGTGGGGATGGTCGACCAACGAAACGAGCGGGGAGCCGTCGATGTCGGCGCCTTCGGTTTCGCCGAACCGGTCGAGCAATCGGTCGGCAAAAAGAAACCCGGCGTTGTGCCGGGTGAGGGAATAACGCGGGCCCGGATTTCCCAGGCCCGCGATAAGCTTGTCGCGCAATGGTTAAGCGGCGGGGGTTCCCGCAGCCGCTTCTTCGTCGGCTTTCTTGAGACCACGGGGGGCCTGCACGCCGACGAGCCGCAGGGCGGTATCGACCTGCGGGATGACCGATTCGGCGAAGCCGAGGTCGGAGACGGCGATCCAGTCGTCGATTTTCAGATTGGTGATGTCGATGGTGATATAGGGGGGAAGCGACCGGGGGGGAGCGATGACCGGGATGGAGCGGCGGGGGAAGTTAAGTTTGCCCCCCTGCTCTTTCACGCCACGGGAGACGCCGGTGAGCCGGATGTCGATGGTGGCTTTGACCGGTTTGTCGAGGTCGAGTTCCAGCAGGTCGACATGGACGAGTTGGTCGGTGATCGGGTGGACGTCGAGCTGCTTGATCATGACGAAGCGCTCTTTGCTGTCACCTTCGAGCTTGGTGGTGACGACGGTCAGAAAGCCGGAGTCGGACTCGACAACTTTAAGAAGCTCTTTGGTCGGGACCGTCACGGAGACGGTTTCGCCCATGCCGTAAATCACGCCGGGGACGAATCCCGCTGTACGGAGTCGCCGGGCCGGGCCTTTACGGCCGGGGGTCCGGATCGAACCGGTAAGAACCGCTTGTTCGCTCATCTTTTCGTATCTCCAGTGTCGTTTTCCGCCCCGCCGATAGGGGCGTGTCGATTCAGAAAAGAGGGACGTATAGCACAGCGCGCGCGCCTGTCAACAGACCCTTGCGGGTCTTTTTCGCCTACCGCTGTCGATATTGCGACCGGGCTCGCTGGCGTCTCGGTCTCGACAGGTCAAGTGGTCGGCGGCTCAGTTGTATTCGAACAACGAGCTGACCGACGATTCTTGGTTGATCCGCAAAATCGCTTCGCCCAAGAGATCGGCCACCGACAGGAAGGTGATCTTGCCGACTTGGCGTCGTTCGGGGGTGACGGCGATGGAGTTGGTGGCGATCAGTTCGGTCAGGGGGGACTTGGCGATGCGGGACAACGCCGGGCCGGAGAGGACGGCGTGGGTGGCGCAGGCCGAGACGGCGGTGGCGCCATGGTCCACGAGGGCGGCGGCGGCTTCGGTGAGGGTCCCTGCGGTATCGACCATGTCGTCGACGATGAGGACATGTTTATCTTTCACGTCGCCGATGATGTGCATGACGTGGGCCACGTTTTTGGCGGTCCGTCGTTTGTCGATGATGCCGAGCCCGCAATCGAGCGCTTTGGCGAAGGCCCGCGCCCGTTCCACGCCTCCCGCGTCGGGGGAGAAGACCATCAGGTTTTCGATGTTCTGTTTTTTCACGTACTCGGTCAGGATCGGCAGTCCGTAGAGATGGTCGACCGGAATGCCGAAGAAGCCTTGAATCTGACCGGCGTGCAGATCCATGGTCAAGACCCGGTCGGCGCCGGCGGCGACCACCTGATCGGCCACCAGTTTGGCGGTGATAGGGGTGCGGCTTTGCACCTTCCGGTCTTGCCGGGCGTAGCCGAAATACGGCATGACGGCCGTGATCCGCTTGGCCGACGCCCGCCGCAGGGCGTCGATCATGATCAACAATTCCATCAGGTTGTCGTTGACGTTGGCGGAGGTCGATTGGACCACGAAGACGTCGTGCCCCCGAACGTTCTCCTGAATCTGGACGAAAATCTCGCCGTCGGAGAAGTTGGTCAGATCCCGGGCGCAGAGCGTGGCCCCGACGGCGGTGGCGATCTCCTCGGCGAGCTCTAGGTTGGCTCGCCCGGAAATGATTTTCAAACGGCTGTTGGCGCTGTCGGTCATCCCGTTCTCCCGGTGTAACGTGTGGATTCGGCCCCCTCGCGGAACCGCGGAAAGCGAGAGTATACCCCCAAACTCCCCACGGCGCCACTCAAGGTCTCCTTCCCACACGCTTTCGGTTGTGCTTCAATAGTCGGGTGGCGGGATCATACCAACGGCGTGGGGCGGCGAGGGGGTTGATGGAGAAGCGACATCAGAGAAAATTCGACCGGCAAGAAGTCGGACCGTCATTGCAAACACCGCTCCCCACGGGGGGCTATTCCCGCTACTATCGCCATGCCCCCAACGGCGCGATGGTGGTCGATACCGACGGCGTGATCATCTACGCCAATCCGGCCTTCACCACCCTCAGCGGCCACGACGAGCGGGAACTGGCCGGGGCGCCCCTCTCCCGCATCGGACTGACTCTGGCCGGGGAACCGTGCGCCGATCATCTGCTCGGCCTCCTCAAGGAAGAAGGTAAGTGGGAGGGGAATCTGACGATCCACCGCCATGGGGGGGGAGATATCCCGGTCCGGCTGGTCGCCACCCCGCAATCGCACCACGAGGGGCCGGTGACCGAATATGTCTTGTTCGTCTCCCCCCGCCACGCCGAAGAGCGTCAAGACAAGCTGACCGGACTGCCTGATCGGGTCGAGTTTTTATCGCTCCTCGACAAGACGATCCAGACGTCGCTGGAGGAGAAGGTCCCATTGGCGATCTTCTTGGTCAACCTCGACCGATTCCGGGACGTCAACGACACCCTCGGCTACACCGTGGGGGACGAACTGTTAAACGCCGTCGCTCGTCGGCTCTCGGCCCAGTTGCGGGGAGGCGACGCCGTGGCCCGTCTGGGGGGGGACGAGTTCCTCCTCTTCGTCCACCTGGTGGAGGAGGCCAGCGAAGCGGCGGCGGTGGCGCAGCGTCTGTTGCGGGCCTTCAGCTCCCCGTTGCAGGTGGGGGAACGGGAGATGTTCGTCTCGATCACCTGCGGCATCACGGTCTATCCGGCCGACGGCGACAGTATCGAAGGAACCTTGCGCCGAGCCCACATGGCGCTGGCCGACGCCAAACGGCACGAGTCGGGGAACTATCGTTTCTACTCCCCCGAGATGGAGCAGCAGGTGGTCATCCGACACGAGATCGAGAACAACCTGATGCCGGGGCTCGAACGGGGGGAGTTTACCGTCTACTATCAGCCGAAAATTTCGACCACCAACGGACGCATCGTCGGCATGGAGGCTTTGATACGCTGGAACAGCCCGATCATGGGGCAGGTCCCTCCGGCCCTTTTCATTCCCTTGGCCGAGGAGCGGGGATTCGTGGCGCCGTTGGGGGCGTGGGTCTTGAAACAGGCGGCGGTGCAGGCGAAGAAATGGCACGATCAAGGGTTCGTCAAGATGGTGGTCTCGGTGAACCTTTCGGGACGACAACTGGCTAATCGGGAGATCGTCGATACGGTCATAGAGACCCTCAAAGAGACCGGCCTGCCACCGGAGCTTTTGGAACTGGAAGTGACCGAGACGGCGGTGATGGCCGATATTACCCATTCGCTGTCGACCCTCAACGAGCTGTCGGCTTTAGGCGTCAACCTTTCGCTCGACGATTTCGGTTCCGGCTATTCTTCGCTTTCCTATCTCAACCGGCTGCCGGTGAACCGGATCAAAATCGACCGGGAGTTCGTCAAAGAGGTCGGCCTGACCACCGACGACAGCGTCATCGCACGGGCCACCATCGCCATGGGGCATACCATGGGGCTGACGGTCATCGCCGAAGGGGCCGAGACCGGCAAACAGGTTTCGTTCCTCCACGCCAACGGTTGCGACGAGATCCAAGGCTATTTCTATAGCCCCCCGGTACCGGCGGAAGATCTCAACGAGCTGCTGTCGAGAAGTAACCCCGGCGAACGAAAGAGCCACTAAAAGGGTGTAGAAAAACGTTTTCGAGGTAGGCTCCGGTAGGAGAAACGAGCGAGAAAGCGGAGCGTATGTGGGAATACGTGAGCATGGCGTACGTAAGTACTTCGAGCGACGTTTCGACACCCCGGAGCCAACGCAGATAGTTTTTCCACGGCCTGCTAGGCGATACGAGGAGGAGGCGGTTAAGAAAGCGGAGCGCATGGGGGAATACATAAGCGTTTCGAGAGCGCTTCCGACGCCGCACCGTCCACGCGGATAATTTTTCAACGCCCGTCAGGCGTCCGTCGGGAGCGTCACCGTAAACCGGCTCCCCTCCCCTTGCCGCGAATCGACGACGATGGTTCCGCCGTGGGCTTCGACGATCTCTCGCACCAAAGGGAGACCGAACCCGACCCCTCGTTCCTGCTCGGTCCCCAGCGTCGAGCGAGAAACGGCGGCGTCGAAGAGGCCATCGATCAGGTCGGGGGCGACGCCGACGCCGTTATCCTCCACCCAGAACTGTATCTCACCTTCTCGTTTCTCTCCACCGACGACGATTTTCCCGTGGCGGGGGGTGAACTTAAGGGCGTTGGAAAGGAGATTCTGCAACACCTGCCCAAGCAGTAACGGATCGCCCGTGGTAACCATCCCCGACGGGAGCCGGTTCTCGACGGTCACCTCTTTGCCGGAAGCCGCTCCTTCGAGGAGTTCGATGCCCCCCTTGGCCCGCTCGGAAAGATCGACCGGTTCCTTTTGGGGGGAGACCGCCCCCGCCTGTATCCGGGCCAGCCCCAACAGTTGGTTGGAAAGCTCCAAGAGATGGCGCCCCGAGTTGATGCTCTTTTCGAGAATCATCCGCCCGCTCTCCAGAAGAAACGTGTCGTCTCTTCGGGCCAGAAGGGTGAGCAGCCCCAACAGCGACGAGAGGGGAGAACGGATGTCGTGGCTGACGAGAGCGACGAATTTATCTTTCATCCGGGTCGCCTCTTCGGCTCGATCCCGTTCGTAACGAAGCTGCTCTTGCGCCCGTCGGTGGTCGGTGACGTCCCGCACGATACCGAGCATGGTAACGACGCCCCCCTTGTCGGAGAAGGGGGTGACCGCCATCTCGAGCCACCGCGTCTCTTTCTCGTCGCGCAAGGTAAATTGATGGGCGGCATGGGCCGGGTGGCTACCCGACAAGACGTCGTCGAGCAACGTCTCTTCCGCCACCCGGTTATGCCAAAGCCGGGGATCGCGGTAATGCTCCTCCGCCGACGCGCCGAACAACCCCTCGATGCCGGGGCTGACATAAACGAACCGGCGCTCCGGTTCAATCTGATAGATAAAAAGGATGTCCCGAATGCCCTCGACCATGAAGCGATACCGCTCCTGCAACTGGGCGTATTCTCGCTGGGCGCTGACCTCTTGGCGGGCCATCGACATAATGATCCGAAAAGAGATCAGCGTTAAGACCAACGTCGCCAAAGCCAATCCGCCCAGCTTGACCTGGTAATCGCTTAAGACCGCTTGGCGCAGTTTAAGAGCCCGTTGCGTCACCGTCGCCAACGCCATCGACGTGGCCAGATGCTCTTTGTCGAACCGGGCGTGGCGTCCCTGATCGAGCCAAAAATCAGGATCGGCGGCTAGGCGATGAAGCCCCTCGACCCCTTCCACCGCCTGATCGATGGCCTGTTGCAACAGGGCGTCTTCGCCGAGGTCGATATTCATGCGGGCCTCTTCGAGTTTCGCCCGCGCCCGGCTGAACTCTTCGAGAGCGGTGGCGCGACGATGCTCCAAAGGACCGGGCTGATGTTCGCCGAGCCAGAAGGCGCCCTCGTCCACCAGAGCGCTGGCTTGCGAAAGGTCGGTGAATATTTTGACGTCGACAAACTCGGCTTGCCGCCATCCCATGAAAAGGCTGGCGCCGCCGATGACGCTGATGACCGTGACGGTCAACCAGAAAGGAAGGGGCCGGGTCAATCGCGAGAAAATGGTCATGACGCTCCTTTGCGCACACCGTCGTCCATTCCCCTCAACGATCCCCCTCCCCCTCGGCCTGCTATTCTACTACGGTCGTCACCACGTATCAAAAGAACGGCCTTCGAGAGGAAACACCATGGACGCCCCTTTTTGGTTGGAACGGTGGGAGAAGAACCAGATCGGTTTTCACCAGAATCAGGTGAACGCCCACTTGCGATCGTTCTGGGATAAACTCGCCCTCGAAAAAGGAGCGACGGTCTTCGTTCCCCTGTGCGGCAAAAGCCAGGATCTGCTCTGGCTCAGAGGCGAAGGACATTCGGTGGTCGGGGTGGAGCTAAGCCCGTTGGCGGCGGAGGCTTTCTTCACCGAGAATGAGCTGACCCCGACGGTGACCCGCGACGGAGCCTTCGTCCGGTATGAGAGCGACGGGGTGACCTTTTTGGCGGGAGACTTCTTCGCCCTGACCCCCGACGCCATCGGGCCGGTGGCCGGGGTCTACGACCGGGCGTCGCTGATCGCCCTCCCCCCTTCCATGCGGAAGCGGTACGCCGATCACCTGACGACGCTGGCCCCGGCGACGGCGCCGATTCTCCTGATAAGCCTCGACTATCCCGACGGGGAGATGAACGGCCCCCCTTTCTCGGTCCACGAAGAAGAGGTGCGCCGGCTATACGAAGGGCGCCGGGAGGTTTCGATTCTCTATACCCACGACGCGCTGGCCGAGAACAAACCGTTCGCCGACCGGGGGGTGACCCGACTCACCGAGAAGGTCTACCGGCTCGTCACCACCAATTGAACCACGGGTCGTCCGGCTCCGCTTCGGCCACCTCCACCGAAGATTCGACCGGCTTCGGCGCCGGGGTCGGTTGCGGTCGCGGTTGCGCCAGCGACGGGTCTTGGCGGATCAACACCTTTTGGACCCATCGGGCGCGACGAATCACATAGGCGCCGTCGCCGTCGGCCTTCAACTTTCGCGGGTTCGGAATCACCACCGCCAGCCGCGCCGCCTGCTCCAAGGTCAGATAGGCCGCCGAGACACCGAAATAATGTTTCGACGCCGCCTCCACACCGAAGATGCCGTCGCCCCATTCGATGGAGTTGAGATAGAGTTCGAGAATCCGCTCCTTCGAGATGGTTCGTTCCAGACGCCAGGTCAGGATCGCTTCTTTGAGCTTACGAAAGGGATTTTTGGAGGGGGAGAGAAAGAGGTTTTTCGTCAGTTGCTGGCTGATGGTAGACCCCCCAAACTTGGGACGCCCTTCCCGCAAGTCGGTCTCGATAGCCGCTTTGATCGCCCTCACGTCGAACCCTTCGTGATCCCAGAAAAGACCGTCTTCCGTCAGCACCACCGCCTTTCGCAAGACAGGAGATATCCGGTGGTAGGGAACCCACTGGCGATTTATGTCGAGACGCTTCCCTTGGGCCGCCGCCGCCTCCCGCCGGTGGATCATAAACGCCGTCGGCGCCGGATCTTCATCGGCAAGATAGCTCAGGTCGGGGGTATAGAAGAACTGGCCGAGGTAGACGACGATTCCGATCACGATCACACCGGTCGCTTCGACGGCGAATATGCCGAAACGAAACCAGCGGGAACGGACGATCTTTTTCATCGCTAGCGGGAGAGGATGGACGGTATCGGACGATTATAACGCGACTGACGCGCATGAGGGGCGCGTGAGAGTACGTATCGTTTGGAAGCGGACAGGGCCTTCGCCTGCTTAACCGGCCGGGACAGAGTCGGCGGCGACGACGGCTCTGTGTGAGTGGCGGTCAGGGCATCGCCGCCACGCGTGGCGGCTGGATGGGGCGGCAGGATTCGAACCTGCGAATGCAAGGACCAAAACCTTGTGTCTTACCACTTGACGACGCCCCAGCCGAATAGGGAACGCATTATAAACGAGCCGTTCGAAAAAACCAAGACAGCTATACACGATCTTTAAAAAACGGCGGAACCGACTCCAGATAGACCGACCGGCTCGGGAACGCCATCGACATCCCCAGCTCCGCAACCAGCCGCATGATTTTCAGATTCACCCGCTCGCGGACCGACAGGTAATAATCCCAGTCGGCGCTGTTCGAGAAATAGTAGATAAAGACATCCAACGAACTCTCGCCAAAATCGGTGAACCGAACCAGAATCGTCATCCGCTGGTCCACCCCCTCGTCCTCGTGGATAATTTTCTTGATACCGGCCAGCAACGCCTCCATCTGATCCGGCGTTGAACGGTACGTCACCCCGATCGTCATATTGATCCGGCGGACGTTCAGCCCCTCGTCCTTGCGCCGATCCATATTCTCGACCAAGACATTGGCCATCACGTTATTCGGCAACACCTCCATCGTCTTGCCGAACGTGCGGATGCGGGTCGACCTGAAACCGATTTCCTCCACCACCCCCTCGAACCCCGATCCTTTCACCCAGTCCCCCACCTTGAACGGTTTATCGATCAAGATCATCATCGAACCGAACAGATTGGCGATGGTATCCTTCGACGCCAACGCCACCGCCGCCCCCCCGATCCCCAACGACGCGATCAGCCCGCCGACCGAATAGCCGAGATTCTGGGCCGCCAAGATTCCCGTCGTCATCAGGATCATAATGCGAAAGGCGTTGCCGACGATCTGGACCACGCTGACGTCGAGCCAATGGTTCGGATCGTCGATTTTCCCGCTTAAGAGAACATCCATCACCCCCACCAGCCGCCAGAGCGCCCAGCCGACGATGACGATGATCCCCATCGAACCGGCGATCCCGATGAGACGACCGATGTCGAACGGCTCCACCGGCAAGGTAAGAGCGTTCAACGACAACATCACCCCATAGAAGAGAATGAACGTGTCAAGCGGGGGACGGAACGCCGTCACCAGCGCCTCGTCCCAGATCGCCTCGGTTTTCGCCGCCCACCGGGCGATCGTCTCCATCACCAGCCGCCCCACGACCCGGCGGACGACCAACGTCGCCACCAGCAGGCCGAAACAGAGAAGCAACTCCCCCCCATGGAACCCGGCCACCCGGCTGTCGAGAAACGTATCGAAAAAATCGAGCATAAAGCACCTGTAACATATGAACCGACCGTCAATGAACGGTATACTACCCCATGCGCCCGATCATGCAACCACCCCCCTTGCCGCTTATCACCCTCGGCCTAGCCGGACTCCTCGGCATGGGCGCCTTGGCGCCGTTAGCGATCGGATCGGCCACCGGGTTCTATCTCTTCATGACCGCCCATCTGGCGCTGGCCATACACGGCTGGTTGCCGGCCGCCGAAAGCGCCCTCTTCGACCGAGTGGCGAGAGAATGTGGCGTGAAACGGTCAAACGCCGAGATCGCCTTCGTCCGGTACGCCCAAACGGCAGGGGTCACCCTCATGACCCTCGGCGCCCTCGTCGCCCCCGAGACGACCGCCCCCCTCGACTACCTCCCCCACTTCGCCTCCCCCCTCTTCGTCGTCGGCATGGGGCTCATCTACGCCGGATGGCTCGTCGCCGCCAGTTGGCCCCTGCGCGGCTGGAGCGACATGAAAAAGGGAACCGGACTCCCCGGTTTCGTCGCCGCAGGGGGAGCGGCTTGGATATCGGCCGTCAACTTCTTCGTAGCCGCCATCGCTTTGCCAGCGGGGCTTCCGGGCGGATACGCTCTCCAGACCGCCGTCTACGGCGCCGGGCATACCTTGCAATTCGTCCACGTGATGATCATGACCACCTTATGGGGGATCGCCCTCGGCTCGTTCCGTTGGCCCTGGGCCGAACGGCTGGCCGGGATCGGTTTCGCCTTCGGGCTCGGATTGATCCTCTGGTCTCCGGCCATCCACGCGACCATCGACCCGGTGGAGCAGACCCATACGTTGGTCTGGACCCTGCTCCTCGGCATCGGGCTCGGCCTCGTCGCCATGATCACCGGAGGCGCCGCCATCGTCGGGTTGCGAGAGTGGCGGGGGTCGCCCCTCGTCGGGTTGGCGGTCATCGCCTTCGCCTTCGGTTCGTGGGTCCCCGGCATGAGCGACCGGACCGCCCTGTCGCTAACCGCTCATTACCATGGGATGCTCGGCGCCATCTCGGCGATCTACCTTGCGATACTCTACGAACGCCCCCCCTATCGAGAAAGCCTCACCTTCGGCGCCGGAACCTTGCTCATCGGTGTCGGCTTCGCCAAAGTGGCCCACATCCCGTTGCCCCGCAAGACCGCGACCTTGACCGGCCTCTGGGAGATCGATCCGGTCGCCACCGGAATGGTGGTGGTCGGCGCCCTGATGGCGGGGGGCGCCGCGCTGCATCTGGCGCTGACGATGTGGCGGAAGACAAAAAAAGGGGAGGCCGGTCGGCCTCCCCTCTCGTAGACGTCGGTCGCTTATTTGCCGTGGACGAAAGCGAAGAGCGCCTTGGCATCTTCTGCGCTGACTTTTATCTTCGGCATCTTCCGGCTCTCGAACTTGGCGATCTTAGCCGGGCGTCCGGCCCATTCGGAGCCTTCGAGGGTCTGCTTCACAAACTCCTCTTCGGTCATTTTGCTGCTCACCAGATCGGGGCCGACCTTGTCGCCGCCACCCGGCATGCCGTGGCAGGCTTTGCATTTGTTCCAAGCGCTGGGGGGGTCGCCAGCGAGCGCGGGCCCCGCCGTCATCATCGCAGCGGCCATACCCAATAGAATTGCTTTTTTCATCCTGATCCCTCTCTTCAGATAGACGGCCGCGAGGCCGAAGTTACCAGCCCCTCGGTTTGAAAGGGGCCAATGGTGAACGTAAGCGAATGTGACGGACGGGCGACGCCTTAACCGTCTCGTTATTTATAGCGCAAAAAATGATACGACGCTCGTCTATTCGCGCAGGGTCGCCAGCCAGTCGTACAAGGCGCGAATCTCGTCGTCGGAAAGCCCCACCTGCATCGGCATTTCCCGCGAACGATAGGCGAAAGCCCGTTTCGGTTTCCCCTCCCAACGGGAGCCGTAGGTTACCTGATTGTAGAACTGCTCGAAGGTATATTTCGTTTTCTCCAACCGGGGTCCGACGGTCTCCGACCACCATTGGCCCGGCGTGCCATGGCATTTCTTGCACCGTTCGTAGGTGGCCGGAGCGTCGCCAGCGAAAGCCGATCCGCCGCCAACCAGTAGCGAGGCGATGACGACGATGACGCTTCTCATGCCCGTCTCCCGTTCATCAAGGCGCGAATCATGAACACCACGAAGAAACCGCCGGAGACGATGGCCAACAACCCGCCGAGCGCCATGATCCCCATGCCGGTGTATTTAAGGGTCGTGTCGAGCTCTTGCGCGGCGCCGAAGGTTTTGCGGGCCAGCCCGGCCAGTCCGCCGACGAAAAGACCGCCGACGAAAAGGGCTTGGCCGACACCGTAGAGGGTGACCTGAAACTTCTTCCATGTATCCCGCGCCGTCAACCAGCCGTTCTCGGTCAGGGCCACCAGCGCCAACGTCATGAACGACAAGGTCACCCCGCCGATGACGCCGTGGTAATGAGCCGGTACGCGGGTGTCGGCCCCGTCGATAAGGAGCGCCATGCCCCCCCCCAATCCGAAGAGGATCATCGCCAAGGCGAATCCGCGCCGGGCCACCGGATCGCCGGTCTCGCCCCCCCACTGGCGAACGATGAAGACGCCGAGGATCAACGGGCCGAAGGAGAGACCCCACGCTTTCAGGTTCGTAAAGAAAGAGCGCAGCGCCGGACTGTCGTAATCGAAGACCATATACATAATCGGCGCGGCGACGATCAGGAGCGAAATCAGGATGAGGATCGGCTTCGCCACGGCGTCGGGCATCGGGGTTCGCCCGGAGAGCCGTTCGGCCAACAACGCCCAGACCGCCATCATGCCGAGGGTGTTGGCGAACTGAAGAACGTGCCCCCCGCCCCAAAAGAGGATTTCGTAGTAATACTGGGCCTCGAACGCCGACCGTCCCCCGGCGGCGTTAAGCCCCACCCACGATACGCCGAAACAGATAAGGGCCGAGATGAGGGCCAACCCGGCGACCATAAGACTCCCCCGGACGATCAGAGGACGGGACGAGGCGCCGAGCGCTTTCATCCGCAACGCCGCGCCGAGAGCCGCGAAGACGAAGAAAACCCCGACGCCGGCCACATACAATCCCCGGTCGAGAGCCGGGACATAGTTGTTCAACGTCGGGTTGGCCGGGCCGGTGAAGGGGGTGATAACGATGATCAATATGCCGAGCAACGCCCCGCTGGCCGTCACCCGGTCGGCGTAGCCGGTGCGGGTTTCGGGGGTGACGTAATGCATCACGAAGATGACGAACGCCAGGAACCAGATCACCAACGCCAACACCACATGGGTGATCAGCGCCGTCTGGAAAAACAATTGGTCGGGAAAAAGCCGCCCCACCCCCGGTGTGCGGGCCAAGACGATAAGAAAGACATAGGCCCCCATGAAGCCTACGGCGGTGACGGCGACGGTCAACCATGCGGCGGCGCCGCTTTTACGTTCGACGTTCATTTACTCTCACTACATAAGAGGGGATAACGGGCAAGGGGCCATTCTACCCGATTGGAGAACGACGTCAAAAGGAATGGATATTCACTAAAATGGGGGGGGCAAAGGAGGCTCATACTCCTCTGGCGCCGTATATGGAGCGAACGTTTCTCACTTGCAAAAGGGGGGGCGCCACCGCCATAATTAAAAGCATGGAAGAGCGTGAATCGAGCCGGGGAAGCATCCCCTTGCGCCGTAACCTGTCCCAACGGTTCAGGAGCGGCGAGTTTGTCTATCCCTTTGGGGTCTACCCCGAGGGGGAGTTCGCCCAAAAGGCGGGGTATGACGCGAAATATCTGGAAGAAGAGGGTTGCTTCTACTACCAGATCGCCGCATCCCACGACAAATCGCTCGATCTGTTCCTGAAACTGCTCGACCAATTGCCGTCGAAGGTCTACCTAGTGGTCAAGATCCACTCGGGCGATTTCTACCGCGACCACGACACCTACATCTCGGAAGAAGAAATCCCCCGCGAGCGGCTGACAAACTGGCTCATGGATTGGCGCGACGTGGTGATGGACGACGGCTTCTTGGGGTTCGGCATGTTCGCCGAGGGGGCGACCCACGAGGTCTTCCTCGACGAACATAAGACGATCCACGTCTATCATCACGACCCGGAGTTCATGGAAAACGGTCTCGAAAAATTGGGGATTCCGTTTCATTTCGACCTCCGTTTCTTCTGGGACCAGCCCCACTATCACGAGCCGTTGCCCTTGAACGACGACTACGGCGACGACTATCTGACCGCCTTCGAAGATCTGGCCGACACCTACGAGCTCTACCTCGACGAGGACGACGAAGACAACGTCGATAATCATGGCGACCCGGTCG
>CALOCG010000022.1:0-256054 GCA_942491805.1 Nitrospinota bacterium
GTCGGCGACTATCCGATTTCTTGAGTCGTCCGTCAGGGTCGGCCACGCGACGTTGATCGACGCCGAAGATCAGGTAGGCCGGTTTCTCGGGGGAAATCTTCTCCCGTGATGCGATGGTTTTTCCGAGAACGTCGTGGTGATCTTGCTCACTGTCGGCGCTAATCTGACCGAGAGCCAGTCGGTCGATCAAGTAGCGGGGGAGGCCGAAGGCTTCCATTTTCCGCTGTACCGCTTCGATGTCATCAGGGTCCCGGCGGAAGCCGACGGTTCGTTCTTCGCTGTCGTAGAGGACCCAGCACGACTCGGTGACCGAATCGCGCGGCCGCTTCGACGGAGCCGATGTTGACGATATGGGCGATCTCGGGATCAGAGGGTGATCGACGCCGAGGGGCGCAAGACCTTGACCGTCTGGGGGGTGGTGTATTCGATGACCAGCGGCTGATGGGAGTGACCGATGAAGCAGAGGTTGTTTTGGATATGGGGGCAGTTGTCGACCGCCTCCTGATGGTTCAGGATGTAGTGCCACCCGACGGTTCCAACGGCGACGAGTGGGCCACCTGGAACCCGTCGTAGACCAGCGCTGGCTGTGTCCGTTTCAGGAACTCGATCTGATCTTCCCGCAGTTGCGACACGGTCCAGTCGAGGGCCGCTTTGGCGTAGGGGTTGAAGTAGTCGGAACGGGTCAGCCCGACGGCGGCCCAGTCGTGGTTTCCCCCGAGCGACAGGTCGGCCACTTCCAAAAGCCGGTCGATACAGGCTTGCGGATCGGGGCCGTAGCCGATGATATCGCCCAAGAAGAGTCTTTTGTCGATCCCGGCCGCATCGATGTCGGCCAACACTTCGTCAAACGCCTCTATGTTGGCGTGTATGTCGGAAAAAAGAGCGTATCGCATCGTATGACTGCGTAATTGTTTGGTTCGATCAGGTTATCATCCGCCCCCCCCCTCGACAACCTCTTACTCGTCGTCGGCCTCGTCGGGGATGACGGGGGCCGTCGGGTCGTCGGGGACGATTCTTTCGCGCAACAGCCGGTCGAGCGCCCCGTTGACGAAACCGATGGAGCCGTCGTCGCAGAAACGTTTGGTCAGTTCCACCGCCTCGTCGATGACCACTTTTCCCGGCGTCGCCGGTTCGTTCATCAGTTCGTAGGACGCCAGCCGCAAGATCGCCCGTTCCATATAGCCCAAACGGTCGGCGGTCCAGTTGGTCATCACCTCGTCGAGCCGGGCGTCGAGGTCGTCTTTGCTGGCGACCACCCCTTCCGCCATCCGGCGGATCCAAGCCCGGTCGTCGGGATCGAATTCTCCGTCGGCGAAGAGGTCGACCAACGGCTGATCGACCTCGCCCCCTTTGAGGAGATCCATCTGATATAGAAGGGTGACGATCCCTTCGCGCGATTTTCTGCGGGAAGCCACCGCCGGTTACAGCTTTTTCATGAGGCTGGCCATCTCCACGGCGGAGAGGGCCGCGTCGAATCCTTTGTTTCCCGACTTTGCGCCGGAGCGCTCGATCCCCTGCTCGATAGAATCGACGGTCAGGACGCCGAAAGATACCGGCACGCCGGTCTCCATCATGGCCGAAGCCAATCCTTTGGTCGCTTCGGCGGAGACATATTCGAAGTGGGGGGTGGCGCCCCGGATGACGGCGCCGAGCGCGATGACCGCGTCGTAGTCGCCCGAAGCGGCCATTTTCTTCACCGCCAGCGGTAGCTCGAACGCGCCGGGGGTTCGAACGACGGTGATAGCGTCGTCTTTTACGCCGTGCCGGATCAGGCAATCGACGGCGCCATCCAGCAGTTTCCCGGTCAGGAAGTCGTTAAACCGGCTGACGGTGATGCCGATTTTGAGACCGGCCCCGTCGAGGGTTCCTTCGAGTATCGTCGCCATGATGTCCTTCCGATTTTAATGTAGGTTCGCAGGGTGTCGAAAAACGTTATCGAGGCAGGCGCTACGAGGGAAATGCGGGTGCGCAAGCGGAACGTACACGAGGGTACGCGAGCGTCGCAAACCCGCTTCCGGCGCCGTAGCGGCCACACAGATCGTTTTTCAGCATCCTGTTATTCGCCGCCGGTAATCACGTCAAGCATATGCCCCAGCTTCGACTGTTTGGCGGAGAGGTACCGTTCGTTATGTTCGCGGGGGGCGCAGATAAGCGGCACCCGTTCGGTCACTTCAAGCCCGTAACCGCCGAGACCGACGATCTTCCTTGGGTTGTTGGTCAGGAGCCGAAGCTTATGGACGCCAAGATCGCGCAACATCTGCGCCCCGATGCCGTAGTCCCTCAGATCGGCGGAGAAGCCGAGGTCGGTGTTCGCCTCGACGGTGTCTTTGCCGCCGTCTTGTAGCCCATAGGCCTTCAGCTTGTTGATAAGCCCGATCCCCCGGCCCTCTTGAAAGAGATAGAGGACGACCCCTCGTCCTTCGGCGGCGATCACCTCCATCGCCTTGTCGAGCTGTTCGCCGCAGTCGCACCGCTCGGAGCCGAAGACGTCGCCGGTGAGACATTGGCATGCACCCTGACGCCGGGGTCGGCAAGACCGGGTTCGTCGGTGGCCACGTCCGCCGATGTAGAGAGCCACCTGCGTTGTTTTGTCGATGCTTGTCCTCATAGGCGATGATGTTGAACTGCCCGTGACGGGTCGGAATCGTCGTCTCGGCCGCCCGGTGGACGAACTGCTCGTGGCGGAGACGATACTCCACCAGCTCTTTGACCGTCAGAATGTGGAGGTCGTGCTTCTCGGCGAATTCGACAAGCTGCGGCATCCGGGCCATGGTCCCGTCGTCGTTCATGATCTCGCAGATCACCCCGGCAGGGTTTAATCCGGCGATCCGCGCAGAGATCGACCGACCCTTCGGTCTGCCCCACCCGGACCAACGTCCCCCCCTCGCGGGAGCGCAAGGGAAAGATATGCCCCGGTCGGGCCAAGTCGCGGGCGCCTTTTTCGGGGTCGATGGCGGTTTTGATGGTGTGGGCCCGATCGGCGGCGCTGATGCCGGTGGTCACCCCCTGGCGGGCTTCGATGGAGACCGTAAACCCGGTGCCGAAGGACGACGTGTTGGTCGGCGACATCAGCGGCAGTTCCAACTCGTCGCACCGCTCCGGCGTCAGCGAGAGGCAGATAAGGCCCCGTCCCTCTTTGGCCATGAAATTGATCGCCTCGGGGGTCACATGCTCGGCGGCGATGACCAGGTCCCCCTCGTTCTCCCGATCTTCGTCGTCGACGAGGATGATCATCTTCCCGGCGCGCAAGTCGTCGAGCGCCTCTCGGACGGAGGAAAAATGGGGGTCGTGCGATGCGGTTTCGTTCATGGGGTTACGGCTTTCGTAATCCGACGCCGGAGACGCTTCGTAAAGCCGCCGATTCGATCAGAACCCGTGCGACTTCAGAAACGCTTCGTCCACGCCACCACCACCGGGAGCGGGCTCCGAAGGACGGACAAAGTTTTCAACGTATTTAGCCATCATATCATATTCGACATTCACCCGGCTCCCGACCCTCTTCTCCCCCAAGCTTGTCGCCTTCCAAGTGTGGGGGATGAGAGCGAGCGTCACCGACGAGGGGCCTTTCTTGGCTACCGTCAGGCTGATCCCGTCGATAGCGATGGAACCTTTTTCGATGACGTATTTTTGGCCAGCGGGAGGGAGGTCTATTTCAACGAGGTAACCGGCGCCCGACCGGTTGACGGCCCCGATGGTTCCGATGGTGTCGACATGGCCCGAAACCATATGCCCCCCCAGCCGGTCGCCGACGCGCAACGCCCGTTCGAGGTTCAGCTTCCGCCCGGCGGCGACGTCACGAAACGTCGAGCGGTCGATCGTCTCCGCCGAGACGTCGAAGAAGAGCGCCCCCGCCTCGGCTTTCACCACCGTCAGGCAAACCCCGTCGCAGGCCACCGACTCGCCGATGACCGGGTCGCGGACCACGTTCCCCGCCCGCACGGCGATGGTCACGTCCGCCGCCCGTCGCGTTACGCCGGTGACGACGCCGATTCCTTCGATGATGCCTGTAAACATGTCGATATGCTCAGAGCAAAAAAAATGGCTTCGGAAGCTTGCTATCGCCTACCGAAGCCTGCCGCATAGCGGACTTGCAAGATCCCGTTTCCGGGGCCATCTATATTGTGAATGACTTGTATATCGCAGTCAATGCAATTGTCCGCACATGGATTCGCTATAGTTTTATGCACAGCAATAAGTGTTTAATTACAATCCTTTCAGGCCTAATGCGTGAGCGACAGCATGACGTATGTTTTCAAAATCCTCATCCGTAACACTGGGTGTGCTGTACACCCTCTTCCCGGTCGCACCATCTTTGCGGTAATAACGATCAAGGCGGAACACGCCAAGGGTGCAAACCATATCGCATTTGGCCCATGCTCCCGAGCTACTCAAATGGGAAGGGAGGGATGCCGGATTTAGCAGCACATGGTATTTCTGCACCCTCTTTGGTGGCGTTGTACTGAGCGGAACAACAGAAAACAAATCGGGAGATTCATGCCGATAATTTGAGAGGATAACTACCGGTCGCGCTTTCACCATTTCAGGCGGATGAAATCCCATAGAAAAGTCGCATTTCAGAACCATTCCCTGCTGAGGAATAATAGTTATCACCCAAGCACTCCGATGATTATTCAACAACTCCTGATTTGTGTTTTCACTTTATCACGAGACCACTGACAACTATATCCCCATCGATGAACTCGACGACGGTGTTGGTCAGACTCCAGGCGTCGGCCATCTTCGCCACCCCTCCGCCGGTGACGGCGGCGTTGGAACCGCCGGCGATTTTCGGCGCGATGAAAAAGGCGACCTCGTCGACGTGCCGTTGTTCCATCAACGCCCCGGCCAGTTCTCCCCCCCCTTCGACGAGGAGCCGCATGACGTTGCGCCGTCCCAGCTCGTCCATCAGGGCGCCAAGATTCACCCGCCCCCGTTTCGCAGGGAGAACGATCACCTCGACCCCGGCTTTTCGTAACCGGGCGACTTTCGCTTTCGGCGCGGCGTCGGTGGTGACGATGATCGTTTGCGCCGCGCCGTCGGCGACGAGCTGACTTTTCTCTTTTGTCCGCAACCGGCTGTCGACGACGACACGGATCGGGTTTCGCCGGGGACGTCCGTGGCGAACGGTCAAGGCTGGGTCGTCGGCTATGGCGGTACCGCTCCCGATCAACACCGCGTCGGCTTCGTTTCGCATGGCGTGAACCCGCTTTCTTGCATCGGGGCCGGTGATCCATCGGCTGTCGCCGGTTTTGGTGGCGATCTTCCCGTCGAGAGTGACGGCGCATTTCAGGATAACGTGCGGCCGACCGGTGGCGGCGAAGGTGAGGAAGTCGCGGACCAGCTCGTCGCACGCCTCCTTGAGAACGCCGGTGACGACCGCCACCCCAGCCCGTCGCAGGGAGGCCGCTCCCCGCGCTCCCTTTTTCGGCGAGGAGTCACGGCTCCCGATGACGACGCGGGCGATCCCGGCTTCTTTCACCGCCACGGCGCAGGGGCCGGTTCGCCCGGGTGTGGTTGCACGGTTCGAGAGTCACGTAGATGGTGGCGCCGACGGGTGACGTCGCGCACGACGCGAGGGCTTCGATCTCGGCGTGGGGGCCGCCCGCTTTTTTGTGCCACCCCTCGCCGATGATTTTTCCGCCACGGACGATAACGGCGCCAACGCACGGATTCGGCGCGGTCCGCCCTTTCCCTTTCATGGCCAGTTCGATGGCCCGTTCCATGTATCGTTCGTCGCCGTTCATCATCTCGTTTTAACCTCGGGGAACGTTTTCGCCGATCCCGCCGTCATAGGGGCAAAGACCATCGCCGCGGAGGTTGTCATGCGTCATATCGCTCCCGCTGGGGCCCTTGCGCGCCGACACTCACCTTCGACAGGCCCGGGTGGGTTTCCCGCTCCGCTCTCTCGTTGGTATAGTAGCGCATGGAGACGAAACGATACGACACCCTTCTTTATACGTTGACCCGGTTCTCGCCGGAGTATCGGCGAGGCTTTTCGTCGCACGCCCCGATGACCATGCGGGCGATGTTGTCGCTCGGCGCTACGCCGGAGCGGCTCGAGACCTTCATCGCCGACCAAGCCCCACGCTACGAGCCGTGGCCGACGCCGGTGGCGACCATCGACGAAGCTGGCCTTGCGGTGGCCTTGGGCGATCCGACGCGGCTCACCGATTGGCGCGACTATTTCGTCGAGAAGTTACGCCCCGGCGGATGGCGTTGGTTCTTGGCCGACTGGATTCCCCGCCTTGCGCCGGGGATGATGGCGGCGGCGTTGCATGGGGCCATTCGAACCGCCTATGCGGTCATGGCGTTGGAAGAGGAGGATACGTTGCAACGACGGATCGAACTGGCCATCGGGTTGGCGTCGTGGGCGGCCCGATTTCAACCGTTGCCGAAACCGAACGGCGCCGCTGTCGCCGTCGATCCGACAAAGCTCCTCGTCGACGCGCCGCTCCTTCCCGACGCCCGGCGGGTACGGGGAATGATATTCGAACGGGTGACGCCGCTGAATGACGACCCGTCGTTCCCGGCGTTGGCGGCTGCGCTCATCATCGACGACCCGACAAAGGCTCTCATCCGGTTGTCGAAAGCATCGGCCCGTCTCTACCTCGCCAATCCGGGGCGGTCGGCGATCACCTTCATTCATTGCCTCACCGGCGCTCATGCGGCCCGCGTTTTGGCGCCGTATGTGACCGATGTGGAGCAGGTGTCGCTCCTTCGCCATCTCTGGACGGCGGTGGCGGCCCTTTATGTGGCCGACGCCGATGCGCCGTTGACGGGGGAGGAATCGAACAACGTGACGCCGCGCGAACGGGAGGTGGCGATGGATATGGAGCTAATGCTTTCGTCCGCCTTGGCGAAAGGGGATGACCATGTGGTGAAGTACGCCTTCTCGATCCGCGAGATGAACGCCGCCAACCCCGACCCCCTCTACCCGCTGGCGTTGGCCCGCTGGCTCCTTAACGCCGGGGCCATCGTGGAGTAGGAGTTTCTTCGCCGGTCCATGGCGAGGCGGCGCAGGCGAACGGCTACATGACGCCGATGTCGGAAAGGAAACGGCAGAGTCCATCGCTCCCCCGTAGGGGAGCCCCGGTATCGAAGCGACGCCGGGGCTTCTCGAAACGAACGTGACGGTTACTTCTTCTTCCCCTTCTTGGCGGCTTTCTTCTTCGCCTTCGGTTTCGCGGTGACGGCGGCGGCCCGTTTCTCGTTGATCGTCGCTTGCGCGGCGGCGAGACGGGCGATGGGGACCCGGTAGGGGGAACACGAAACGTAGTCGAATCCGAGGCTGTCGCAGAAGGCGACCGACGACGGTTCGCCGCCGTGCTCACCACAGATGCCGACTTTCAGGTGCGGCTTCACGCTTCGGCCCCGTTCGAGGCCGATCCGCATGAGCTGCCCCACGCCGTCGGCGTCGATGGCGACGAAGGGATCTTTCTTCAACACCCCACGGCGCAGATATTCCACCAGGAAGCCCTGCTCGGCGTCGTCCCGCGACAACCCGAAGGTGGTCTGGGTCAGGTCGTTGGTGCCGAAGGAGAAAAAATCGGCGTACGGGGCGATCTCGTTGGCGGTGAGAGCGGCGCGGGGCAATTCGATCATCGTCCCGACCATGTAGGGGATGTCGATCTTTTTCGCTTTCATCACTTCGGCGGCCACCCGTTCGACCCGCTCCCGGAGGAGTTCGAGTTCGGCGTGGTGGGCCACCAGCGGGATCATGATCTCGGGGCGGACATCTTTTTTCTTCTTGCGAAGTTCGGCGGCCGCTTCCATGATGGCCCGGACCTGCATGTCGTAGATCGCCGGGAAGGTGACCCCCAACCGGCATCCCCGGTGGCCGAGCATCGGATTGAACTCGTGGAGCGACGCCGCCCGGTCGCGCAGGTCGGTCATCAGTTCGTTCATGACCAGCGCCAGCGCGGCGAACTCGGTATCTTCTTTCGGCAGGAACTCGTGCAACGGCGGATCCAGGAGCCGCACCGTCACCGGCAGTCCTTCCATGGCGGTGAAGATGCCGATGAAGTCGGCCTTCTGCATCGGCATCAGTTTTTTCAACGCCGCGTCTCGTTGCTTTTCGTTCCGCGCGAGGATCATCTCCCGCACCGCCATGATCCGGTCCCCTTCGAAGAACATATGCTCCGTTCGGCACAAGCCGATCCCTTCGGCGCCGAACTGGCGGGCGACGGTGGCGTCGTGGGGGGTGTCGGCGTTGGTCCGGACGGTCAGGCGTCGCATCCCGTCGGCCCATCCCATGAGGGTGTCGTACTCGGCGGAGAGAGTCGGCGTCACCAACGGCGCTTTGCCGAGGATCACCCGCCCGGTGGAACCGTCGAGGGTGAGCCAGTCTCCTTTATGGACGGCGGTTTTGCCGACGATGAAGAGTTGGTTCTTTTCGGAGATGCGGATATCTTCGGCGCCGGAGACGCAACATTTCCCCATGCCGCGGGCCACGACGGCGGCGTGGCTGGTCATGCCGCCGGTGGCGGTCAAAATCCCTTGGGCCGCGTTCATGCCGCCGATATCGTCGGGGCTGGTCTCTTGGCGAACCAGAATCACCTGCTCGCCGCCGGCCGCTTTTTCGATAGCCTCTTCGGCATTGAAGACCACCTGGCCCACCCCTGCGCCGGGGGAGGCGGGAAGGCCGCGGGCCAAGACTTCGATGTCGGCTTTCGGATCGATGGTGTCGTGCAACAGTTGGTCGAGCTGGTCGGGATGAACCCGCATGACCGCTTCTTCTTTGGTGATTTTTTTCTCGGCCACCATCTCGACGGCGATACGGACGGCGGCGGCGGCGGTCCGTTTGCCGACCCTCACCTGCAACATCCAGAGCTTCTTGTTCTCGACGGTGAACTCGATATCGAGCATCTCTCGATAATGTTGTTCGAGCTTTTTATAGATGGCGTCGAGATCTTTTTTCGCTTGAGGGACTTTCTCCCCCATCCCTTCGACGGAGAGGGGGGTTCTTATCCCGGCGACGACGTCTTCCCCTTGGGCGTTAAAGAGAAACTCGCCGAAGAATTTCCGTTCGCCGGTGGAGGGGTCGCGGGTGAAGGCGACGCCGGTGCCCGAGTCTTCGCCCATGTTGCCGAAGACCATCGACTGGACGTTGACCGCCGTCCCCCACGAGACCGGGATGTCGTACATTTTGCGATAGGCGTCGGCGCGGGGGTTGTTCCACGAACCAAAGACGGCGTTGACCGCGAGGGTCAGCTGTTTGAACGGGTCTTGGGGGAACGGTTTTTTCGTCTCTTTTTTCACCAGATCTTTGAACCGGCCGGTGAGGAGTTCAAGATCATTGGCGGTCAGGTCGGTGTCGAGTTTTATCTTTCGTTCTTTTTTGACCTTGTTCATCAGGTGTTCGAACTTCTTCCGTTCCACTCCCAACACCACGTCGCCGAACATGGTGACGAACCGACGATACGAATCCCACGCGAACCGGGGTTGGCCGGTTTTCAGGATCACTCCTTTCACCGCCTCGTCATTGAGCCCCAAGTTGAGGATCGTATCCATCATGCCGGGCATGGAAGCCCGCGCGCCGGAACGGATGGAAAGGAGCAACGGGTTGGCGGTGTCGCCGAAGGTTTTCCCCATCTCCTTTTCGAGACGGGCGATCCCGGCTTTCACCTGCGCATCGAGTCCGTCGGGCCACCGGTTTTTGTTGGTGAAATAATGGACGCACGCTTCGGTGGAGATGGTAAACCCTGCCGGCACCGGAATGCCGAGGTTGCACATCTCGGCCAAGTTGGCGCCTTTCCCCCCCAGCAGGTTTTTCATGTCGGCGGCGCCGTCGGCGCCTTTGGGGCCGAAATAGTAGACAAACTTCTTGGAAGCCATAATAACGCCCCTCCTCATTGCAAGACTTTCGCGATCGTCGAATTCTATCCTTCATCGGCCAAAAGCGAAAGGGGCGATGAGACGCTCTGGGGGATACAATAAGAGCGATCCCTTTTCGTTCGCCCCTGTCGTCGAAGGAGACGCTTCGTGAAACGTCCGGTCTGGTTGTCGCTGGTCTGGGTCGCCTTCGCCGTAACCCTTCTTCTGACGTTTTACGGCGGCTACCGTGCGGTGGAGAACGAACGGCTGGCGGTGGAGGAACGGTTCGAGAATACCGTCAACAGCGTCGACTGGCATCTGCGCCGGCGGATGCTCGCCTACGAGCAGGTCTTGCGCGGAGGCGTGGCTCTCTTCATGGCCTCCGAAGAGGTCACCCGCGACGAATGGAAACGCTACGTCGACACCCTCCACCTCTCCGCCAGCTACCCCGGTATCCAAGGGGTCGGTTACGCCAAACAGACCTTGCCGGGCGAACGGGACACGCTGACCAAAAGCATGCGCGACGACGGATTGCACGATTTCCATATCCACCCGGAGGGGGACCGGGATATCTACTATCCCATCGTCTATCTCGAACCGCTCGACTGGCGCAATCAACGGGCCGTCGGCTACGACATGTTCTCCCAAGAAACCCGGCGTGAAGCCATGACCCGGGCGCGGGACGAAGGGATCACCGCTTTATCGGGGAAGGTGGAGCTGGTGCAGGAGGTCGACAAGGGGAAACAGGCCGGTTTCATTCTTTACCTTCCGCTCTATCAGCGGGGCGCCACCGTCGACACGCCGGAACAACGCCGCAAAGCTTTTCGCGGATTCGTCTACAGCCCCTTCAGGATGGGGGACTTCATGGAGGGCTCCTTCTCCGGCCTCTACCATTGGATACCCGACGACGAGGTGATCGAGCTGGAGATATTCGACGGCGACGGTTTCGGCGAGTCGACCTTTATGTGGGCCAGCGAAAAGTTTCACGAGGCCGTCGGCGACCTGACCCGCGAAAAAACGTTTCCGCTCTACGGTCATGAATGGACTATTCGGGTGGCCGCCCGTCCCGCCTATTTCGAACGTTACGGCGCGCAGGAAGGAGCCGGCATCTACGTCGGCGGGGCGTTGGTGTCGCTCCTTCTTTTCGTCGCCGCCCTTCGGGTCGAACGACGCCGCGAACGAGAAGGCGCCGAAGAGCGGTTCCGGTCGCTGGTCGTCACCATCCCCGGCGCGGTCTACGCCTGCCAGAACGACCCGAAGTGGAGCTTCGATTTCGTCAGCCCCCATATCTTCGAAATCACCGGCTATAAGCCGGAAGCCTTCCTTCCCCCGCGTCGAGAAATCCATATGGACGACCTGATCGTTCCCGAAGATCGGGAGATGGTTTACGAGAAGGTGCAGCAGGCGCTCGCCAACCTGGCGCCCTACGTAATCGAATACCGGATCAAAAACGCGCGCGGAGAGGAACGATGGATCGCCGAACGGGGCCGAGGGGTGTTCGACTTCGCCGGAAAGGTCGATCATCTGACCGGCGTCTTGATCGATGTCACTGATCAGAAAAAAGCCGAAGGCGAATTGGTGGTCGCCAAAGAGACGGCCGAGGAAGCGACAAAAATAAAAGACCAGTTCGTCAGTCTTGTGGCCCACGATCTTCGCTCTCCCTTCGCGGCCATCGTCGGCGCCATGCGGACGGTTCGTGACGAAGGGGGGGGGGCATGAAACCGGAGATGGTCTCGCTGGTCGATTCGGTGATCCAGTCGGGCGATCGGATGACCCACATGATCGAAGAGCTGCTCGACATCAGCCGCCTCCAAACCGGCAAGATCACTCCCCGCCCCCGGTTCATCGACGCCCATCAGATCATCGCCGTCGCCATGAGGGGGGTCTCGTTGCAGGCGACGACCAAAGGAGTCACGCTGAAGAACGACGTCCCCCCCGGCATGCGGCTCTTCGCCGACCCGGAGCTTTTGAACGAGGTGTTGCAGAACCTTTTGAGCAACGGAGTGAAGTTCCTCTCGGCGGGAGAACGGGTCGTCGTCTCGGTCGATCCGGGGCATTCCTCCGGATTGCTGGTAGAGGATAACGGGCCGGGGATCGACGCCGCGATTCTGCCGAACCTGTTTCGTCACGAAGTGAAAACCTCCACCAAAGGGAGCGCCGGTGAAATGGGGACCGGGCTCGGCCTCCCCTACGCCCACGATCTGATGAAGGCGATGAAGGGGGAACTCGACGTGGAATCGTCGCCCGATATCGGCGCCCGGTTCCGGGTGACGTTCCCGTCGCTTCGCCCGACGGTCTTGGCGGTCGACGACGAGAAGGCGGCCCGCCTCCTTATGGTCGCCCTGCTCAAAGATCTGGATGTCGATACGGTGACGGCGTCGGGGGGGGAAGAGGCGTTGAGCGTTTTGAAAGAGCGGCGGATCGACTGTGTGGTGACCGATCTGAACATGCCCGATCTCGACGGTCTGGAGCTTTTGCAGGAGATCAAGAAAAATGGGGGCGCCGCCGGTCCGCCGGTCATGATCGTGACCGCCGATCACAGTATGGAGACCCGGGTGAAAATCATCCAAGCAGGGGCCGACGATTTCCTGACGAAGCCGGTCGATAAGAACGATCTTATCCCCCGCCTCCGCCGGTTTCTTTCATAGAGGCCGGAGCTATCTACGTGGCCGCTGGGGTGTCGAACGCGGTCGTGAAATGCTCACGTACTTACGTGTACGCTCCGCTTTCCCGACCACGTTCTCCTACCAGCGCCTGCCTCGATAACGCTCCTCGGAATTGGCTAGTGGGAGAATAGAAGAACGTTCCTCTTAGCTGGCAAGCCGCGAGAAGTCGGCGATGGGGGCGAGCAACCGGGCGACGCCCGACAAGATGTCGAGTCGGTTGGCGCGGACGGCTTTATCGTCGGCCATCACCATCACCCCGTCGAAGAAAGCGTCGACCGTGGGGCGCAAGGTCGCCACCTGCCGCAAAACGTCGGCGTAGGCCCGCTTTTCCATAAGGGTCGCCACGGAGGAGGCCACGGCGGCGGTGGCGTCGGCCAACGCCTGTTCCGAAGGATGATCGAACAGGGCCGGGTCGACGTCGCCGGGGGTATGCTCTTTGGCGATGTTGGCCACCCGCTTGAAAGCGACCGACAACGCTTCGAACGAAGGGTCGGCGCGGAACGCGTCGAGAGCGACGATGCGGAGGTAGACGTCTCCGATGGTGTCGAAGCCTGCGGCCAACACGGCGGCGACCACGTCGGTGGCGACGGAAGGGGGGAGAGAGTTGCGAATGCGCCCGGCGAAGAATTCGGCCAGATCGGCGGCCACTTTCTCCGTCGGCTCGGTCCGTTTCCCTTCGAGGTTGGCCAGCGCCGTGTCGAGCAACGCTCCGAAGGGGAGGGCGAAACGGGCGTCCCCTTCGTCGGCCCGCTCCGTCAAGATGCGGATGACCCCCAAGGTCTGGCGGCGCAACGCGAACGGGTCTTGGGCGCTGGTGGGGACGAGCCCCACCGAGAAGCACCCGACCACCGTTTCGATTTTATCGGCAAGCGCGAGGATACGCCCCAGATCGGTGGAAGGGAGCTGATCGCCGGCCGAGCGGGGGAGGTAGCTTTCGTAGATCGCCTCGGCGACCTCCCGGTCGATCCCTTCGCGCAAAGCGTATTCGCGCCCCATGTAGCCTTGCAGTTCGGGGAACTCGTAGACCATCTGGGTTTCGAGATCGGCCTTGGCCAGATGGGCCGCTTCGACCGCCTTGTCGGCGAGAGAAGGGTCAACCATCTCTGCGATCGATTTCGCCAACGCCGCCACGCGGGAAACCTTCTCCCCCACGGAACCGAGTTTTTTCTGGTAGACGACGGCGTCCAGTTTTTCGGCGAAGGTGGCCAGCGGCTTTTTCCGATCTTCTTCGAAGAAGAAGAGGGCGTCGGAGAGACGGGCGCCGAGCACGCGGCGATACCCCCCGACGACAACGGCGGGGTCTTTCGGATCGGTGTTCGATACGCCGATAAAACCGTTGGTCAGTTTACCGTCGCGCGTGACGGTGAACATCCGTTGGTGCTCTTTGAGCGAGGTGCGAATGACCTCCTCAGGCAGAGCGAGAAATCGCTCGTCGAAAGCGCCGTAGAGAGGGACCGGCCATTCGGTCAGGTCGGTGATCATCTCGATGAGGGCGTGGTCGATGTGCAGCGCGGCGCCGTTCTCCACGGCGACTTCGTTCGCTTTCTCCATTACGACATTGCGCCGATCTTGTCGATCGGCCAAAACGAAAGCTTTCTCCAATTTCGCCACGTAATCGTCCCGCCCGACGACGGCGAACGAGCCGGGCGCCATGAAGCGATGCCCTCGCGTTTCGTTCCCCGCTGCGACCCCGGCCACGCTCATGGGCGCCACGGCGCCATCGAACAGCGACACCACCCAATGGACCGGGCGGGTGAAGCGGACGGTGCCGTCGCCCCATATCATCGATTTCGGAAACGGGAGTCCCAAGACGATCTTCTCCATCTCACCGGCCAGCAAGATGGCGACCGGCTCTCCCCCCTCTTCGATGTCGACGGCGGCGTATTCCCCCTTGTCGGTCTTCTCGATGCGGATCGACGCGACGTCGATTCCTTTCCCGCGGGCGAAACCGTGGGCCGCTTTGGTCGGTTTTCCGTCGGCGTCGAAAGCGGCTTTGGCCGGGGGGCCGAGAGCGGTTACTTTGGTCAGCGGGCGTTCCGTCGGCAGACCGGCCACACTCACCGCCAACCGGCGCGGCGTGGCGTAGAGGGTCACGTCGTCGGTCGGGAGGGAAAGCTCCGCGAGGCGGGCCTTCACGGCCTTCTCCAAAGCTTCGATCGCGTGGAAGATATAGCCGGAGGGAATCTCTTCGGTTCCGATCTCGAACAGGTACTCGCTCATGAATCTCTTGGTCTGATGGTTCGTATGGGGGAAAATGTCGGGGCATTATACCAGTTACACACCCGACGCGCCCTTTTGGGCGACGGGCGCATCAAGGAGTTTTCAATGAGCCGACGTATCGACACCCTCATCATCGGGGCCGGGCCGGCCGGTTTGGCCTGCGGCATCGAAGCGGCCCGTCTCGGGGTCGACTATCTGATCGTCGACAAAGGGGGGCTGGTCGATGCGATCTATCGGTTCCCGGCCGACATGACCTTCTTCTCCACCGCCGACCTGATGTCGGTGGGCGACCTTCTTTTCGTCTCCCCCTCCTTTCGCCCTTCGCGGATCGAGACGCTGAAATATTATCGGGGGGTAGCCGATCATTACGGTCTGAACCTCTCCCCCTATACCGGCGTCACCGCCATCGTCAAAGTGGGCGAAGGGTTCGGCGTCGCCACCACCCGTGGCGACCTCTACGCCCGTCGGGTCATCGTCGCCACCGGTTACTACGACCAACCGAACCTGCTCGGCATCCCCGGCGAAGAGATGCCGAAGGTGAGCCACTACTACACCGAAGCCCATCCGTACCGAGAGTGCGACGTCGCCGTTGTCGGCGGGAAGAACTCGGCGGTGGAGGCGGCCATGAACTTTGCGCGGGCGGGAGCGCGGGTGACGATGATTCATCGGGGCGCCACCCTTTCCGACTCGGTGAAGTATTGGGTCCGCCCCGACATCGAGAAGATGATCGAAAAGGGGAAAGTGGTCGCCCGTTTCTCGTCGAAGGTCACCGCCATCCGCAGGGAAGAGATCGACGTCGCCCGGGTGGACGGGGGAGAGAGCGAAACCGTCGCCAACGATTTCGTCTTCGCCCTCACCGGCTACCATCCCGACACCCCGTTGCTGGCCGCCGCCGGGGTGATCGTCGATCCGACCACTTTGGCGCCGACGTACGATGCGTCGACGTTAGAGACCAACGTGCCGGGACTCTACGTGGCAGGTTCGTTGGTGGCGGGGCGGGAGAACAACAAAGTCTTCATCGAGAACTCCCGCGAACACGGGCGGATGATCTTTAGCGCATCGCCGACGACCGATTAAAGCGCCGCTTGTTCCGTCGAACGATTCGCCCGCGCGTTGGTCATGCGCCGTTTCTCGATCTCTTCGGCCATCCTCTCCGGGTCGGGGAGGCCGGTGATGATTAAGAGGTCCCCTGCGGCGTCTTTAAACAAAATGCCGAGTCCGCCGATCCCCAAAAGTCCGTCGATACCGATCTTCCGAATAAAGAGCCCTTCGATCTCGTCGAAGTCGATATGGATTTCGTGGGGGCGAAACGACCCGCGACGAAGGGTGACGCCGGTATCGTCCACCGTCACCCGTCCGTTGACGACCCGGGCGGCGGCGATGGCCAGCCAGACCAGAAAAAGTCCGCCGAACGCCACCCAGACCAGCCCCGGCAGATCGACGTCGAGGGCGCTTTTGATCCGGTCGATATTTTCGTTATTGGCCTCTTTGGTCAGGACGTCTCTTTGCCAGTTCTCAAAGAAGGTGGAGAGGAAGAAGGCGGGAAAAATCGTCACCATCGAGGTGAAAAAACCTTCGCCGATAAGCCCGCGCCACGCAAGGCGCATCGAATAGGAATCGCTCATAACAGCCGTCTTTCGATAAATGTCAGGGTATGGGTTACGGCTCGACAGGATTCAGCCCGTTCCATGTTCCGCAAGCCGGGCACCGTCCGGCGTACTCTTCCGTCACCGAACCGCACGATTCGCAGGCGAAACGGAAGAGCAGAGCCATCTCTCGATTCAGCGCCGTCTCCAGCGGGAGAGCGATCTTCGTCTGATCCCCCGAAAGCCGCGCCGTCTCGGCCACCAACAGATGGTACAAAGGGCTCCGGTCGGCGACAGAGGCGGCGCCGATCAATTCTTTTTCAGCTTCGTCCAGTCGCTCGTTGCGCAACAGAGAAGCGATGAGCAAGAGACGAATCGCGCCGCTATCGGGAGCGATATTCTTCGCCCACATCAATTGCGACGTCCCCCGGTCGTCTTCTCCCCGCGCGCGCAAGAGCCCTTCCATCGCCTTGGCCAAGAGGGGGGAGCCGGAGCGGCGGAATCCTCTTTCGAGAGTCTTGAGAGCCTCCTCGGTTCGCCCTTGCCGGTCGGTCAACTCGGCCAAGCGCAACGTGGCCGGAAGAAACGACGGGTCGTTGCGCAAGACCTGCCGATAGCCGTCTGCGGCGGCGGCGAAGCCCCCCTCTTCGGCGCGCCGTCGGGCCTGTTCGTAGAGAAGGCCGGTCAAGGTCTCCCGCTCGGTTTTTTTCCGGTCGGAAGGCGCCGCGTCGACCACCCCCTGTTGCGCCTTCACCGCTTCATCGACGTTGCCGACGGCAAGGTAGATATCGCGCATCCGGGCGCGGGGGCGTCCCGATCCGATTCGGTCGGCGGCCAAGTCCGCCAGCGAGGCGATGGCGTTGGCGAACTGGCGGTCGGCGACGTAATCTTCGGCCAGTTCGAGGAGGGCGGCCACGCTGGCCGGGTCGGCGGCTTTGGCCCGGCTGTGCAGTTCGATCGCTTCCGATACCCGTCCGTCGAGACGTCGGGCGCGCCCTAGGGCGATAAGCGACGGAACGTGGTTTTTGTCAATCCCCAACGCCCGTTCCAGCAGACGCAAGCCGTCCCGATCATCTTCGAGCAGGAGTCGGTCGCCCGCTTCCCGATAGAGTTCTTCTACTTTGGCGCCCCGGGAGAGGGTGACTTTATCCTTAAGACGCTTGAGCCCGTCGGCGAAGACGTCGTAGAGATAGAGGAGGAAAACCGAGACCACGCCGACGAGAAGGCCGACGGTGAAAAGGGATGCGGCCGAGAGGTTGATCACCCAGCCGGGGGAGAGGGCGACCGGATAGGGAACGTTGTTCAGATAGGCCAAGGAGAAGACGCCGCCCGCGAGGAGAACGAAGAATATCAGCAGGCGTAGCGGCATCGGGGGTTACCCGTTTTCCTTTTCTTCCCTCTCCAGCCGCTCCTTGCAACGGACGCAGTAAGAAGCGTAAGGGATCAGCTCCAGCCGCTTTTCGGGGATGTTATCGCCACATTCCTGGCATTCGCCATATTCTCCCGCTTCGATCCGCTCCAGCGCCTCGTCGATGCTGGTGATCATCTCGTGCTGGCGGTCGCCATATTCGAGAAGGATCCGCCGCTGCATGGTGCGGGTCGCTTCGTCGTTCACGTCGGGAACGTCGGTTCCGTACTCTTCCTTGCTCGACTCGATGGTCTTTTCGAAAGAGCCGGTGATTTTGCTCCGCAAACCGGTCAGCAGTTGACGGTAGGTTTCGAGGCTATTCTTCTCCATCGATCAATCCTATGCGTGCTCGCCGTTTTCGGCGGGCGTCTCCAACGGAAAGGGTTTGGCGTCGGCCCAGAGCCGTTGCAAACCGTAGTAGTCGCGGGCCTCTTCGTCAAAGACATGGGCCACCACATCACCAGCGTCGATGAGCGCCCATCGACCGGTATCGTATCCCTCGACGTGATACTTCTTATCGCCCGTCGCCCGAAGCGCCGCCTCGATGGCGTCGACGATGGTCTGCACCTGCGTGCGAGAGCGCCCCGTGGCGATAAGGAAAACGTCGGCCACATCCGACAACCCCCGCAGGTCGAGGGCGATCAGGTCGATCGCCTTCTTCGACGAGGCCGCATTATAGCATAGGGTCGCACGGTGAACGACGCCTTCCGTCGCCTCGTCGGCGCCGGTCACGGGCGTTTTCCCCGGCTCAAAGCCACGGTGGATCGGTTCATCAAAAGCGGGCTCCTTTCGGAAGCGTTGTCTCATCCGGCGTCGGCTTCTTTTTTTCGTTCCAAATAGCTTCGCACGGCGTCCGGGACAAGATATCGAACCGAACGCCCCATAGCTACTCTTTTTCGGATCATCGTCGACGAGACCCCCATCGGCGTCACTTCGACGAGGCTGATGGTGGTCGATCCGCCGACCACGCCGATGGTGGTCAAACGCCCTTTCGCCCCCTTGCCCGACTGGACCAGCGAGAGGTTCTTATACCGAACCGAAAGGGTCGATTGGAGCACGTCGAGCAACGTGGCCGGGTCGTAGCCGGGGCGGGTCACGACGATGATATTGGTGGTTTTCAGAAACGTCGCCGCCGACTTCCACGAGGCCATATCTTCCGCCGCGTCTTGCCCCACGATAAAGGGGGCGCTCTCGCCGTATCGTTCTTTGAAGAACTTCATCGAATCGACGGTGTACGACGGTCCGTCGCGGGCGATCTCGGCGTCGGAAGGTTCGAAGAGGGGATCGTCGGCGCAGGCGAGCGCCACCATGGCGTAGCGGCTCTCGACGTCGATCATCTCTTCGTCGCTCTTGTGGGGAGGACGGGCCGAAACGACCAGCACGATCTTGTCGAGACCGACGATCTCCGCCGCTTCGCGGGCCGCCGCCAGATGCCCGACGTGAATCGGATTAAAAGCGCCGCCGAAGATTCCGACGTTCATACCGCTACTCCCGAATCTGCCCGTCGCCGAAGACGATCCATTTGCGGCAGGTCAGGTCGACGATCCCCATCGGCCCCCGGGCATGGAGCTTCTGGGTGGAGATGCCGACCTCGGCGCCCAAGCCGAACTGGCCACCGTCGTTGAAGCGCGTCGAAGCGTTGACCATCACCGCCGCGCTGTCGATCTCGGCCAGGAACCGCATGGCGGTCCGGTGGCTTTCGGTGACGATCCCCTCCGAATGGCCCGAGCTATGAGCGGCGATATGATCGGCGGCCCCCTCGAAGGAATCGACCACCTTCACCGCAAGGATCAACGCCCCATACTCTTCGTCCCAATCGGCGTCGGTGGCGGTAGCGATCTCCGGGAGGATCGCTTTCGTGACGGCGCATCCCCGCAGCTCGACCCCGGCCTTACCCATCGGTTCGGCCACCATCGGCAGATAGGCCTCGGCCACGGCGCGGTGGACCAGCAAGGTCTCCAACGCGTTGCAGACCGACGGACGGGAGGCCTTGGCGTTGACGGCGATTTTCACCCCCATGGCCAGATCGGCCTCCCGGTCGATGTAGATATGGCAGACCCCTTTGTCGTGTTTCACCACCGGGATCAAGGAATTCTCCGCCACGAACCGGATGAGGCCATAGCCGCCACGGGGGACGATCAGATCGACGTATCGATCTTGTTTGAGAAGGTGCAAAACCCCCTCCCGGTCGGAGAAGGGGAGCCGTTGGATCGCTTGTCTCGGCGCCCCTTCGGCCTCCAGCGCGTCGCCCAGCAGATCGGCGATGGCTTCGTTGGAATGGGCCGCCTCCGAACCGCCACGCAAGATCACGGCGTTCCCCGCTTTCAGGCAGAGGGCGGCGGTGTCGGCGGTGACGTTGGGGCGCGATTCGTAGATGACGCCGACCACGCCGAGGGGAACCCGCATCCGCCCGACCCGAAGTCCGTTGGGGCGTAAGGTCATCTCGGAGATCTCCCCCACCGGATCGGAAAGGGTGGCGATGTAGTCGAGATCGTCGGCGATGGCGTCGATCCGCTTTTCGTCGAGCATCAGCCGGTCGAGCATAGCCGACGAGAGGGTCGATGCGCCAGCGGCCATATCTTTGGCGTTCGCGGCCAAGATGGTCTGCTTATGTTCGCGCAAACGGGTCGCCATGGCGACGATAGCGAGGTTCTTTTGGTCGCTGGTGAGGGCCGCCAGCCGACGGGAGGCTTTCCGGGCGTCGGCGGCGATGGTCTCGACGGTCTGTTTGATCTCTTCGATGGTCGGCATGGTTCCTCTCGCATGAACGTCTCGGTTTAGTATACGCGGGGAAGGAGGAAGGTGCGAGGGGGCTAGTCGAGGAGAACCAGATCGTCCCGATGGATCGCCTCGTCGTGAAAGGTGTAGCCCAGAGTCGGTTCGATCTGCGACGAATGTTTCCCCATGATCCGCACCAGTTCGTGGGAGTGGTACCCGACCAGCCCTTTGGCGAAAGGAACCCCGTCGGGTCCGGCGACCAAGACCGCTTCGCCGCTTTCGAATTCGTCTCGCACTTCGACGATGCCGAGAGGAAGCAGGCTCTTCCCTTTGGTGGTCAAAGCCGTTTTGGCGCCTTCGTCGACCACCAACGTGCCGCGGGTCGTCAGGGTGAAGCCGATCCAATGCTTCTTGCTGGAGAGCCGGTCTTCGTGGGGGAAGAAAAAGGCGCCCCGCTCTTCCCCGGCTATGGCGCCGGTGAGAGCGCCGTGTTGGGCGCCGGCCACGATGAGCGATGCCGCGCCGAACCGGGCCGCCTCTTTGGCCGCGCGGACTTTCGACGCCATGCCGCCCAAACCGGTGGCCGACGACGAGTCGCCCGCCATTCCCATGATCGTCTCGTCGACCCTCTCGACGAAACGGATCGGCGTCGCCCGCGGATCGAGCCGGGGATCGGCGGTGTAGAGGCCGTCGACGTCGGAGAGGATCGCCAACAGATCGGCCTCCATAACGTTGGTGATCCGGGCCGACAAGGTGTCGTTGTCGCCGAATTTAATCTCGTGGACCGCCACCGTATCGTTCTCGTTGAAGATCGGAACGACGCCGAAATCGAGCAGCGCGTTGACCGTGTTCCGGGCGTTGATGAACCGTCGCCGGTTGGCCAGATCGTCGTGGGTCAAAAGAACCTGCCCGACCTTGAGATCGTAGGCGGCGAAGGCGGCGGCCCAGAGGGAGATCAACGTCCCTTGCCCCAAAGCGGCGGCGGCCTGTTTGTCGGGGATCGACAAGCCGTGCCGGGGGATGCCGAGACGACGCGCTCCGATGGCCACCGACCCGGAGGAGACGAGGGAGACTTTTCGTCCTTGGGCGATCAGTTCGGCCACCTGACCGGCGATAAGGGCGACCACCTCTTCGTTCACTTCGTCGTAGGTCTCGCCGGTGAGAACGCCGGAACCGACCTTGACGACGATCCGTTTGGCGTCGGCGACGATCTTGTTCCGCCGGGCGGTCTGTCGGGCGAGCTGGCTCATGGTCGGTCAGGAAGCCATGTAGGAAACGAGGGCGGAAAGTTTCGCGGCCGCCGCGCCGCTGTCGATAGAGGCGACGGCCAAGCGAATCCCCTCTTCGGGGGTGGCGGCCGCTCCGGCGGCGGCCAGGGCGAACCCGGCGTTCAGCAACACGATATCCCGATGGGCGCCCTTTTCGCCGGCGAGGATTGATCGGGCAATAGAAGCGTTTCGATGGGCGTCCCCTCCGGCCAGCGATGCGGCGTCGTGGGTCGGGAGGCCGAACTGACCGGGCGAGACGGTGGTCTCGACCACGTCGGTTCCGTTCCAGTGGGCCACATCGGTGTCGCCGGTGATGGTGATCTCGTCCAACCCGTCGGCGCCGTGAACCACATAGACGTTCTTGCTGCCGAGCCGCCCCAGACTTTCGGCCAGCGGGACGATCAGATCGCGGGAGAAGACGCCGATCAGTTGCGACGTGGCGCCGGCCGGATTGGTGAGGGGGCCCAAGACGTTAAAAATGGTCCGTATCCCCATCTCCCGGCGAGGACCGATGGCGTGTTTCATGGCGCCGTGATGGGCCGGTGCGAAGAGAAAGCAGATGCCGATCTCTTTTAACGCCCCTTCGACCTTTTCGGTCGGGGCGTCGAGTTTCACGCCGAGGGTCGCCAGCACGTCGGCGGAGCCCGACTTCGACGAGACCGCCCGGTTGCCATGTTTGGCTACTTTCACCCCGGCCCCCGCCACCACGAAGGCGGCGGTGGTCGAGATGTTAAAGGTATCGGCGCCGTCGCCCCCGGTGCCGCAGGTGTCGACCAACGGCCCGTCGCCCGGGTCGATTTTGGTCGCTTTATCACGCATGACACGGGCCGCTCCGACAATCTCGTCGATGGTCTCCCCTTTCATCCGCAACCCGGCCAGAAACCCGCCGATCTGAGCCGGGGTCGCAACGCCTTCCATGATCCGCTCCATCACCGAGACCATCTGGCTCTCGGTCAGGTCGATCCGGTCCACCACCCGGCGGATGGCTTCGTTCAACTCCACGGCGCTTCTCCTCCTTGCCACGACAGAAAATTGCCGAGTAGTTGTTTGCCGTCGGCGGTCATGATCGATTCGGGATGGAACTGGACCCCTTCGGTCGGGGCGGTTTTGTGGCGCATCCCCATGATGATTCCGTCGAGGGTCCGGCTGGTGACGACGCAGGCGTCGGGGAACGAGGCTTCCTCCACCACCAACGAGTGATACCGGGTGGCGGTGAACGGGTTCTCCATGCCGTCATACAGCCCTTTGCCATCGTGCGCGATGGGGGAGGTTTTGCCGTGCATCAGGTAGGGCGCCCGGACGACCTTGCCGCCGAAGGCTTCCGCCATCGCTTGGTGGCCGAGGCAGACACCCAAGATCGGGAGTTTCCCGGTGAAGGCCCGGATCGCCGCGATGGAGATTCCGGCCTCGGCGGGGGTTTTGGGGCCGGGGGAGATGACGAGGTGGGTGGGCGCCAAGGCCGCGATACCCTCGACGGTGATCGCGTCGTTGCGCACCACTTTCACCTCGGCGCCCAGCTCGGTGAAATACTGAGCCAGGTTGTAGGTGAACGAGTCGTAGTTGTCTATAAGGAGGAGCATAAGGCCTTTGCTATGCTGGTTACGCCACATCGGCCCGCATAGTATAGTGCATGAGAGACCACGATTAAAAGGAACTCCCTATGAGCCTGACCGGCGAACGGTTCGATCCCGAGAAATGGCGCAAACTCGAAGCTCCCGAGCGACGAGCCCGGATGGGTCCGGCGACGCTGGCCCGGTTGATGGCGCCGAAAGAGGACGAGACGGTTCTCGACGTCGGTTGCGGCACCGGTTATTTCGCCGAAGGGATGAACGGCGTCTGCAAAGAATATATCGGCGTCGATTTCTCAGCCCAACTCCTCGGGGTTTTCCGGGAGAAGGGATTACCGGGAAACATACGGCTGATACGTGGTCTGGCCTATCCGCTACCGGTGGCCGACGGGGTCGCCGATCTGGTTTTCCACGCCAACCTGCTCCACGAAGTGGCCGATCCGGTGGCGTTCCATGCCGAGCTCTTCCGAGCGACGAAACCGAACGGGCGTCTGTTCGCCATCGATTGGGAGGCCAAAGAAAGCGAAGGGGGGCCGCCGGTGGCCAAGCGGGTTTCGCGGGAGCGGGCCATGGAAAGCATGAAAGCGGGGGGCTGGAGAGGGGTGACCTCCCATCACCTGTGGGACGACTGGTACGTCCTCGAAGGGCGGTGTGGAGTATAATCGACGCTGAATGATACCGGCCATCCCGAGGGAGCGGATGGCCCGTTGGAGGGGTAATCGATCGGATGAGCGACGGTTTGCGGGAGGGAGCCGAGCGATCGGGGAGGACCGAGACGTCTCCCGTGCGTCTGCTTCTTCTCGTCGCCTGCTTCGCGCTGATCGGCGAGCTTCTGATCATGCTCACCCTAGAGCGATTCGTCGCTCTCTCCCCTTTCGCCGAAGCGATAATCGACGGTGTCCTCCTGACCCTTTTCATCACTCCGGCCCTCTATTTATTCTCCTATCGCCCGCTCGTGAATTACGCCGACCGGGTGGCCGACAGCGAAGTGAACCTGAGGAAATTCGGCGCCTTCGTCAATCAGGCCCGCGAAGCCATCATCATCACCGACGTCGACGGGAACATCGAGTACGTCAACCGGGCCTTCGAAGAGATCACCGGTTACGGTCGTGATGAGGTGATGGGAAAAAACCCCCGCATTCTGCAATCGGGGGTCCATAGCGAAGCTTTCTTCCGAAACCTGTGGGAGACGATCGCCGCCGGGGAGGTCTGGTCGGGTGGCGTGGTCAACCTGAAGAAAAACGGAGCCCTCTACGAAGAGGAGATGGTCATCAACCCGCTCATCGACGAGAAGGGAAAGGTGACCCATTTCGTCGGCATCAAACGGGACGTGACCAACGAAAAGGCGTTGGAGCGGCGTATCCTTCAAGCCCAAAAGCTGGAGGCCATCGGGGTGATGACCGGCGGCATCGCCCACGACTTCAACAATATTCTTTCGGCCATCATCGGCTATTCCGAAATGGCGTTGGAAGAGATCCCCAAAGAATCGGAGCCGTACCACGATCTGCTGGAGGCGCTACGGGCCTCCCACCGGGCACGCGACCTGATTCGCCAGTTGCTCACCTTCGCCCGGCAAAGCGAAGCCGAGATGCGCTCCATCAAGCTGTCGTCGGTGGTGAAAGAATCGGTGAAGCTGATGCGGGCCACCCTTCCGGCCAACGTGGAGATCATCCAAGAAATCGATACGTCGGCGGAGGCGATCAGAGGTGACCCGACGAAGATCAACCAGATCATCTTGAACCTGTGCGCCAACGCCGCCCAGGCCATGCCCGAAGGCGGCGCCATGACCGTGCGGTTACGGACCGTCGAACTGGAAACTCCGCTTTCGACGGCCCAAGGAAAGATCCCTTCCGGCGTCTATCAACGACTGACGGTCGGCGATACCGGGCACGGCATGGCCCCGTCCACCTTGCGCCAGATCTTCGACCCGTTCTATACGACCAAAGAGATCGGCCGGGGCACCGGACTCGGATTGGCGGCGGTCCTCTCCATCGTCTCGGCCCACGGCGGCGGCGTCACCGTCGTCTCGGCGCCCGGAGAAGGGTCGACCTTCGACATCTACCTGCCGACACTGCGCGAAGAGGCCGACGAAGAGGAGGGAATGGCTCTGGGAGCCGGGCCGAAAGGGGAGGAGCGGATTCTCTTTATCGACGACGAGGCGCCCTTGGCCCGAATGGTCGACAAGGGGCTCACCCGGCTTGGCTACAAGATCCGGTTCTTCACCACCGCCGCCGAAGGATTGTCCGCTTTCAAAGATCGACCGAACGATATCGACGTCCTCGTTACCGATTTGTCGATGCCCCAGCTCTCCGGCGCCGACATCTTGCGCCAAGTCCGCGAGATACGCCCCGATCTGCCGGTGATTATCTTGACCGGGTTCGACGAAACCTTCACCCGTGAAGAGGCGATCAAAGCCGGCGCCAGCGGCTACCTCTACAAACCGGTGGCGATTCACGAATTGGCCCGCGCCATCCGCGAGGTGGTGGAGGGGGGCGGGAAAAAGCCGGCTACGATCCCGGTCGGTAAAAAGTGAATTTGGTGTCGCCGTAACGACGGACATCCGCTTGGCGCACCCCCCGCTTCTTTCGGCGGATCGACTTTGATCCAACTCTCCAGAATGAACACCCCCCCCTCGGCGACAAGAGGCGCCCCTTTGGCGATGATCGCTTCTTCTAATCCGTCGCGCCACGGTGGATCGGCGAAAACGATGTCGAACGTTTCGTCGGCGAGCCGTCGGCAGGCGGTGTCGTATCCGGCCCGGATAGCGCTCACCTCCCTGCCGTCGGTGCGGATTTTCAGTTTGAGGGCGTTTTTCGCCATCGCCTCGACGTCGGTGTCGACGAGCACCACCCGGGCCGCCCCACGCGAATGGGCTTCGTAGCCGACGGCGCCGGTTCCGGCAAAGAGATCGAGGAAGGTAGCGCCTTCGATAACGGGAGCGAGGATGTTAAAGAGCGACTCCCGCGCCCGGTCGGAGGTGGGGCGGAGACGGTCGCCGGGAGGGGATATGAGGGTCGCCCCCCGCAGTCTGCCGCCGATGATTCTCACGACCGTTCGGCGACGACACGGCGGCGGGTCGCCAAAGCGTCGACGGCGGCCACGATCACTTCCACCACCCCGGCGGCCAAGACGTAGCCGATACGGACGATATGATCGGTTACGTAGCTGTCCATCGGATCGGCGCCGATCTGCATCCGCCCCCAGAAGGCCGAGACCAGTTGGGCGAAAAAGATAAAAAAAAGCCCCATCAGAATCACCGTGACGCCGACGAAGATCCCCCCCCGTTTTTTGTCCCCCAACGCCAACTGCCCCCCGCCGGGGAAGACGACCGTCATCGCCACCACCATCCATGCGGGGGGGATGTCGTTCGGGTCGAGCTCGGGGAGCGGCATGTATACCGTCCTATTTGGTCGGGACGCCGGAGAGATCGTCGAAATGGGTCAGGCGTTTCATCTCGCGGAACCGATCGGCGATCTCCGACGACGCCAGCGTCGCCAGTCGATCGACCGAGAACCGCTCCACGGTGAAGGAGGCCATAACCCCCCCCATGACGATGGCTTGCCGGAGAATCTCTTCGTTGAGTTCCGCCGGGTTCTGGCGAGCGATATGCCCCATGAACCCCCCGGCGAACGTGTCGCCGGCCCCGGTCGGGTCGAAGACCTCTTCCAACGGATAGGCCGGGCCGGAGAAGACCTCTTTGCCGTGGAAGAGGAGCGAACCGTATTCACCCTGTTTGACGATGACCGTCTTCGGACCGATCGATTGAATCTCTTTGGCCGCCTTCACCAGATTCGGGGTCTTGGCCAGCATCCGGGCCTCCCCTTCGTTGATGATCACCACGTCGACCCGCTCGAAGGTTTTCTTCAACTGGTCGGGCGCCGAGTCGATCCAGAAGTTCATGGTGTCGCAGGCGACCAGTTTCGGTTTCGTCACCTGATCGAGCACCTTCTGCTGCAAGGTCGGGTCGATGTTGGCGAGGAAGACGTATTCGCTGGCTTTGTAGGTGTCGGGAAGTTTCGGGTCGAACTCGGCCAAGACGTTTAACTGGGTGTCGAGGGTCTTCGCTTCGTTCAGGTCGAACCCATACTCCCCTTTCCAGTGGAACGATTTCCCGGCCCGTTTCTCCACGCCGTCGACGTTGACGCCGCGGTCGGCGAGAAGTTTCAGGTCGGCGGCGTCGAAGTCTTCGCCGATGACGGCCACGAGGTTGACGTCGGTGAAGCGGGAGGCGCAGAGCGAGAAGTAGGTGGCCGATCCGCCCAACGCCCGATCACGTTCTCCGAAGGGTGTTTTCACGCTGTCGTAGGCCATGGTGCCGACTACCAGTAAGCTCATTGGTCGCTCCGTTGAGGGATTGTGTTCGTAGGAAAGGGGACATTGTAGCGGAAGGAACGGGGGGAGGCAAACGGCCCGACGCAAGGGCGCCGGGCCGTGAAAAGCGCGATAAGGGTTACGCCTTCTCGTCGTCGGTCGGCCAGAGGTCGAAGTATTGCATCGACGTCTTTTTGAACTCGCGGGTCGAGAAGAGGACGTCGTAGTCCGTGATCCCGCTCTCCTCGCTCATTCGTTTGGCGATCTCCTTCACCTCGTCCTCCGATTCGCCATGGATCATGGTGAAGAGGTGGAACTGCCAATCGTCGAACGACGGTCGCTCGTAGGCGTGGGAGACTTCGGGCCGGTTGGCCAGCAGTTCCCCCAGCTCCTGCCGTTTCGACTCGTCCGGCACGGCCCAGACTCCCATGCCGTTGGCGGTGAAGCCCGCCTTCTGATGACGCAGCGTCGCGCCGAACCGGCGGTAGTACTGCTTCTCGCCGTACTCTTTCGTCTTGGCGATCACTTCGCCTTCGGTCATGCCGATTTTCTCGGCGATCGCGGCGAAGGGATTCTTCGTCATCGGCGCCGAGCGGCCCAGCTCGGCCATGATCTTCACATCGTCGGCGGTAATCTCTTTTTTCACGACGCCGCCTCCTCTTTCTTCTCTTTGAACTTAAAGTCGACCTTGATCTTGAACTTCTTGATCATCGGCATGTTCCGCACCGGACCGTAGCCCGAATCCCGTTCGATCTCCCGGTGGATCTGGGCGATCGCCTCTTCGTCGGGGGCGATGACGGTGAACCAGAGGTTGTACTCGTGGTTCCGTTCGTAGTTGTGGGTCACGTGGGGATAACGGGAGACGACTTTGGCCACCTCTTCGATCTTGTCGCTCGGGACCTTCATGGCGCAGAGGGTGGAGGTCCACCCCAACCCGCGCGAGTCGAACGAAGCGCCGATCCGGCGGATGACCCCGCCGTTACGCATCTTCTTGACCCGTTCGAAAGCCTCGTCTTCGGAAACGCCCACCGCTTCGCCGATCTCGGCGTAGGGGGCGTGGCAAATGGGGAAACCGGTCTGAATCATGTTCAAGATACCCCGGTCTGTGCTGTCGAGTTCCATGCGTACCGCTCCGGTAGATTACGAAATATTAGAAAGGGTTTGATTTTAGCGCAGAACGGGTGGAATCGCTAGCTCCCGGTTTATAGCCCCATTTGTTAGGGTGAAAGGAGGTTTAACCGCTTTTGCGGGTTGTGTTAATGAGGTTGATTCTTACATCAGCAGAAGGAGAGACGTGGGACAAGGGACTGATATCGACTATACGACCGTCGACTGGCAGACAGAACTTCGCAACAATATCAAATCGATCGACGACCTGAAAGAAGTGGTCGATCTCTCCGCCGACGAAGAGACAAAGCTACGGGAAGTGACCGGGCATCACCCGATGAACATCCCTCGCTACTACCTCGAACTCATCGACGAGGAAGACCCCGACGATCCGATCCGGCGTCTCGCCATCCCCACCGAAGACGAACTGATCGTCGCCGGAGCCATGGGAGAGACCACCGGCGACCCCTACGGCGACGACAAACACGACAAAGGGAACGGAATACTCCACAAATACCCCTATTCGGCCCTGATCGTCGCCACCGAATATTGCTCCATGTATTGCCGCCACTGTTTCAGAAAGCGGCTCGTCGGGCTTCCGACCGACAAGACGGTGGAGAACTTCGAACGGGCCGCCGAATATGTGGCCACCCACCCCGAGATAAGCAACGTCGTCATCTCCGGGGGCGACCCGATGATGCTCCCGACTCCGGCGTTGCGCCGGATTCTCGAATCGTTGGCCGACATCGACCATGTTAATTTCGTTCGGATCGGTACCCGGACGCCCGTCGTCTTCCCCATGCGTTTTTTCGACGAGGATCTGCTCGATCTCTTCCGAGAGTTCAACGAGCGGAAGACCCTTTATCTGCCGACCCACTTCAACCACGCCAACGAGATCACCGACATCGCCAGAGAGGCGGTGTTGCGGATTCGACAGGCCGGCGTCGCCGTGAACAATCAGGCGGTCTTCTTGCGTGGCGTCAACGACTCGGTCGAAGCGTTGGTCGATCTCATGGCCGGGCTCACCCGGATCGGCGTCAACCCCTACTACCTTTACCAGTGCATGCCGGTCAGCCGGGTACGGCATCATTTTCAAGTGCCGTTACGCTCCGGGGTCGATCTGGTAATGGAGGCCAAACAGCGACTCGACGGTTACGCCAAACGATTCAAGTTCATCATGGGCCACGATATCGGCAAGATCGAGATCGTCGGACGTGACGGCGACAATTTGGTGATGAGCCAGATCCACGCCCGCCCGGAGCATCCGGAAGAGGCGTCGCGGATCATTATCAAGAAACTGACCGACACCGCCGGGTGGTTGGAAGATCTTTTGGAGGCGCCACCTCTCTCATAAAGAGCCGCGATCTTCGCTCGCTCGGCTATGAAGGCAAAGAAAAACCGCCCGCTCCTGCAAAGGGGCGGGTTTTTTATCCCATCAACGAGGCGATGGCGCCCCAGAGCTCTTTTTTCCCTTCGCCGGAGAGGGACGAATAGACCATCGGTTTTCGTTCCGGGGCGAGATCGCCTAAGGCGGTCCAGACCTTCTTGATCTCCCGGGGACGGTGGGTCTTCGGGATCTTGTCGATCTTGGTGAAGACGATCTGAGTCGGGATTTCGTAGTGGTGAAGCCATTCGAGGAGCATGAAGTCGTCGTCGTTCGGCTTGCGACGGACGTCGAGAAGGAGGAGAAGCCCTTTGAAGGTCTCACGGCTGGTCAGATAGCCTTCGATCATCTTTCCCCAACGTTTCTTCTCGGACGGAGGGACTTTGGCGAAGCCGTAGCCGGGCATATCGACGAAGGTGATCGCTTCGCCGTTGATGGCGAAGAAATTGAGGAGCTGGGTTTTGCCGGGGGTCTTGCTCACTTTGACGAGGCCGTGCCGCCCGGTGAGGGAGTTGATCAGCGACGATTTGCCGACGTTGCTCCGACCGGCGAAGGCGACCTCCGGCGGACCGGGGGGGGGGTACCCTTGCGGATCGACGGCAGAGGTGATGAACTCCGCTTTGGAGACTTTCACCTTTGTTCAGTCGATTTCATTCATCACCAAACCGGTGATCAGTTTCGGATAGAAGTAGGTCGATTTCTGCGGCATCACTCCGCCGCCGGTCGCCACGTCGTAGACCTGCGAGATATTGGTGGCGTTCATCAGAAATCCGGCGACCGCCCCTTCGTCGTCGACACGGCGCATCACTTCGACCGGGTCGATGGTGAAGGTGACATCTTTTTTGTTGGCCACCTTCTCCCGGTCGATGCCGAGGTTTCCGGTCAAGATGTTGTTCTGCAAAATCGAGACGTCGAGAAGTTTTAAGGTCTGCGGCTCGTCGATAGACGAGAGGTCTTCGAGATAGCGATCCTTCCCGGTGAAGGTGAGAAGGGCCATCTTCCCTCCGCCGGTATAAAGGCCCAGCGACGGGGCTTTTTCGCCGGCGGCGGCCAGTTTCTCGACGAAGGCGGCGACGTTTTCGGGGGTCACCGTTTCGTGGGTGACGGCAAAGTAGTCGGCCAGTCGGTCGAACATCCCGTCGATGTTGGCCCCGGCGGTTTTCATGACCACCCGGTGGGTCGGCAAAACGGTGAAACCGGGTCCGGCCGAGTTGGCGATGAACATCATGCAGTAGTCGTAGGGGCGCAACCCCTCCGGGTTGCCGTCGGCTTCGCGCCGTTCCTGTCGATAGTTTATGGCGGTGGTGTAGCGGTGATGTCCGTCGGCGATGACGAGGTCGCGGTTTTCGAGAAACGCTTGCACCTTCTCGATGACGGTCGGATCGGTGACGCTCCAGAGGGAGTGCCCTTCGTTGTCGTCGTCGATCACCCCGATGTCGGGCCGGGTGGTCGCCATGATTTCGGCCCAGAGGGTATCCAACGTCTGGGACGGGTCTTCGTAGAGGGAGAAGACCTGGCTGAAGTTCGTGCGACAGGCGCGGGTCAGATTCAGCCGGTCGAGCTTCGGCCCGGCCAAAGTCCGCTCGTGGGGGTGGATGGTGTCGCCGAAGTTATCGACCAGTCGTCGGCAGATAAAACCGGTCCGCCGGGTCTTGGCCCCATCGACGAGGAAGTCTTGCGCGTAGAGATAAAGGGCCGGTTTCGCGTCGGCCACGAGGGTTCCGTCGGCTTTCCACGCGGAAAGATCGGCGGCGGAACGGGTGTAACGATTCTCGGCGTCGCTGTCGGTGTCGAACTGTTTGCCGAGGATCAGTCGGACCACGTTTTTCGGGTGGCGGGCGTAGAGGGCCTCCTGCATCGACGGCGGAATGACGTCGTAAGGAGGGGCCAGAAGGTCGAGGGGGTTGTCGGCTACACCTTCGGCGTAGCGGAGTCCTTTGAACGGCTGAATTCGGGTCATACTCTCAATTTCGAATGCTGGTTGCGGGTTTTACGGGATCGCCTGGGAGGCGTCGTATCCCTTTTCTTTCATCGCCTCCATGGCCGCTTTCGTCTCTTCGGGGTGGAGAAGGCGCCCATCATAACCGAAACCAGCCCCTCGCCACCACGTTCGTCGACCAGGTAAGCGCCGAAATGGCCGTCCCCTTCCAGCCGATCGATGGTGGCCAGCGCCGTGGCGGTGTCGGTGGGGAGGCCGATCTGCACGGCGTAGGGGCGGTCGAGCAGGCGGGTGTAACCGAGCCCGGTGTCGGCTCGCAGGGCGCGGGCGAAGGCGAATCCGGCTTCGCGATCACCGAAGCGCCCCACCGCCACCCGATGCCATGCGCCGTTTCCGGCAAGGTCGCCGCCGGTCTCGTAGGCGTCGTATCCTTTGCGACGCAGGATTCCGATCAGCCGTCGTGCGCTCCCTTGATCTTTGTAGGAGGCGACGTGAATCATATAGCGACGGGCCGCTTTCGGATCGTCGACCACCTTTTCCCCCCGTTTGGTTTCGATCCGATCGATGACGGTCAAGGTTCCGTCGGGGTTTCGCTTCAGCACCAGCGTCACCGACGTGGTCGGGTCGTCCTTTTTCGGGGCGGTCACTTCCAGTCGGTTCCCGGCCCGTTCTCCCATGGTCGCTTTGTCGAGATCGAGCCCTTCTACTTTGCCCGCGTCGCGCCACGACGTGAGAATCGACAAGGCGGCCGAGCGGACGGCGATCTTTCGGGAATCGGTCGGTTTGGTCGAGGTCGTCGCGGTCCGCGCCTCCGTCGACGGCTCGGAGGAAGGGGCCGCCGCCGTCACGGTCGTCGACTGACCGGTCCGGGCGAGCCACTCGTCCCACTGGGTGGCCAGAATCTTGGCCGCCTCGGTCCGGGTGAGGCGGGTCGCCTCTTCGATGACCCCGGCGAAGGAGAGGGTAGCGCCGGCGCGTACGCCATGGACGTTGCCGCCGATGAAGGCCGACTGGTTCAGCTTCCAGAGGGCGACCACCAGTTGCGGGGTCATCTTCATGCCGTTGCCTGCCGCAAAAGCCAGCTCCGAGAGGGTGTCTCCCCGGCTGACGGTGTAGGAGCCGCCGGTTTCGAGGGTGACCGGAAGGGTCGCGTCGATGTCGACCCCGTCGCCCGGTTCGGACGTCGGCGGCGCGGTATCGACGGCGTCGGCGACCACGGGGCTCTCTTCCGCCGGGGCGACGGCGTCGCCGGTGACGACAATGGTCCCCGGCTCGTTCGGTTTCGCGGGGGTGTCGTTGGTCAAAACTTGCGGCGCCTCGGGCGTCGGGGTCGGGGTCGGCGCCACCGGTCGACTTTGGACCATTTCTTCCTTGCGCATCTTTTCGAGAAGCGCCTGTTCCGCCGCCCGTGCGGGGGCCGGCTCGTCGGGTCGGCGGTCTTGATGGTCGGCTCTTCGTTCCTCTTCCCGCATCCGGGCGATCATGTCGTCGGCTTTTTCTTTGGGCGCTTCCTCAACCCCCGGTTGCGGGGTCGGTTCGGGGCCGATCCCTTCGCGCATCCGCCGCATCTCTTCGGCGATCTTCATCAGGTCTTCGTTCGATTCGGGCGCCGGCTCGCTTTTCACCGCCAGTTTCCGCTGGAAATCGACGGCGAGGAAATAGTTCTCCATGACCCTGCCGGAGCCGAGTTTCGCTTTGACCACCAGATTAAAAGAGGGGGTGTCGATGGGGCCGGGGGAGATGACTTGGATAAGCTTGGCGCCTTTGAGGCTCGGGTGGTCGGCGACGATCAACGACAAGTCGTCGATGAAGCGGGGACGACGGACGCCGACCTTGATGTAGTCGGCGACGTTTCCGATCTCGACTTCGAGCCCCTCTTGCCCGTCGACATAGGCCGGGATACGCGCGGAGAACTGCTTTTTGTAGGAGCCGGTGACTTCGATCTCGCCGAGGGAGAACGCGTAAGCGAGAAGGGGGGTCAGCAGAAGGGTGATAGCCGCCAGCCAAAGGGCCGGTCCGATGCGAGAAGTGAGGGCCATGCCGGTTGAATCGCTCCGTGGGATGGGAGGGGACGCCTGCGCCCGGTGGCGCGTATTCCGGTTATTGTAGTCGCCCCGCCATCATTTCGCAACGCGCCAAGATACGCGGCCATACGGGTGACGAAAAACGTCACCGAGGCAGGCGATGCAAGGAGAAAACAGGCGAAGGGGGGAGCGCATGGGGGAATGCGTGGGCATCCTGAGCTTGGTTTCGACACCGCAACGCCAACGCAGGTGGTTTTTACGCTTCGTTGTCTTCCGGCGCGTGTTCCGCCAGCGAGTGGCCGGTGACGGCGTGGACGAGCGTGTCGAGCATTTTGTATAAGGTCGGCGCCACCACCAGCGTGAGCGCCGTGGCGAATCCGAGGCCGAAGACCACCGCCGTCGCCATCGGTCCCCACCAGGCGGCCATCTCCGAATCGGTGACCAGTTTCATGTCGATGAAGTCGAAGCTGATCTTGATGACCATCGGCAAAAGGCCCAATATCGTCGTGACGGCGGTCAGCAACACCGGGCGGAGCCGGGTCATCCCGGCCACGATGATCGCCTCGACCCGGTGCAATCCCCGTTCGCGCAGTTGGATGGTGTAGTCGAGGAGAACGATGGAGTTGTTGACCACGACCCCGGCCAGCGAGATGACCCCGACGCCGGTCATGATGACGCCAAACGGGGTGGCGGTCAGCATCAGCCCCACCAAAACGCCGATGAGCGACAGGATGACCGAACTCATGATGACCAGCGGAGTGGTGATCGAGTTGAACTGAAGGATCAGGACGAAGGAGATGAGCAGCGCCGCCCCGATGAAGGCTTCGGTCAGGAACGCTTCCGACTCTTTCTGGTCTTTGCTGGCGCCGGTGTAGTCGATTCGGTAACCGTCGGGAAGGCGTATGGCGGCGGCCATTTTCTCTTTTACGGCGGCCAGTCGCTCGTTGTCGTTGAAGCCGGGGGCGATCTCCGCCGAGACGGTGACCACTTTCTTCTGGTCGATATGTTCGATGTCGGAGTAGCCGGAGGCGGTGGTGATCGTCGCCAACGAGGTGAGCGGGATCATCTTCTCCTCGTGGCGGATGAAGAAGCTGGTCAGCTCTTCGATCTGGTCGCGACGGTCGCGACGGAACCGAACCCGTATGTCGTACTCGTCTTCCCCCTCCCGGTAGGTGGAGGCTTTGGCGCCGTGGATGGCGGCCCGGATGTAGTCGGCGATATCGACGGTTCTGAGGCCGTAGCGGGCCGCCTGTTCCCGGTCGATGTCGATGCGAAGTTCCGGTTTCCCGCCGCTATAGTTATTCTTCACATCGACGAGACCTTGGGTCTCTTTCAAAATCCCTTCCGCCGCACTGGCGATTTCAGCGAGGGTGGCGTAGTCGCGCCCCGATATTTCGAGATTGACCGGCGCCCCGGTGGGGGGGCCGTTTTCTTGCGCTTCGATCTTCACGTTGGCGCCGACGATGGCCGCTTTGATCTTCTCGCGCAGTTCGCTTTCGACTTCGGTGGAGGGGCGGGAGCGCTCCTCCCGGTCGATGAAGTCGATGGCGACGCGCGCCTTATGCCCCGGCCCTTCTCCGGCGCTGGCGTCGAACATGCTGGTGGAGACGCCGACGTTGGCGACGTAGCTCTTGACGTCGGGGTAGGCGGGGATGAACGATACCGATACCTGGGCCATTGTGTCGGTCACCTCGACCCGGGTGCCGGTGGGGGCTTCGATGTTGACGAAAATGGTGTTCGGATCGAGCACCGGGAAGAACTCGACCCCGTGTCCGGCCACGCCGTAGAGCATGAGCACCCCGACCAGGGCGACGACGGCGCCGGCGAAGACCCGTCCGCTTTTTTTGAGGGCGTAGGTGAGCGCCGTTTTGTAGCGGCGCATGAAGGGGGAAAGCTCGCTATCGTCGAGGTCTTGCAGCTCTTTTCGGGCCTCTCCTTTGGGAGCGCGCAACAGGGTGGCGCAGAGCGTCGGATTGATGACCATCGCCACGAAGAGGGACGACGAGAGGGTGATGATCAGGGTCATCGGGAGGTAGCTCATGAACTCTCCCATGATGCCGGGCCAGAACATCATCGGGAAAAAGGCGCAAAGGGTCGTGACGGTGGAGAAGATTACCGGGCGCATGACCTCCGACGAGCCGATAAGAGCGGCGTCTTGGGGCGATTTCCCCTCTTCCATGTGGCGGTAGATGTTCTCGACGATGACGATAGCGTTGTCGACCAACATGCCGAGCGCCAGTATCAGCGAGAAGAGGATGACCATGTTGAGGGTGTAGCCCATGCTCTTCAGGATGAAAAACGATATCAGCATCGACATCGGGATCGACAAGGCGACGAAGACGGCCACCTTGAAACCGAGATAGAAAAAGAGAACGCCGACGACCAGAATCAGGCCGGTGATGACGTTGTTCTCGAGGTCTTTGATCAGGTTTCTCGTTTCTTTGGATTGATCGGCGGTGATGGCGAAAGCGGTGGAGCGGGGGAGGGTCTTCAACTCGTCGTCGAGCAGCTCTTTGATGGCGTCGGATATTTCGATGATGTTCTCGCCGGACCGTTTCTTCACCGACAGCGAGATCGTGTCGTTCCCGTTCAGACGGGCGACGGTGGAGACGTCGGCGAATCCGAACCGGACTTCGGCGATGTCGCGCATATAGACCGGGCGGCGCGCGTCCGACTTGACCACCAGATCTTTGATGATCATCGGGTCTTTAAACTCGCCGGGGATCCGAACCAGATATTTATAGTCGCCGATGTCGATGGAGCCGCCGGGGATGGTGATGTTCTCTTTGACGATGACATCGGTGACGTCTTTGATCGAGAGGCCGTAGTAGAGGAGCCGTTCCGGGTCGAGATCGACCTGCACCTCACGCTCCAAGCCTCCCGCCAGATCGACCTCCAACACGCCGGGGATCGCTTCGAGTTTGTCTTGCAGATTCTCGGCGATCTGCTTTAAGCGGACGAGGCCGTATTCCCCCGAGACGTTGATGATCATGATCGGGATATTGGAGAAGTTGATCTCCTGCACGATCGGTTCGTCGGCGTCGGCGGGGATGTTCGGTTTAGCGACGTTGACCTTGTCGCGCACCTTCTGGATGGCGGCGTCGATGTCGACCGACGGATCGAACTCGACCGAGATAACCGAGAGCCCCTCTTTGGAGGAGGAGCGCATCTCCTTAACGCTTTCGAGGTTCTTCAGTTCTTTCTCGATCTCGTTGGTGACGAGGGTCTCCATGTCGGCTGGCGACACCCCGGTGTAGGGGGTGGAGACGATGACCATCGGGATGGTGATGTCGGGGCTGGCTTCGCGCGGAAGGGTGACGTAGGAATAGGTCCCGACGATGAGCAGGAAAACGATCATCGTGTAGACGGCGACGTAGTTTCTAAGCGCGAACCGGGTGAGCCACATGGGAGGTTACTCCACCACCTGAACCGTATCGCCGTCCAACAGCGAGCGGTGCCCGGTGACCACCAGCCGGTCGCCGACTTTCAGTCCCCCGTCGATCAACGCCTTTTGGCCGGTATGGTCGGCCACGGTCACCAGCTTCTGCCGGGCGATTCCGTTGTCGTCGATGAGGAAGACGGCGTGGGCGTTGGGAAGTTCCAACACGGCGGTCTGGGGGATGAGAAGGGCGTCGGCGATTTCTTTGCGGACGAAGGTGGCTTTGGCGCTCATCTCGGGGCGGAGACGTCCGTCGGGATTGGCGACGGCCAGTTCGCAGGTGAAAACGCGGGCTTTCGGATCGACTTCGGGGGAGAGAAAGATCACCTTCCCTTCGTACCGTTGATCGGGAAACGCGTCGAAGACGACGGTCGCCTTTTTGCCGACGGTAAAGTCGGCGATGGCGGTTTCGGGGACGCCGACGGCGATTTTCATCGGGTCGGTGGCGACGATGCGGGTCAGCTCCGCTCCGGGAGGGGCGACGGCGCCGATTTCTAGCGGGCGGCTCACGGCGACGCCGGCGAAGGGCGCCACGACTTTATAGTGGGTCAAGGTCGCCTCGGCCCCGTCGAGCCGGGCTTGGGCTTGGGCCAGCGTGAGTCGCCGGTTGTCGAGTTCGAAGGGAGAGACGTCCCCTTCGGCTTCGGCCAGGGCTTCGAGTTTGTCGACCTCCAACTGGGCCATGTCGCGGAGGGCGCGGGCTTGGGCGGTTTCGGCGGCCACGATCCGGTCGTCGAGTCGCACCAAGAGGGCGCCCTTCTTAACCCGGTCCCCCTTGTCGAAGCGTAAGCTGGCGACTTTGCCGCCGACCTCGCTGGTGACGGTCACTTCGGCCCACGCTTTCGCCGCGCCGGGAAGCGTCAGCTTTTGCCGGAAGAGGGAGGGGGCGACGGTGGCCACTTTCACCCGGACGACCTTTCGCTCCACGGCGGCGGCGGGGGCTTCTTCGCCGGAGCAGGAGGGGGTAAAGAGGCTGGCGACGAGGGCTACGGCCAGCGAGGTCTTACGTAGATCATTCATGAGATAGCATGTCTCCGGTGGCGATGCGAAGGCTCTGGCGGGCGGTGGCGCTCGCGGCTAAGGCCCGACGATAGTCGATGGTGGCGCGGGTGAGGGTGACTTCGGCGTCGAGCAATTCGATCTGGGTCAGCATGCCGAGGTCGTACCGTTTTCGGGCGATCCGGTAGGTCTCTTCGGCCAGTTCGACGTTCGACGTCTGGGAGAGGACGAACGATTCGGCGTGACGAAGCTGGTCGAGAGCTTTGCGGGCTTCGATGACGGCCTGACGCCGGCGTTCTTCGTAGACGATCCGGGCCCGATCCCGCTCGACGATCTTCTGTTTGACCACCGCCGATTTCTCGAAGCCGTCGAAAAGGCTCATCTCGACGCTGATCCCGGCGTTCCAGTCGCGGACCCACCCTTCCTGCGCCTGAATGCCCCCCTTCTGTTCGTTCCAGTGATAGCCGCCGAAGGCTTTGATCGACGGCATAAGCCCCGACCGGGCCTGATCGACCCACGCGTCGGCCACGGCGATATCTTCTTTGGCGGCGGCCACCTCCCCCCGATGGGCGAGAGCCGCGTCGATGACCGCTTCGTCGGCGGCGGTCACGGGGGTGTGGGTCAGCTCCCCTTCGAGGGTAAGCGGCGTGGTGGGATCGGCGCCGATCTGGTCGATGAGGGCCATCAGAGCGGAGGTGTAGCCGTTCTTGGCTTCCATCAACGATGCGTCGGCGGCCGCGAGGCTGGTTTTGACCCGCAAGACGTCGTAGCGGGTGGTCAGGCCGACGGTGAACCGTTTCTCGGTGGCCGACAACAGCTCGGCGATCCGGTCGCGGGCTTCTTGGTAGAGCCGAATGGCGTCGCGGGCCAAGAGGGCTTCGCTGAATCGAATGCGGGTGACGGCGTCGGCGGCCAGCCGTGCGGCTCGCACTTGATAACGGGCGCTCTCTTGCATTCGTTCCGACCCGCGCAACCCGGCGCCGACGGAGCCGGAGAAGAGCCACTGTTCGGCGGTGACGGAGAGGCTCCCCTGCTCTTCGGGACCGAAGGTGAACCGTTCGCCGAAAATTTCGCTTTCGGGGACTTCTCCAAATTTCGTATAGCTCCCCTTAAACGAGAGGTCGGGGAGGGCCAGACCGATGGCTTGTTGGCGCAAAGCGTCGGCGTTATCGGCCTGCAACCGGGCCCGTTCGAGGGCGCTGCTCTGCCGCAAAGCGATGGCGACGGCCCCCTCTTCGGTGAGGACCCCTTCGTCGCACACCGCGGGGGCCGGTATCGCCAGCCCTGCCGCCGCAATGGCGACGACGAATCGTCGTAAGGAATGACTACGTGGTCTCGACATGCTCCGGCTCACAATGGATGGAGCGGGTGATCTTCTTGATGGTGTCGACATACGCCCATACGTCGACGGTCGGATCAACCGCCTTTTGGACCAAAAGTCCGTCGAAGAAGGATATCAGAATACGCCCGAAACTATCGGCGTTGATATCGGGCTGGAAATAGCCGGCTTTCTGACCGTCACGCAAGAATCCGCCGAAGACCTGTTCGTAGGCTTTGAAGGTCTCGCTCTGCATGGCTCGCACCCGCTCGTTGCGAAAGGTTTCCGCCCAGATTTCGATGTTCAGTTTGGCCGGGTGCTGGTCGAATTCGTCGATCATCTTGAAGAAGGCGTCGACGAGCTGGTCGAGGAAGACCCGATAGTTGGCGACCCCTTGTCGCATCTGTTCGATCATCTGGATGCTGTTGTTCCGGTTCTCTTCCGAGATGGCTTTGATGATGTCGTCTTTGCTGGCGAAGTAGCGATAGACGGCGCCGGGGGAGAGTTCGGCCTCTTTGCAAATGTCCTGCATGGTGGAGAGGTGGAATCCTTTCCGGTAAAAACAGGCGGCCGACGCTTTGAGAATCTGATCCCGTCGGGCGTCGAGATGCGCTTGGCTAACCTTGGGCATGCGTCTATTTTCCTTTCGCTCGGCACCGTTGCATAAGAACGGTAATTAAAAGTGTACGGCAATTCGCCGTTTGTAGGGGATGAGAATATCACAAAGCGGACGCTCGTTCTCTATTATGCAAGAGGAATTTCGCCGCGTTATTTCAGTGGGGGATGGGGCCGGAGGGGGGCTTGGGGGCTTATGGGGTGTCGCTATGGTTTTGCGTTGCGAAGGCTTTTCTGCTATCTTCTTTTTTCTTCGAGCGCCCGTAGCTCAGCTGGATAGAGTGCCGGATTCCGGTTCCGTAGGTCGCAGGTTCGAATCCTGCCGGGCGCACCACACCCTTGCGGGCGCTTTCTTCCTACCGCCCTCTACTCTCCCCGGCGCCCGTTGGCGCCTCTCCCTTGACCGGTTAAGGCGGTTCTAAAGTCGTCCAGTTTGGCGACCATCTTTCAATACCTTCCTTTATGCCATGCCGCGCATAACGTATTGATCAAAGGCGTTGAGCGCCAAACGGCGCAACGTCTCAGCATCGCCCTCTCGATAGCCCCCGAGAATCATCCGTTCCTCACCTTCCCTTATTCGTCAACGCACCCGATCATAAGACATCCAGTAGACCGTCTCCAGTCATCACTCCCCCGACGCGTAGTCGCTCTGGTAGAATGGCCGGATGACCAGAAAGAAAAAGCCCGACAACGGGCCCGACGCCCCTACTTCGGTAGGCTGGGTAAAGCCGAAGCGGATCCGTATCCGCGAGGCCGACAACCCGATGCCGCTAGAGGTCGGCGGATCGCTGGGGCCTATCGATCTCGAATACGAGACCTACGGAAAACTTTCGCGCAAAAAAGATAACGTCATCTTGGTCTGCCACGCACTCTCCGGCGACGCCCACGCGGCCGGATGGGATAAAGACGCGGCGAAAAAAGGGGGGCGGAGTTGGCGGGCGAAACATCCCGGTTGGTGGGACACGGTCATCGGTCCCGGCAAAGCGCTCGATACGAACCGCTACCACATTATCTGCGTCAACTATCTCGGCTCCTGCTACGGCACCACCGGCCCGCAATCGATCAACCCGGCCACCGGCGAACCGTACGGGGCGTCGTTCCCGATGGTGACCGTGGGCGATTGGGTTCGGTCGCAGGCGGAGATGCTCGACAAAATGGGGATCGACAAGCTGGTCACCGTCGTCGGCGGCTCCCTTGGCGGCCAGCAGGCGATCGAATGGGGTTTGCGCTATCCCGACCGGACGGCGTCGATCATGGTCTTGGCCGCCTCGCCCCGTCTTTCGGCCCAAGGCTTGGGTTTCAACGCTGTGGGGCGCTACTGCATCATGAACGACCCGGCCTATAACGACGGTTCCTACTACGACGGCCCCGCCCCTTCGTCGGGGCTGGCGGCGGCCCGGATGTTGGCCCATATCACCTATCTCTCGGAAGAGGGAATGCACGCCAAGTTCGGGCGGCGTCTCAGGAACAAGGCCCATCCCGATTTCCATTTCGACGTCGAGTTCGAGGTGGAAAGCTACCTCTCCCATCAGGGGCTTTCGTTCGTCCAGCGGTTCGACGCCAACTCGTATCTCTACATCACGCGCGCCATGGACTACTACGACCCGGCCCAACAATGGGGCAAGGGCGACCTGATCAAAGCGTGCGAACGGCTCCGATCGAAGGTGATGGTGGTTTCGTTCTCGTCCGACTGGCTCTATACCCCCGCCCAATGCCGCGAGTTCGCTTGGGCGGTGGCGCGGGCGGGCGTTCCGGTCACCTATGGCGAGATTCAGTCGCTTTATGGTCACGACGCGTTCCTCGTCGAGACCGAACAGGTGAGCCATTATCTAAAATCTTTTTTGGACAATCTGGAACATGAGCGACCGAAAAAGAAAAAAGGGTAACCCGCCACGCGGGGTCGATCCGGCGTTGCCGGAGAACGTCCTGGGGCGGATGGAGGAGTTCTTCCATCGGCTGGGGGGGGGGGATCGCCCTCGGCCGGAAGTGGCCCGGTGGGAAGACGACATCATCGAACGCGAGATCGCCGACGGCTCGTCGGTGCTCGACCTCGGTTGCGGCGACGGCACCCTCTTGCGACGTCTCATCGACACCCGCCATGTCCGGGGCCAAGGGGTCGAGGTCGATCCGGCGAACGTGGCCCGCTGCGTCGCCATCGGCGCCCCGGTCTTTCAGGTTGATGTGGAGGAGGGGTTGCGCGGCTTGGGCGAGAACTCTTTCGACTACGTCATTCTCGAAGAGACGGTTCAGACCCTCACCCGCCCGGTGGAGACCTTGCGCGAGATGCGCGTCGGTCGCCGGGGGATCGTCTCCTTCCCCAACTTCGGCTATTGGCGTGTCCGGCTCGACCTGATGGTACGAGGACGGATGCCGAAAACCGAATGGCTTCCGTACCATTGGTACGACACGCCGAACATCCATATCTTCACGTTGCAGGACTTTCTCGACCAGATCGCCGAAGAGGGAATCCCGGTGGAGAGAGGATTCGTCTTGCGCGAAGGGGTGATCGACACCCTCGATGCGGCAAACGACAATCTGGCCGCCGAGGAAGTCCTGATGATCCTCGGCCCCACCAAAGGGGCGGGTCGCGCCAAAAAAGCGAAACGGTGAGCCGTGCGTTCATTTTCGCCCACGCCGCATCCCGAACGGCTCACTTGACCTGTTCGGCCCAAAGGGGGCGAAGACGCCGACGGTTCCCAGCCTGTCACGCATCGCATCGCGCAGAGACGCCATTTCAATGACCGTCCGCCATATTTATAGATAGGTTCCATATAAAAGCCCTCGCTCCGAGGGGGAGAGCGAGGGCGTTGGGCGAGGGGATCGCCCAAAAAAGATCCCTTAGGGGGGGGATCGGAGGGGGTTAAGCCGCCGAGATGATCGAGATAATCATCACGAACCCGCCCGAGAGGGCCACCATGCCGCCCATGAAGGCCGCGACCAGTTTGCTCTCTTCGATATTCATGTTGATCATTGTCGTCGTCTCCGGTTCGTATTGTCGCTTGCGTTACGCCCGTCAATAGTGCATGGCCTGTACCACAACAATAGATCGTTGTTTTGACGGCCATTGCGCCATAATGAGCCAACCCGTCACCCCGCCCTGTCCCGAATCGGGTCGGCCCGATGCGAGACAGTCGACCGCAAACGCGACAGGCCCGACGCCATTTCACGGTCATTTGTCCACGCCGAAGCTTGCGCGCAAAAAGTTGAGCCCCTCACCTTGCCTTCCCCCCTCCGGCGGGTAAGAATGAATGAAACACCGGAGTAGCTGCCCTTTATGGAACACGATTTCACTATAATTCAAGACGCCGTGGTGATCTTCGGGCTCTCCATCGGGGTCATCCTCCTCTGCCACAAAGTCAACGCCCCGGCCATCGTCGGATTTCTTATCACGGGCGTTCTCGCCGGACCTCACGGGCTCGGCCTCGTCCATGCGGTGGAAGAGGTCGAGGTATTAGCCGAGATCGGCGTGATCATGCTTCTGTTCGTCATCGGCATGGAGCTATCGTTCGACCAGCTCTCCCGACTAAAGAAGGTCTTGCTCGTCGGCGGGGGGGGGCAGGTCGGGCTGACCATCGGGGCCACCTACGGTGTCGGCATCGCCTTTGGTCTCCCGGATGCGCAAGCTCTCTTTATCGGGTTCCTCGTCGCCCTCTCGTCGACCGCCATCGTCCTGACCCTGTTGCAGGAACGGGCCGAGATCGACACCCCCCACGGGCGGATATCCCTTTCGATTCTGATCTTCCAAGACCTGATCATCGTACCGATGATGCTGATGGTTCCGTTGCTGGCCGGCGGGGGGGACGAAGGGAGCGACACGGTATGGATGATGTTCGCCAAGATGGTGGGGGTCTTCGCCGCCGTGACGTTGCTGGCCAAGGTCGTCGCCCCCCGACTCTTCCCGATGGTGGTTCGCACCCGGAGCCGGGAGCTTTTCTTGCTGACGACCCTCACTCTCTGTTTCGCCGTCGGCTGGCTCACCAGCGCCGCCGGATTGTCGCTGGCCCTCGGAGCCTTCATGGCCGGGATCATCGTCGCCGAATCGGACTACAGCCACCATGCGCTGGAGGGGATACTCCCGTTTCGAGACGTCTTCACCAATCTGTTTTTCGTCTCTGTCGGGATGTTGCTCAACCTCTCCTACTTCTTCGCCCATCTCCCGTTGGTGCTGGGGATCACCTTGGCGATCTTCGCCCTCAAAGCCTTCGCCTCCGGCGGGGCGGCCCTCATGCTCGGCTATCCGGTCGGGACGGCGATGCTCACCGGCCTTGCCTTGGCGCAGGTGGGGGAGTTCTCCTTCGTGCTGGCAGGGGTCGGCAGAGGACACGGACTGCTCACCGACGAGGAGTATCAGCTCTTCCTCGCCGCCTCCGTCGCCACCATGGCGGCCACCCCCTTTGTCATCCAACGGGGTCGGGGGATCGCCGCCCGGTTTATTCGCTTTCGTCCGTTAGGGCCGATCATGCGAAGGCTACGCCATCGAAGAAAATCAACGGGGGAATCAAAGGTCGCCCCGATGAACGATCATCTGATCATCATCGGCTTCGGCGTGGTGGGTCGTCACTTGGCCCGGGCGGCGACGGTCATCGGCATCCCCTACACCATCATCGAAATGAATCCCGACACCGTCAGCGATTTCGCCGCCAAAGGGGAGTCGATCTCCTACGGCGACGCCACCCGAGACGCGACCTTAAACCGCGCCGGCATCCTGAAAGCCCGCGCCCTCGTCATCGCCATCGCCGATCCGACGGCGGCGCGACAGATCACCCAGACCGCCCGGTCGATGAACCCGGCCCTCTATATCGCCACCCGCACCCGGTTCATGAGCGAAATCGAACCGCTTAGGGCGTTAGGCGCCGACGACGTGGCCAGCGAAGAGTTCATTACCTCCATCGAGATTTTCACCCGGGTCATGGGGCGCTATCTCACCCCGCAACATATCATCGACCGGTTCGCCGAGGAGGTGCGGGCCGAAGGGTATGCGATGTTACGGGCCACCGACCAAAAAGAGGCCGGGTTTCATACCTTGCGGGCCGACCTGACCGAACTCGACGTGGTGACCTATACCGTCACGCCGCACGCCGCGATGGACGGGACTTCGCTGGCCCAGGCCGGGTTGCGAGGCGACCTGAACATCACCGTCATGGCGATCCGAAGGAACGGCGACGTCGTCGCCAGCCCCGGCCCAACGGAACGATTCCGGTCCGGTGACCGGGTCTATCTTCTCGGACGCCATCACGACCTGGCGAAAGTGGCCAGCCGGTTCACCATCGCGTGCCATCCGGACGAAGAAGGAGAATCGTCCGCCGACGCCGATCATCCATGAAGAAGGGTCTCGCTCTTCATTCCGCAGATCTCTCCAATGACCAGAAGGGATATTCGTCACGCCATGAAAAATATCGTCATCCTCGGCGCGGGAACCGGCGGTTGCATCGTCGCCAACACCCTCATCCGGAAACTCGACCCGGCCCAATGGTCGATCACCGTCATCGACAAGAGCGATCGGCACTACTACCAGCCGGGCTTCATCGTCCTCCCCTTCCGTCTCTACGGCTATAAGAGCGCCGGTCGGGTGAGCGGCCCGATTCGCAAACCGCTCGCAAACGGCGTCAATTTCGTCGCCGCCGAAGTCAACATGATCGACCACGCCAACAAAAAGGTCGAGACCAGCGACGGAACCTACGACTACGACTTCCTCATCTCGGCTATGGGGTGCCGCGTGGCCCCCGAAGAGATTCCCGGCATGGCAGAAGGAATGGGGGGGATGGTCCACACCTTCTATACGCCCCAAGGCGCGATGGATTTGCAAAAGGCGTTGGATGATTTCAAGGGGGGGGAGTTCGTCGTTCATATCACCGAGTCGCCGTTCAAATGCCCGGTGGCGCCGCTGGAGGTGATGTTCTTGGCCGACTACTACTTCACGAAAAAGGGGATCCGTCATAAGACGAATGTCACTCTGGTCACGCCGCTGTCGGGCGCCTTCACCAAACCGATCGCCAGCTCAAAACTGACGAGCCTCGCCGAACGGCGCAACATAAAAATCGTCCCGAACTTCGTGACGATGGAGGTCGACGGGGAGAAGGGACTCCTCTCCGACCCGACCGGCAAGGAAGTCAACTTTGACCTGTTGGCGACCATCCCCCCCAACCTCGGCCCCGACGTCATCGACGAATCGGGGTTGGGGAACGGCGCCGGATATCTGGTGGTCGACAAGGGGACGCTGAAGGCGGAGAAGGCCGACTTCATCTACGGTCTCGGCGACAACACCAACGTGCCGACATCAAAAGCCGGGTCGGTAGCCCACTTCCAAGCGGAGGTGCTGCTCGAAAACCTGCTGGCCGAAATCGACGGACGGGAGCCGACGGCCCGTTCCGACGGCCATTCAAACTGCTTCATCGAGACCGGCTACCACAAAGCGCTGCTGGTCGATTTCAACTACGAGATCGAACCGTTGCCGGGGAAGTTCCCCTTCCCGCTCGTCGGACCAATGAGCCTGTTGAAAGAATCGTACGTCAACCACTTCGGCAAGATAGGATTCGACTGGCTCTACTGGAACCTGCTCCTCCCGGCCCGGTTGCCCGACGGCCCGTGGGCGCCGTGCCACATGAGCATGGCCGGGAAAGACGCGAGTTGGCTGACGGAGAAGGGGAAGCACCCGGAGTATCCGTGATCGCCTTCTCCCGACGACAACGCCTCGACGACGCTTTTCTCGCCGGCTCGACGCTCGACAGGGGGGAGACGTGACCCGCCTTCAAAGAGGGGGGATATCTCTCTCATCCGCCGGAATCGAGGCGGCGAAGACGCCGACTCTTGAAATGAGAACGGCGGATCAGCCCGCGCTGTCGCCGCGTAGGCGACCGTAGCTGATCCGTTCCATAAGGTAACCGAGACAGTCTTGCCGGATCACCGCGAGGTCGGCGGTCAACATCGACGGGGTCGCCGGGTGGATCAATCGAATCGCCCCGCGCCGATCGACGTCGAACCACCGGTCGGTCACATCTTTCCCCGCCGGATCGTAGGCCCGCAACGGCGACGGCCCGGTTCCGGGACGGCGCCCGAACAACGCCCCCGGCATCAGCGGACGAAAGTTGGCCTTCTCCAAGCCGAGGGTCAGGCAAAGCCCCCCTTTGGTCTCGCAGAAATCGAACGGGCACCCTTCGTCGATCTTCAACGTCGCCACGGTCCGATAGAGCTCCACCTCCCGCTCGGGGGGGAGCGTCAAGTCGGTCAGGTCGAGGGTGAGTAGCGACGTGAGATAGTCGACCGCATGATCGACCCCGGCCCGTTCGGTCGGCATGCCGCACTCGACGGTCACCGACGGACAGAGGGACGAGAAGGCCGACGATGCGGTGTTGTCGACCCCATCGAAGAGCAACACGCGCCGCTCGAACCGGGCGCCCAAAGCGACGTGACGCAGATCGGCCTCCCCCAACACGGCGTAGTGGGGGTTGGGGCCGGTGTTGTTATGAACATCGACCGCCGCCGCGACGCCACGCTTTTCCATGGCCGCAAGAACCGTGGCCGCCATCTCTCCGTCGGGCCCGTCGTGACGTCGCCACACCCGGTTCAGGTCGGGGCGTCCCATCAATCGGCGAACCCCTTCTTTGGCGGCGTCGACCGCGCCGATGAACAACGATGTCGCGCGGGGGAGCCCGCCGCCGTAGCGCGGGAGGAGTTCTCGCATCGTTTCCCAACCGACGGTCTCGTTGCCGTGTTGTATCACGCTCACGAAGAGAGGTTCCGGTCGCTCCCCCGGCAGATGGATCAACGTCGGCCCCGACAATCGTTCATGAAGCCGCTCGGCCGGGAGGTCGAGCAGGCCGGGGGGGAGCGCGTTCAGTTCGGTTAGAGGGGCCATTGGCTCACCGGCGCTCCCTCTTTTTGATGGGCGATGTAGGTCGATACCAACCGGGGGAAATCGGCCCCGTTCTTCGCCACCCATCCCCGTTGCCACGCGGCGCCGTTCTGTCCGGTCCCGGCTTTATGGGCGATGATGGTCAGCCACGTTTCTACGGCCTTCTCCTCCACCCCGAGCAACGCCAACCCGGTGGCGGCATCGGTTAACAACGTATCGAGCAACAGATGGCGTAACGGCTGACATTTTCCCCGCCAGCTTACTTCGGCTTCGAGTCCGTAGCGTGCGGCGGCGTAGAAATTTTCTTTGGCCTGTGCGAAGGTCGCCACCGACGCCGCTTCTCCGCCGCCGGCGACCCAACGGGCCATGAAACCGAAATAGAACGCGGCGTGGGCGACGGTGTCGGCCACGGTCGGGCCGGAGGACATCACCCGATGTTCGATCCTGAGGTGGGGCGCCCCGTCGTCGTCGAACCCGACCAGGGGACGGTTCCATCGCCAGATGGCGCCGTTGTGCAATCGGAGGTGGCAGAACCGCTCTTCCGGCTCGTCGCTTACCATCGGGAGGAGGAAATGGTACCGCTCCATATTTTCGTGGAAGAGGGAGAGAACGTCCTCCCCCAGATAACCGTTCCCAAAAGTAACCCGCGCCGGTGTGGCCGGAGTGACGGCGTCGGGCGCTCGGACGGCGACCGCCTGCTCGAAAAGGGGGATGCGGCTCTCGTCCCAGAGATCGCGCCCGAACAGATACGGAGCGTTGGCGGCCAGCGCCACGGTGGCGGCGGAGATAAGCGCGGCGCCGTCGTAATAGCGCCCGGCGTTCTCGGCGGCGACTTGTGTTTGCAACTGCAACGCGGTGGAGGCGGCTTCCAACATGACGCTCTCCTGCGGCATGAGCAATCGCTCTCTCCCTTCGATGTCGAGGGCGAACCGGTTCCCTTGGCGCAGGGCGAGGATCTGATCGTTCAACGCCCGGTACCGTTTCATGCTCGACATATGTGCGGGGACCAGGTCGTTCTCCCCGACGGTGGGGAGGATGCCGATGAGGGCGACGTCGACCCCCAAGGGCGCTCCGGTGGCGGTCAGTTTGTCGAGGGTCGTGTTCAGGTCGGCGGCCATGACGTCGAGCCCTTCGCCGACGAGTGATAGGGGGGGGGCGTTGATCTCGATGTTAAAGGCGGCCAGTTCGGCGGTGATCAGGGGATCGCCGTGGGCGGCCAAGAAGGCGCCGTTGACCGGGGCCGGTCTCCCGTGACCGTCGACGAGCCACGCTTCGAGTTCGTAGCCGACCGGTCCTTCGACCGGCGAAAGCCTCCCTTCGGCGCCGAGCCGTTTCAACAACGCCGTCTCTCGGCGGAGCCGGTCTCTGAACCGGCGAAAATCGTCGGCTGAGAAGGTCTGGTCGGCGATCTCTTGTCCCATACTTTCCTGACGGCGTGATGAATACCATTCTACCCTCCCTCATCATTTGGTATCATCGTTTCATCATTCCACCGTCGCTGGAGCTTCATTTCATGCTTCGTCCCACCGCTGTAATTCTTTATCTCCTCGTCGCGTTTTCTTTCCCCGCCGTCGCTCGGGCGGTCGAACCGGCATCCCCTTGGAGCGGGGTGGTCCATATCGTTGCGGGGGAACGGGGGCTTGACGCCGATTTTTGGAAACCGGTGGAGAACCAGCAGGTGTTGGGGTTGAACGTTCATTTCGGCAAAACCGACTGGCCGATTCGAATGTTGGCGGAGGCGGCCTTCTCGACCCGTACGGCGGCGGCCACGGGCTATGACGTAACCGGCGAGGTGCGGGAGTTCTCCTTCGGTGCGGTGACCAATTTCCATAGCGACGACCTGACCCCGTACGTCGGCGCCGGTCTGTCGTGGGTAAATGTGGTGGCCAAGGGGGGGACCGGTTCGGCTTCGACTTCGGCGACCGACGACGCCTATTCGATCGGCGGTTTCGTCCAAGCGGGGTTGGCTTATCGATTCGGCGGGCGGTTCGATGTCGGATTCGATCTCCGCTATCTGGGGGGGACGTCGGTGAAACTGTTCGACCAGACCGGTGACGCCGATTACCTGCAAGGGGCTCTTCTCTTTGGCTGGGCTTTTTAGGGGCGCGCATCTCTCACGCAAATAACCCGGCGTCGGCGCCGCCTACGCATCGACGGCGACAGGGGCGCGCATCGCTCACGCAGATAGCCCAGCGTCGGCGCCGCCTACGCATCGACGGCGACAGGGGCGCGCATCGCTCACGCAGATAGCCCAGCGTCGGCGCCGCCTACGCATCGACGGCGACAGGGGCGCGCATCGCTCACGCAGATAACCCGGCGTCGGCGCCGCCTACGCATCGACGGCGACAGGGGCGCGCATCGCTCACGCAGATAGCCCGGCGCCTATTCTCGCCGATGTCTCGGCCCTCGCAGGCGCCGATGCTTCATGGACGACCAGTGGAACGGGGCGCCGCGCGTTGCGGTCAGGATTGGACGAAGGAGATCGTGACCCGCTCGACATTGCTGATCTCGCCATCCTCCATCTCCAGCCAGCAGAGGTAGCTGGCGTTTCCTGCGGCGGCGGCATAGAAGGACCACGTCACGGTCATCCATCCGGGGAAGGCCGGTTGCGCCGTCACCGCCGCTTGCCCTTTGACCGAGGTCGCTTCATTCTGTAACCAGACCGACTTTACGATTTTGCCGTTCGGCAGATTCTTGACAAAAATCTTCTGCGCCGATGTCCCGGTAGTGTTCCCCCCGGCGAAATCGATCAGCACCGGATTGGTTTCGAAATAGGGGGTGGCGATCACCACCGTTCCGCCGTAAGGGTTCTGCGAACTGTCGATGACCGGGACCGACGTGGTGATCGTGTTCGACGCTTTGCCGTCGGCGGTGTAGAGGGTCACGTCGTAGGAATAGTCCCCCGCGTCGGGGAGCGGGGCGGTGATCGGAACGGTGAGCCATGCGGCGCTGGTCGGAGCGGCGGTGATCGCCACCCGATAGTCGCGCCGGGGAGCGGCTTGGGCGATGAGCGCTTCGACCACCGGGGAGTCGGGATCGACCGAGGTAAGGTAGAGGTTGAAGGTAAAATCGGTGTCGTAATACTGCAGGTGGCTCGAGAGGTTGACCGATGCCGGGTTGGGGGCGATGACCGCCGTGGCGATCTCGACCGTCCCGGTGGCGGTGGCGGAACCGAAAGTCAGGTTGACCGTGGCCCGGTTGCTTTCGCTTCCGTTACTCAAGGTGTACCAGACGGAATAGGTGTTGGTTCCCGCGCGGACGTTTTTGGGGTTCCACGACAGTAAATGGGAACCCCAACCGGGGGTCACCACGCCGGTAAGCGGAAGGGTGTAGTCGGTTCCGTCTTCGACCCCCGCCACGCGCAACGCCACCGGGGTGGCCCCCCCCGCTGGGGTCCCTAAATAGCAGGAGAGGGTCGAAGTGTGATTTCCCGCCAACGTTACATTGGTCGTCGCAGGATTAAAGGCGCAGAGGCTGACGCTCATCCCGACGGAGACGCCGCCGGTGGCGTCGAAGTTATTGGCCAACCCTTCCGACGTGGCCCAACCGCCGTCGAGTGTGTCGGCGTTACTCTGCGCTCCGTCGCACCCGACGCCGGCCAATACGAGCGATATTACGACGGTCGTCGTCCAGATATTCTTCCGCATAGGTCGGCTCCTTACCGCTCTAACGCGCCGAGTCGTTCAATGACCCGCATCCGCATTTTCAGGTAGTCGGCTTTCCCTTCGGAGAAAGCCAGAAAGTTCCGATAGGCCCTTACGGCGCCGTCCCGGTCGCCTAACACGTCGTTGGAATAGCCGATGTTCAGCCAGACGTCGGGCGATTCGGGGGCGAGTTGCCGGGCGTGGTTGAGCCGTTGCAACGCCGCCAGATTCTCTTTCTTCTGCTGCGCCACGAGCGCCAACTGTATCCAGAGCTTGGCCTGTCGGGCGTCGCGGGCGATCCCGCGGTTGAAATAATTTTCCGCCAGATCGAGCCGTCCGGCGCCGAGATGGGCCGTCCCCATGACGAGATAGGCTTCCCATTCTTTTGGGGGGGTGGCGAAGAGGGGTTCCAGCAGAGTCACCGCTTCTTCGTAACGTCCCCCCTGTACTAATCGAGAGGCGGCGTCGATCTCTTCTGCGGGGCGCCCGGCCAGTTGTCGTTCGACCGTTTTTTTCTCGACGCTTCTCGGAACCGGTGTCGGTGTCGGCGCCGGAGTCGGGGCGGGGGTCGGTTTCGTTTCGACCGGGGGGGAGGGCGCCGTCGACGTCGAGCCGAGGCCGATCTTGCGACGGAGATCGATCAACCGGTTCCCTTTGAGGGCTTTTAGCTTCAGCCGGTCGATCACCTCTTTTTGAACTTCAAAGAGCTGGCCGTCGGGAGGATAGACCAGCAGATAGTAGGCCGGTTTGTTTTGATACGTCCCTTTGACCACCAGCGCGTATCGTTCGGCGCCGACTTCGCGGGCTTTCTTGAGAGCCGCCACCCGAAGGGTATAGACGCTGACGACGAAGGCGAGCCGCCTATCGGGGCTCTCCTGAATTCCTTTCTCCCACAGGGCCAACGCGGCCCGGGGATCTCCTTTGGTCAGCGCCCGCCACCCATCGGCGACGAAATCGCCACCGGTTTCGGGAGGCGCGGTCTCTTCCGGGGCGAAGGGGGTCTCGCGCGGTTCGGCCGGGGGGATGGCCGGGGTCATCTCGTCGGTTTCGGCGACCGTTTCTTCAACCCTTGGTTCGCCCGCCGGTTCTTCCATCACCGGGGGTTCTTCGGCGACCGGCTCTTCCGTCGGGACCGGTTCGTCGATGTCGGGGAGGAGCGACGGGTTTTCACCCAAGGGGGCGGTGACGGAAAATCGCCGGAAGACTCTTTCTCGTTGGGTCGTTTCATAGACGTCGAGCCCCCACCAAACCGACGCTCCGAGACCGGCGGCCAGCGCCAGAAAGATGACCCACCGATAGGTCCGTCGTCGGGACGCCCGTTCGAGCCCTACGGTGTCGTGTGGAGGGAAGGGGGGGGGGGAGGTCGGGGGCGTCGTTTCCGGCCCGCGATTTCTGCGCTTTTTTCAGGGCGTCTTCGATAATGCTCATATAGGTACTCGGTTCATACGGAGGCGCCGCTCACCTCTCGGGCCGAGCGGACCAGAAGAGGGAGGGAGACCACGGTCGATTCTTGGGCGAATGCGGCGAGCATCGCCCGGTCGCAAATCTGATTGATCCGACGGGGCGCCCCGCCGGAGTAGTAGTGAGCGGCCAGCATGGCCGGGAGGGTGAAGGTAAGGGCGCCGAACCGGCGGGTCTGCTCCAGCCGAAAGAGAATGTAGCGGACGGTTTCCGACAGACCGAAGGGAATCAGCTTGGCCCGGACGCTGATTCGCTGGGCCAAGGGGCGTTGGCGGCTGGAGGCGAGGCTCTTTTCCAGCTCCGGTTGGCCGACGAGTATCAGGTTAAGGAGCTTCTCTTTTTCGGTTTCGAGGTTCGACAGAAGCCGCAACCCTTCGAGCGTTTCGTGACTCAGCAAATGAGCTTCGTCGAGAATGACCGCCACTTTCTCCCCTTTCGACGCAAGGTCGAGAAGGGTCTCGTGCATGGCGTTGACCGAGGCGGCGTGCGATCCGAAGGGGAGACTCTGGCCGGTCAAGTCGTGGTAGATCGCCTCCACCAATTCGCTGGGGCTATGGGGAGGGTTGAAGATATAGGCGGTTCGGATTCCGGCCGGAACGTTTTTCAATACGGTCCGACAGAGGAGGGTTTTGCCAAGTCCGACTTCACCGGTCAGCAACGTGAACCCGCCGCTGGCGACGCCGAACTCGAGCGCCTTGAGTCCGGTGAGATGGCAGGAGCCGGGGAAAAAAATGTCGGTGTCGGGGGTGATGGCGAAGGGGGTCTCGTCGAACCCGAGTTGTCGATAGCAGGCAGATACGCTAAAGCTGTTCATATCGTCACTCTTCCACAATCCGGGGGGTCAGAAAAATCACCAACTCGCTTTTGGTCTTGGTGTCGTAGTTTCCCCGAAAGAGCGCCCCGACGCCGGGGATATCGCCGAGCAACGGAACTTTCCGTTCGGAGGTGGTGGTCTCTTCGGTGATCAACCCGGCGATGACCGCCATCTGGTCGCTCTGGATGCGGACCAACGTGGAGGACTGTTTGACGTCGATGACCGGGGCGCTGGCGAGCAGCTGGTTGGTCTCGTTATAGACGGCGTCCATCCGCAAGAGCCGGGAGACGATGGGGGTGACGTTCAATATCACTTTGCCGTCGTCGCTGATTTGCGGGGTGACCGACAAGACGACGCCGATAGTGACGTAGTTGGTCTCATAGGTGATTTCGGTGGTGACGCTGCTGGAGTTGGAGTTCGACTGCCGGGTGAAGTAGGGCTGGTCGGTGCCGACTTTAATCAAGGCCGCTTGGTTGTTCAAAGCGGTGATCTTCGGTTGCGAAACGATGTTCAGTTCCCCTTGCTCCTTCAGAGCGGTCAGGACGGCGCCGAAGTCCCCCCGGTCGTAGGTCATGGTGACGGTCGAGTTCCGCACGCTCCCGGTAGTGCCGGGGGGGGATTGGGTCGAGTAGGCGACGGCGGAGCTGATCCCCCCCAAACCGGCGTCGAGGGTGATCCGGCTCCAGTCGATGCCCAGGGCCGAATGGTCGTTGAGGGTGACTTCGAATATCTTCGCTTCGATCTCGACCTGTCGATGGGCCGAACCGGTGAGGGTTTCGATGAACTTTGCGATCTGGGTCACGTTGGCGTGCCGGTCGGTCACCTGGACGATCCCGGCGGTCTGGTTAATAATCAGCCGCCCTTCGCCGCGGGAGAGCATGGTCGAAAGCTGGTCTTCCAACTCTTTCCAAAAGTCGATGCTGTCCTCGTGGGAGATGGTGATCCCGTCGGACGAAGAGCTTCCCGCTCCACCGCTGCCGCTGGCCAGGTTGGCTTGCGCCGAACCTTGCCCTTGCCGGGTCAGCCGGAGGTAGTCGATGGCGAAGATCCGGGTCTCGAACTGGTAGACCCGCCAGAGACCGTCTTCGTATTCCCAATTGTAGCCGTAGGTCGAAAGCAGCGCTTCCATGGCCCGTGCGAAAGGGAGACCGTTAAAGTCGACCGAGACGGTGGGAGACGCCCCCTGCGCTACGTCGGGGGCGATGATGACGTTTAGCTCGTACCGCTCGGCGAACAGCCGAACGGCCCCGTCGACAGGACCGGTGTAGGTAAAGGAGAACTCCCCTTTCGGCAGTCCGTCGTCGGGCGCCGACTTCTCTTCGTCGGGGAGGGCCAACCCCAACCGGTCGTCGAGGGTGAAGGGGGGCGCCGCCTCGGGGGCGGGGGCGACCACCGGCGGGATAGGCGCGTCGGGGGCGCTCGCGGGAACGGTGGGATCGCTGGCGCAAGCGGCAAGGAGCAACAGGGTCGCCAGAGTCAGGAAACGATAGGTCATCGGAATTGGTCTCATCGTGTTTGCGTGGTGGCGGTGGCGGTGGCGGCGACGACGGTTATCGACTCGGGGCCACGGGGGCCGGTGAGCCAGACGACTCCCGGTTCGATCCGGTCGATCCGATAGTCGTTTAAACGATCCCCCTCCCGGACCATCTTACCGTTAACCGATGCGATCCGCGCGTCGGGATCGATCATGGTGCCGGCCAGCGAGAAGAGATCGGCGGCGCGCGGAAAATCGTCGCCACCCCCTTTGACCGCCTCGGGGGGAGGGCCGGGGAGGAACGGGTCGCGGTTCGGGTTGTCGACCCAACCGACGGCGGTCCGGTCGAAAGGATTGACCTGCGTTATGGCCGGAACCGTTTCGGCGACGGCGCCGGCCAGTTGGGCCAACGAGTCGGCGACCCGGTTCGAGACCCGACCCCCGATCATCGGCTGGACGACGTTGAAATAGAGAACGCCCACGGCGCCAAGGGCGAGAAGGCCGACGAAAAGGGGGCTATTGAAAAATCGTTTCAGCATCAGACCGCCCCTCCCGGTGACGCTTCGGCCCCGCTGATGGTGGAGACGAGTCCCAAGGTGAAGTCGATCTTGTTGGCGCCCCGCGCGGTGTCTCCTTTGACGGTGGCGTCGGCGAGGGTGACGCCGGGCCGACTTTCGACCAGATGGCGTAGCAGGGCGAGCATGGTCAGATAGCCGGAACGTTGCCGGTCGGAGTCGAGGGTGACGTCGATGGTCATCATGGTGAGCCCCCCCTCTTCTTCCAAGGGCGTCGGAACGCCGAGGCGATAGGCCATTCGAAAGCCGGAGAGGCGGGCGGTCTCGCCGACGCTCGACAACCATCCGGCCAGCTCTTCGTAGGAGCCGACGAGGCTTCCGACGGTGGCCCGGTAGTCTTCGGTGATCCGGCGGACGTCATCTTCGGACCAGCCGCTTTTGAGGGTGATCAATTCACCTTCCAAGGCGCTGGCGGTGACCATCCGGTCGCGGGCTTCCTGAATGAGGGGGGCGCGTTGCCAGAAGGTGACGTAGAGCAGCAATGCCGGCGCCGTCATGCCAAGGAGGAGGGCGACCTTGGAGGGGAGTCTTCGCCGTATCCAGAAGCGGACGTTCTCTTCGCTGAATCGATTCTCCGGGATCATCGAAAGCCCCCCTTCATCTCGAAGGTGAACCGTCGGCCCGGACTGGCGGCGCCGCCGGTGGAGAGATCTTTGAGCCACCCTTCGCGCCAACTCCCCTCCACGGCCAGGCGATAGGGGCCTTCGACCAATCCCTTTTCGAGCGAGGCCAAGGCCGGGGCGACCTCGTGCGGCGGCAAGAGGACGATCCCGTTAAGGGTGACGTTCCATCGGTCGTCTTGACGGGTGATGGCGACGTCGCTTAAGGCGATCCCTTCGGGGACGGCGTCTCCCAGATATCCCAGGAACCATGCGGGCGCCGGAGGGGGGGGGGAGGCGATACGGTCGACCACCCTCTTGCGTCGTTCCAATTCGGCGCGGGCGTCGAGCCAGTGGGCTTTCTCTTCTTGCAGGCGGGCCACTTCGCCCCCCTGCCGTTTGGCGTCACTCTCGCTTTTGGCGATCAGCGCCTCCACCAATCCGGCGGCGCCGATGGCGCCGATCCAAAAGAGGGCGACCATAACCGTAACGACCTTGGTCGTCGCATGGCGTGTCGATTCGAACCGGACGTTGGCCGGTATCAGGTTCGAGGCATGGGTACGGCGTATCTGCCGCGCTTCGGTGAGCCAGTAATGTTCGTAGGTCTGATGCTCGCCGATAACAATGGGGAGGGTAATGAGGCTTTTCATCCGCTCTTCGAAGGAGTCGCCGTAGTCGCCGATGAAGATGACCGCTTCGGGGGATTGGCCGAACTGCTGTTTGGCGAAGAGAAGACTCCGCTCGATCTCCCGCCCGATCCGCTCGGCGTCTTTATCGATCCGCCAGTTGTAGTTGAAATGGCGGTCGAACATCAGGGCGCCGTTCCCTTTGCCGACGAGCAACGACAGACGCCCCCCCACCTCGGCGACGAGGCCGATGACGTTATCGGCGGCGTAGCCGAGCTGGCTCATCAGATGCCCCATGACGGCGGAAGCGGGGATCAGCTTCTGGATGAAAAGCCCCCGCACGCGGCAGATTTCGGTGAGACCGTCGACGAAGGTTCGGGGAGAGAGGGTAAGGAGGACGATGTGCCCCCCTTTGGGGGAGGCGGTGAGGGTGTAGGAGAAAGCGGCCCGCCCTTCGAACTGTTTCTCCTGTTCGGCTTTCCGACCGAGGAAGAGACGGAGGTCTTTCGTCTCCATCGGCGGGGTGGTGACGAAGGAGTGTTCGATCTCCTCCCCTTCGTAGAGGAACGTGACCAGCTTGCCGGTGAAACCGGTAGCGACGATGGCCCGGTCGAGAGCGGCGGCGATGTCGTCGAGGGTGGTCACCGGCGCCGGATGAAGGTAGACCCCTTTGACCACGCCTCGGAGGAAATGGACGACTTTGAAATGGCCGTGAAAGATACGAACGGTTAAGACGTCTTTGAACCCCTTGTGCGGCTTGGCGATGACCGTCATCGTCTCAGCGACCCCACGCTTCCGGCGGCCCCGGCGTATACCAGTAACTGTCGTTAAACGCGACGTAGAGCGTTTGCAGGATCGTCGCCCCGTCGTCGCTGTAGAGATTCAACGGCGTGTCTTTGATGACGCTCATCGTGGTGGGCGCCGCCGCGGGCGCGATGGCGGTGATGGTGGCGACGCTTCCCGCGGCGGCGGCGAGCGAGTAGTTGGGGGTGGCTTGGTAATCGACCTCGACGCCGATGGAGTTGCCGAAAACGGTAGCGGCGCCACCGATGGTGGTGGTTAAGAGATTGGCCGCAGCTGGTGGTGGCCGTCGGTGTCGCCGCTGAAGTAGCGCCCGTGCCCGTGTTGGTGGCGGGAATAAGAGAGCCGAGAGCAGGATGGTCGATCGTGTAGGTGGTGACCCCCACGTTCGAAAGGGCGTTAGGGCACTGGCTCGTCACGCGGGTCATGCTGACGTTGGCAGGAATGGTCAATATGTTAAACGCCGTTCCTATAGCGGTCCCCGCCGGGATATAGACCGTCCCGAACTGCGTGATCGGTTGGCTTCGAAGCGAGACGTTAAAGAATAATTGCGAGAGGTTGATCCGCTCCACTTTCAGGTAGGTGACGGCGTCGGCGGCGGAGAGATTCAGGACGGCGCTACTCCCGTCCCAGTTCCAGAGCGCATCAAACGCCGCCGTGGCGGTGGCGCCGCTGGCGATGCCGGTGAGGGGGGGGGCCGATGGAGCTGACGATCATAATGCGGGGTCGCCCTAATCCGTTGGCGGCGACGGCGGTGGCTTCGGTCTGGACATAGGCGCCGCCGTTTAACAACGGAAAGAGGGTAGCGTCGTTGTCCCAGATATAGTAGCGGGTGTTGTTCAGGTCGTTGGTGGCGATAGAGCCGGGCGCGACGCCGACCTCTTCGGCGATGGCGGCGTCCCAAGCGGGAACGCCGCCGGAAACGATGTTGACCGGGATGGTCCGGGTCCTGACGATGAAATCGACCAACCCTTTGCCGAACGATTCCAGGGTCCCTTCTTCGGCGTCCCCCTGGGCGTTCTGGGTGATTTTAATGACGTTGGGAAGGATCATTCCGGCGAGGATGGCGATGACCGCCAACACCCCGATAAGCTCTATCAGGGTGAATCCTCCCCGCCGGTTGTTCCTTGCCATCGTCGTATCTCCCTCCTCCCGATTACCGAGAGACCGGGCGGGGGGGTTTGCTGGCGTTGTGCGCCGGGGTCGCCAAGGGGCGCGAACCACCCAGTTGGTTCGATGATCCTTGCATGTCGAGTTCGACTTGGGGCGGCGCGGTCGGCGTCACCGTCGGCGCGGCGGTCGGGGTGGCGTTGTCGTCCCCTTTACCGTTATCGTCGTTGTTATCCCCTTTGCCGTTATCGTCACCCTTGCCGTTATCCCCTTTACCGTCGTCCCCGCCACCACGGCTCGGACATTTGCCGTCGGTGGCGTCCCCTTCTCTGATCTTTTTCTCAGCTTCGCACTCGTCGACTTTTTTAGACTCGCCGTCAACGCAGATCCACTGATCTTTGTTCTCGCGACACGAGGAGTTGTCGTCCCCCTTGCCGTCGTCGCCTTTGCCGCCGTCTCCGGCCCAAGCGGCGACGCCGAAGGCGAAGACCAACGCGACGGTGAAGGCGAAGGCGCCGCGCATCATATTTTCCCCGCTCTTTCTCATGCTTCCTCCCTTTCAGCCGATTGGCTCGTTGTCTTTTCGGTTCTTTACAAGCTGTCCATAAGGCTCAAGATCGGCGTGAATATGGCCAACGCCGTGAACCCGACAACCGCTATCAATACCAGCATCACCGACGGTTCGACGATGCCGAAGATCTTCTTCACCCGGCGGGGTATCTCCAGATTATAGTAGCGTGATACGTTGGTGAGGGCGGCGCCCAAATCGCCGGAGGCTTCGCCGACGATGAGCATTCGGATCATCATCGGCGAAAAAATATCGTGACGCCGAAAGCTCTCGGACATCATCAACCCTTCGCGCATGTCGGCTTCGCATTCGATCAACACGCTTTCGTATACTTTGTTCCCGACCACCGGTTGGCAGAGTTGAAGGTTCTGCAACACCGGTATGCCGGCGTTGAACAAGGTGGAGAAGGTCTGCGAAAAACGGCTGATGGCGAACATCCGATTCAGCTCGCCGAAGACCGGGAGGTCGATCTTCATCCGATCCCACCGATGAAGAAACCACGCGGATTTCTTCTTGGCCAGCCGGACGACGACGGGGGTTCCGATGGCGACGATCGCCAACACCCACCACCAGTTGACGAAAAAGTCGCTGATGATCATGACGATCCGGGTCGGCGTCGGCAGCTCGACTTTCATCGCTTCGAGTATGGTGATGAACTTCGGCACGACGAAGGTGAAGAGAACGGTAATAAACAGGGTCAACGCGACGAGAACCATCACCGGATAAATCGTAGCCTGCTTGACCTCGCCGACGAGCCCGTCGAGCCATTCGAGATAGGCGGACAGCTCTCGGAATGTCTGGGGCAAAGCGCCGCCCGATTCTCCGGCCTGCACCATGCTGACGAATTGATCGTCGAAGACTTCCGGGTGTCGCCCCATCCCTTCGTTAAGCAGATAGCCCGCTTCGACGTTGCGGGCCAAATCTTCGATGGTCTTCTTCAGCCGGATGTTTTCGGTGTCGGAGGCTAGAGCCTGCAACGCTTCCATCAGGTTGACCCCGGCGTCGAGCAGGGCGGCGGTCTGCAAACAGAAGTCGATCAGCTCCCGGCGGGTGACCGCTTTCCGGTTGAGGAGCGAAAACCCTCGCTTCGCGGTCCCGTCTTCTTTGGCTTTGCTTTCGACGAGCCAGAAGCCGATGTCTCTCAACTTGATCTCGAGGGTCGATTCGTCGATGGCGGCCATGACGCCGGTGACGGTCTCGCCATCGTTGTTAACCGCGCGATACGTAAAGTCAGGCATCGGCGAAAACCGCCTCACGAAAAAGCGTCACCAAGGCAGGCGTGCGCCGGTTCTCTCCCCGCAGCCATGAACAAAAGCCGGCGTCCCCGCCGACTCCGCGTCGCCACGTTGAGAGGGCTTTCAAGCCGTCTTGCAGAAAGCGTTCATTTGATGACACGAAGCACCTCGCGGATCGTCGTGACCCCCTGCAACGCTTTGACCACGCCGTCTTCGAGCATGGTGCGGAACCCGGCTTCCCGGGCGATCCGTTTCATCTCCGACGGCGATACGTTGCGCAACACGGCGTCGTGGAGGGAGTCTTCCATCTTCATGATTTCGTAGATTCCCAACCGCCCCCGATACCCGGCGCCGTTGCAGGCTTTGCATCCTTCGCCCCGCCACAGTTTCAAGGGGCGTCCTTCGGGGGCTTTCACGTTCAGTTCGAGTCCGGACAAGATTTTCTCCGGCGCCTCTTCTTCCACTTTGCACTCGTCGCAGATGCGCCGCACGAGCCGCTGCCCCACCACGCAGGCGAGCGCCGAAGTGAGCAGATACGGCTCGATCCCCATATCGACCAGACGGGGGACCGCCCCTGCGGCATCGTTGGTGTGAAGGGTGGAGAAGACCAAATGACCGGTCAGGGCGGCCCGGACGGCCAGCTCGGCGGTTTCGGCGTCTCGAATCTCGCCGACCATGATGACGTCGGGATCTTGCCGCAACAACGCCCGCAACCCGGAGGCGAACGACATGCCGACGTCGGGGCGGACTTGGGTCTGCCGGATCACCGGAAGCTGATATTCGATCGGGTCTTCCAACGTGAAGACGGAACGTTCGGTGGTGTTGACCATCGACAACGCGGCGTAAAGCGTCGACGTTTTACCCGAACCGGTGGGGCCGGTGACGAGGATGATCCCGTGTGGATGCCCCAACACCTGCGTAAAATTATCTTCGTCTTTCTTGCCGAATCCCAAAGCGGGGAGGGTCAGCGACAGGCTTCCTTTGTCCAACACGCGGATAACGAGATTCTCGCCGTGGACCGTCGGCAAGGTCGAGACCCGAAGATCGATACGGCGTAGACCGAGCTGGAAGGTGATGCGCCCGTCTTGCGGAACCCGTTTCTCGGTGACGTTCAGGTTGGCCATAATCTTCAGCCGAGCCGTCAACGCCGACTGGAGCTGTTTGGGCATCAACACCTGTTGGGTCAGAACGCCATCGACCCGCATTCGAATGCGGACGATCTTTTCGTCCGGTTCGACATGGATGTCGGTGGCCCGGTTCTTGACAGCCAGCGCGATGATCTGGTCCATCAACCGGATCATCGGCGCCTCTTCGCCCGCGTCCTCCCCCAAGGTCTCGGCGCCCTTGTTGAGAATCTGATCCATCGTCTCTTCGATGGAGCCCGACTGGGCGTAGTGATGTTCGATGGCTTCGAGGATCGCCTGTTCCCCGGCGGTGACGACGTCGACCATTTTGCCCGACGCCTGTTCGGCGGCGTCGACGGCGACGACGTTTAAGGTGTCGACCATGGCGACGGTGAGGGTCGCTCCGTCGAGAGCGAGGGGGATGATCTTATGCTTTTTCGCCAGCTCGTAGGGGATGAGCGAGAGGGCTTCTTGTTCGATGACGGCGTTCTTGACGTCGACGACTTGCGCTTCGGTCTCTTCGGCCAAGAGCGAGGCGATGACGTCTTGGCTGACGAACCCGAGGTTTTCGAGGGCGTCGCCGAGATAGATGCCGAGCCGTTTCTGCTCGCGCAAGGCGAGTTCGAGCTGGGCCTTGCTTACCAAGCCGGCGTCGAGAAGACGCTGTCCGAGCGGCTTTTTCGTTTTTTTCTGGTCACCGGCGATGTTCGCCTCAGCTTCTGCCATGCCCTACTCCGCCACGATATGAAACCGGCGCCGCGATCGACTGACCGTGCAACCTCATGATTGTACTCGCTCTTTCCGACGCCCGCCACAGACGCCGGGATACGACGAAGGCGGAGACCGTCATCCGATCCCCGCCCGACGTTTCGTCCACCCGTCGCCGAGTGTTTTGTCCCTAGTTACTGGCCAAATAGACCCGCATGACCCCGCCGCCACCGGCGGCGTATTTGACCTTCCCTCTGATGGCGTTCGTCGCGGTGGCCATACCGGGATCCATGATGGCGTCGAGGGCGTCGAAATCGGCCGCGGCGACACCGGTAAGGGTCAGCCAGACGATCCGTCGCCCGGCGGCGACGTCGTTGCTGGTGTTGTCGTCGAACGAGATCGAGGTGCAGTTGCCGGCGGCCGCGTTGGCCCCTGCGGCGGCGCAGTTCTCGATACTGGGAACGGCGCCTATGGAGGTAAGCCCGCTCACCGGCTCGATGTAGGGTCCCTGCCACCGGGCCCACAACCCGAGCACCACACCGCCACTGGTCTCAAGCTGAGTCTGCCAAGCGGTGTTATTGGCGGCGGCGATGACGCCGTTGGCGTCGAGCGGGTTGAGGGTGCGCAGATCCTTGTACCAGTCGGCGACGCCGGAGGAGAGCCCCCGAATGTCGCCTGCCATCCGCGTGACGCGGGAATCGCTGATGACTTTAAAAATCTTGGGGGCCACCATGGCGGCCAGAATGGCGATGACGGCCAGAACGCCGATCATCTCGATGAGGGTGAAACCGCCACGTCGCTTCATGTCTCTACTTTCCCATGCTTCTTTTCAGTTAAACTACACCCACCGGGTCAAAAGTGATACCCATCCCGGCAGACGACACTCTATTTTCCCCAACCCTTTCGACAATAGGTAAAAATCGGGGCACTGTCAACATATTTCACAGCAAGGCCTTTTATATCAAGGGATGAACTGAACACTTGCCCTATAACAACGCTCATTTATGTTTCATTTCGTGTCGTTCTGGATTAGAACGAATGTAAAATGCCTTTCTTTCTCATCGACTGGCTGGACGGATCGACGTGGCCTTGGTATCATTGCGGCTTCTTTTAAACGTATTCATTACCGGAGTGTGACGCATGAGTTCGTTCGAACGGTTGACTCTGTCAGCGATGGCCCTTCTCTTTGTGGCCGGATGCGATCTCTTCTCGACCGGAAGCGCCGCAAAGGCGACCTCCACCCCCGCGCCGGTGAAGAACTCATCCGTATCGGTCGCAAAAACACCCGATGCGGCTACCGCACCTACGACCAAAAAGGAAAAGACCATGCAAGAAGTCGCTGTCATCTCGACCCGCCACGGCGATATCGTCATCCGCTTCCGGGACGACCTGGCCCCCAAGCATGTGGAGAGCTTCAAGAAACTGGTGAAAGAGGGCTTCTATAACGGCACCTCGTTCCACCGGGTGATCCCCGGCTTCATGATCCAGGGGGGAGACCCGGAATCGAAAAACGCCGACAATCGCTCGATGCACGGCACCGGCGGGCCCGGCTATTCCATCAAAGCCGAGTTCTCCAAAACCAAACATACCCGCGGCATCGTCTCGGCGGCCCGCTCCATGGACCCCGACTCGGCCGGTTCCCAGTTCTTCATCTGCGTGGCCGACTCCCCGTGGCTCGACGGGCAATACTCGGTCTTCGGCGAAGTGGTCGAAGGGCTCGATGTGGCCGACAAGATCGTCAACGAACCGCGCGACGCGCGGGACAACCCGAATGAGCGGGTCGAAGTGACGATGACTTTGGAAGAACGAGAACTTTAAGAGTCCGCTCCTTCATCTATCGACAACGCCCGGCTCTTCGGAATCGGGCGTTTTTATTTTCGCAACGCCATATAGGCGGAGAAGCGAAGGCTCTGACTGAACCGTTGGACGGTGGGGAACCCGGCTTCGGCGAGAAGCCGCATCAGGGTCGTTTCGTCGATCGGGTCGATCTCCTCTTTGATCTTGGCCATTTTCTCCCGCAACGGCGCCGGGTCGGCGCCTTTCAGGATGGCGTAGGTCCCCCACCCTTTCTCCAGCGCCTCCTTTAACGGCGACGGGTCGTGGCGCATGACGGCGGCCAGCATCAACGGGGCGCCCGGTTTCAGACGACGGGCGATCTCGACCAGATGTTCCCGTTTCCCGTCGTCGCCACGGATGAAGTGCAACACCAACATCGAGGTGGCGCCGTCCCACCGGGTGTCGGTCGGGAGGGTGTCGAGATGGCCGTGGTGAATGTCGGGCGCCTGTTCGCCGTGACAGCGACGCCGGGTGATGGCGACCATCTGCTCCGACGGATCGACGCCGACGAGCCGCCATGCCGGGTTGGCGGCGCGCAAGGTAACCAGTTCTTCTCCTCCGCCGCAACCGACCACCAATATCGACTTTTCGCCGGGGAGGGCGTCGACCAGCAACGCGGCGGTCATGGCGTGCATCGCTTCGTAACCGGGTATGCGGTGGCGTATCTCGTCGACATAGGTCGCCCCATGATCGCCGTCGAAATCGAGTTCGTTTCCCATGGTCATCGCTCCTGATGTTTCTTGCCGAGGTCGTGGGCCAATCCTCGCATCTCGGCGGCTTCGTCATCCCGCCCCATTCTCTCCAACAGGTCGCCGAAGGTAACGAGCCACCCGGCGGCGGTCAGGTCGTCGACGGCGCCGTCTTTCCACATGCCGATAGCGTCGATGTAGTGCCCCTCGGCTTCCATATACTGCCCGGCGCCAGACAGATAGCGGGCCAACAGCACCCCCGACTCGGCGGTGCGCCGATGTCCGGCGCCATGAATGTTATGGTCGAGCTTGTGGGCTTCGCGCAGACGCCGTTCGGCCGCTTGCCCCGGATAGAGGGTCTCGTCGATCAGCGCCAAGGAGCGTAGCGTATCCGATTCGAGTTCCGATCCGGCCGGGTAGAGGTGTCGGGCGATGGCAAGAGCGTCGGTCAGTTTTTCGTGGGCGTCGAGATATTTCCCCTGCCGAAAAAGGAGAAGGCCGTGACGGCGGAGGATACGGGAGACTTCGTCGGAGTTTCGTCCGTTCTGCCGTTCGGCGACGACGAGGGCTTCTTTGATGGCGGTTTCGGCGGCGGCGTAGTTTTTCTTTTCGTTGGCCATTTTTGCGGTCAACAAGAGGAGAGACATGTAGTGGGGATTGAGCGGCCCTTTCTTTTTAAAGAAACCGGCGCCCTCTTGGGCCGCTTTCACGGCGACCTCGTCTTTTCCCGCCGCATGGGCCGCCGTCGCCCACGACGTCATACTCTCGCCGAACCGGGGGCTCTCTTTCCCTTGCGCCTTCACCGACGCCCCGATGACCTGTTCGGCCTCGTTGACGTTTCCTTTGGCCAAAAGCGCGCGGGAAAGATTGTTGGCCAACGCGGCGGAACGGTCGTTCCCCTCTTTCCCCCCTGCGCTCCTGTGGCGAGCGACCGCTTTTCGCAAATAATCTTCGGCCTCGTCGTAAGCGCCGCTTTTGAGCGCCGCCTCTCCGGCGCCCTCCAGATAATCGACGTTATCCGGTTCTCCGGCCAACGCCGCTTTGTAATAAGCGAGCGCTCCGGCGTAATCACCCCGGTCGGCCGCATCATCGGCGGCGTCGGCCCGTATCTCGCCGGGGCTTTTGTCGATCGTCGGATCGGACGAATCGGAGGTGGCGGGGGTGGCGCCGGTCGGGTCGCCCGTCCCTTCGACGCTCCGGCTCGACGAAGCGGGGCCGCTTCCCCCGCCGCCGGCTTTGCCTCCCCCTCCTTTCGACTTCCCGAGGCTCCCCCCTTTGATGGCGATCTTGGCGTCCTGATTTTGCATGAAGAGAAAGTAGGTGAAATAGCCTGCGCCACCGACGGCGACGAGGATGACCATGGCCGAGAGGGCCAGCTCAATCTGTTTTTGGGGGATTTTTTTCAGGAAGTCGAACATAACGACCGGCTATTTCGGCGGGAGCTTCGATACGAACGAACGGGCATGCCGCAACCATCGCTTCAATGATCGGGCGTCGGCGAGGGCGGCGGGGGCGACGTAAAGCATCCCTTTTAACGACCGTCCGGTGAAATCCATCGCACGGGCGCCCGGCTGGGCCAAAAGCTTTTCATAAGCGTCGGGGCCGACCCTCAGCATGAGGGTGTCGTCGACCACGCCGCCGAGCATGTTCCCGTTGAACAGAAAACAGAGACCGCCGAACATCTTTTTCTCGGTCACCGGATCGTCTTTTAACGCGCGTCGGATACGCTCGGCCAACGTCTCGTCATAGGCCATGGGACATCTCCATGCAGGGGAGGGAGAAGCGATGTGAATGCCGTTCCGGAGACGCTCCGTTTTTTCAAAAAGAAAGAAGACCTTATTCCTCTCCTTAGCGCTCGCTGGCGCCGTGGCATTTTTTGTATTTTTTGCCCGAGCCGCAAGGGCAGGGGTCGTTGCGCCCCACCTTCTTCTCCGTTCGGCGGACCGTCCTGTCGACCGGCTCCGGCTCCTCCCCCCCGTGCGAGGCGATCATCCGCCGTTGCGCCTCGGCTTCTTTCTCCCGCTGTTTTCGTTCCAGCTCCGCCTCGTCCTTCGGCTTCACATGGACGTGCGACAACATCGACACCGAATCGTTTCTGATCCGGTCGATCATCTCCGCAAACAATCCCATCCCCTCCCGTTTGTACTCCGTCAACGGGTTCTTCTGGGCGAATCCCCTGAGGCCGATCCCCTCTTTCAGGTAATCCATCGAGAGAAGATGATCTTTCCAGTTCGAATCGAGGACTTCGAGGGTGACGTACTTTTGCACATCCCGCCAGACCTTCTCCCCCATTTCCTCCCGTTTCGCCGCGAAATGAGCCTCGACGGCCTCCCAAATCATTTCTTTCAGCGGCTCGAAGGTGACGGTCTCGAAAGGAATCCGTTTCCCCCCGATGGCCATATCTTTATTTTCCGCCAACACGATGGTGACGTTGTAGTTGTGTTGTACCGCATCAATCAGCCCCGCCAGATCCCACTCTTCCGGGTCGCTTTTCTCCGGGGTGGCATGCTCCATCAGCTCGTCCAGCGACGCCGCCGCCATATCGAGCACCAGCTCGTCGAGATCGTCCCCTTTCAGGATCGTCGTCCGCTGGTCGTAGATCACCTCCCGCTGCTTGTTCATCACGTCGTCGTATTCGAGGAGATGTTTACGCATGTCGAAGTTGTGGGCCTCTACTTTCCGCTGGGCGTTCTCAATCGCGCGGCTGACCAGCCCCGCCTCGATCGGCTCCCCCTCTTCCATGCCGAGCCGTTCCATCAACCCTTGGATACGGTCGCCGCCGAAGATGCGCAACAGGTCGTCTTCCAACGAAAGATAGAATCGGGTGGCGCCCGGATCGCCCTGACGACCGGCGCGCCCCCGGAGCTGGTTGTCGATCCGACGCGACTCGTGCCGTTCGGTGCCGAGGATCAGCAGGCCGCCTGCCGCCAACACCTGCTCGTGCTCGGCGGCGCACTGTTCCCGCATGGCGTCGAACACCGCTTGGTACTCTTCGTCGTCCTCTTCGAGCTCTTGCTGGCGAACCATCATCTCCGGGTTGCCGCCGAGGACGATGTCGGTGCCGCGACCGGCCATGTTGGTGGCGATGGTGACGGCGCCCAAACGTCCCGCCTGGCTGACGATCTCCGCCTCTTTCTCGTGGAACTTGGCGTTGAGCACATGGTGGGGGATGTTCCGCGCTTTCAACAACGCCGAGAGGGCTTCCGATTTTTCGATGGAGATGGTGCCGACCAACGCCGGTTGCCCCTTGCCGTGGGCTTCGACGATCTCGTCGGCGATGGCGGCATATTTTTCCTTCACCGTCTTGTAGATCAGGTCGGCCCTGTCGTCTCGGATCATCGGGCGGTTGGTCGGGATGATGAGGACTTCGAGATCGTAGATCTCGGCGAACTCGGCCGCTTCGGTGTCGGCGGTGCCGGTCATGCCGGACAACTTGTCGTACATCCGAAAGAAGTTCTGGAAGGTGATGGTGGCGAGGGTCTGGTTTTCGTTTTCGACCTTCACCCCCTCCTTCGCCTCGATGGCCTGATGGATACCGTCGGACCAGCGACGTCCCGGCATCAGACGCCCGGTGAACTCGTCGACGATGACGATCTTCCCCTCTTTGACCATGTAGTCGACATCTTTTTTGAAAATGACGTGGGCCTTCATGGCGGCCTGCACATGGTGCAACAGCTCGACGTTGGTCGGGTCGTAGAGGTTCTCGACCCCCAAGGCCTCTTCGGCCACCGCGATCCCCTCTTCCGTCAGCATGACCGAACGGGCTTTTTCGTCGACGGTGTAATGCTCTTCGATCGTAAGCTTGCGGGGGACCGTCTTCTCGACCTTGTGATACCACTCGGTGGAACGTTCCGCCGGACCGGAGATGATCAACGGCGTTCGGGCTTCGTCGATCAGGATCGAGTCGACCTCATCGACGATGGCGTAGTGGAGCCGCTGCACCTGTTGGGCGGAGGCGAACTTCATGTTGTCGCGCAGATAGTCGAAACCAAGTTCGTTGTTGGTGCAGTAGGTGATGTCGGCGTTGTAGGCTTCGGCCCGTTCTTCGTCGTTGAGGCCGTGCTGAATGACCCCGACGGTCATGCCGAGGAATCGATACAGGCGCCCCATCCACTCGGCGTCGCGACGGGCGAGGTAGTCGTTGACGGTGACGACATGCACCCCTTTGCCGGCCAGCGCGTTCAGATAGCAGGGCAGCGTGGCGACGAGGGTCTTTCCCTCACCGGTTCGCATCTCGGCGATCCGCCCTTGATGCAGCGCGACGCCGCCGATGAGCTGGACGTCGAAGTGACGCATGCCGAGCGCCCGCTTCCCCCCTTCGCGGCAGACGGCGAAAGCTTCGTTCAAGAGGTCGTCGACCGTTTCGCCCGCTTCGATCCGCTGGCGAAATTCGACGGTTTTCGCTTGTAACGCTTCGTCGGAAAGGGAAGCGATCCCCTCTTCGAGCGCGTTGATCGGCTCGACGTATTCTTTGAATATCCGCTTAATGTCCCGCTCGTTGCGGGATCCGAAGACTTTTTTGAGAAGAGTTCCAATCATGACGCTATTCTGTTAAATGGGGAAAAACTGGATTATACACCATTCCCCCCGACACCCAAGGAGGAGCTCTTCATGCGTTCGATCACTCTGGCCATCCTCATGGGAGCGCCGTTCGCCTTTGTCCATGCGGCCATCGCCGACGTCACCCTCACCTATGCCGTCGCCGACCAACCGGCCCCGCTGGTGGTCGAGTATCGGGACGACGCGACCATGCGCGGAGGACGGTCGAAGAACGAGTTCGCCATCGTCAACGAAGGGGCGCTCTACTACTGCCAACGGAGCGGAGGGCGATGGCGCGTGGTCGACGTGGCCCGGGCCGCCGACGAACTCGACCAGACCGGCCTTGGCGGGATCGTCCGCCAAGAGGTGAGCCGACGGAACAGATCGGTCCCGGTGGAAAAGGTGACCCTCACCGACACCGGTAAACCGGAGGTGGTGGCCGGTGTCGCCGGAACGGTCTATGACGCGCTGGTGGAAAAAGAGGACGGCTCGACCGAAACCCACGAGCTGGTGATGACCAAAGACCCCCGCGCCCTCTCGGCGTGGAACGGGTTTATGGGGGTGGCGTCGAAAAACCTCGAAGCGATCGGCGACGTCATCGACCTCGGCGTGGCCGGGATACGGTCGGCGAAAGTCCTCGATACCTTCCGCGACGCGGGGGTGGCGCCGATCCGTATCGACGACCGGATGCGGCTCGCAAAGGTGGAGGAGACGGCTATCGCCGACGCCCGGTTCAAACTCCCCGCCAAACCGGTGGGGCTGGTCGGAGGTGGGTTGTCGGAACTGGAGAAGATTTTGGGCAGATAGGGCGAGGATGGAGCGTCATAGTGAAAAAGGGACCGGATCTTGCGACCCGGCCCTTTTCTTTTGCAACTCGTCCTCAACCTGTCCCGGCCCGGCTCTGTGAGAAAGATTGGGCCAGAGGTGGCCGTAAGGCCGTTAGTCGAGCGATTTGATCGAATCGAGCCGCACCTTCTCGGGGAGAGCGATGTAGCCAGCCCCTTCGGCCAAAGCCTGCCCCTCTTTCGATAGCTCGTAGGCGATGAACTTTTTGGCCAGCCCTTTCGGTTTCCCGATGGTGTACTGGTAGAGCTTGCGGGAAACCGGATACGAGCCGTCGGCGATGGTCTCGGCCAAAGGCGCCACGCCGTCGACCTTGGCCAAGATCACCCCTTCGCCATAGGAGATGCCGCCGTAGCCGATGCCGTTTTTGTCTTTGCTGACGGCGTTGACGACCGATGCGGTCCCCGGCATGTTCTGGCAGTCGGGGGCGTAATCTTTACCATCCATGACATGCTTTTTCACGTAGGCGTAGGTGCCGGAGTTGTTCTCGCGGCTGTAGCGGATGATCTGGTGATCGGCGCCGCCGACCTCCTTCCAGTTGTTGATGGCGCCGGTGTAGATCCCTTTGAGTTGCTCGACGGTGAGGCTGGTGACCGGGTTGGTCTTGTTCACATAAAAGGAGATGCCGTCAAGCGCGATGGCGACCTCAAAGACCTCGCCCCCCTTAGCTTCGATCATCTTCCGCTCTTTTTTCTTCATCGCCCGGGATGCGTCGGCGATATCGACCGAGCCGTTGATGATCGCCGCGATGCCGGTGCCAGACCCGCCACCGGTGACCTGGATGCTGGCGCCGGGGTTGGTTTTCATGTAGGTCGCCGCTTCGGAGGTGACCATTTCCAGCAGGGTGTCGGAGCCTTGGATGGTGATTTTCTCTTCGGCGCGGGCGGGAGCGGCGACGAGGCCGACGGCGGCCATGACGGCGACCGCAAAGTTAAGAGCGCGTTTCATCGGTAATGTTTCCTCTTTCAGGTTTCGATCTCTTACCCGGCCCTCGTTTTAGGCGCCGGAATATGAAGCGACGGTACGAGGAGAGTCTAAACGTTCCAGAGGGTCATCGGGGTTAGGAAACGGTTAAAGAAGCGACCGCCCCCCCCTCCCGCCGGACCATGGACGATCCGACGCGATCGTCGCGTGGTTGAGCGGAAGCGAGAAGCGAACGGCGATTGGAGACTACACCTTGATGAACTCGCCGGTGCGGATGAAGAGGAGGTACGAAGCGGTCGATTTGATTTTGTCCCCCAGATTCTCGATCGACTTCACGATCCGAATCATCCGGATGATCGACCGTTTGTCGAACTTCTCCAGCAACAACGACTCGTGCGCCTTCACGTTGGCCTGATTGACGTTGCCGTCGAGCTCCAGAATGAACTTAAGCGTATGCTCCGAGATATCTCTCCCGTCGAGGATGTCGATAGCCTTCTCAAGCATGACGATGCAGTTTTGCAACATCGAATCGAGCAGCAACCGCACCTCGTCGGAGACCGCATTGGGATCGAACTCGAGAATCTTCATCCAGTTCTCCGAGACGCTCTGGCAGAGATCGAGCATCGCCTCCGCCTCGTGGGCCACCACCGAATCGCAGACCACCGCCCGTTTCAACAACCCGGCCAAGAACAGTTTGCCGACGATCTCGGTCAGATCTTCGGTGATGCGGACCATCTCCTTATCGGCGTTCTCTTCGAGCCCGAGGATCTGGTCGACGAGCCCTTGCGGCTCCTCCTCGCCGTTGATGAGACGGATCGTCAGGCGGCAGGCCTCTTGCGTCTGCGAGAGAAGCGACCGGAGCGCATCGCGGGTCCGCTTCATCTCGTCCATGATGATCTTTGCCATAGGGGCGTTTCTTTCGTGAAGCGAGTGGGGGTTAACTGAATTTGCCGATGATATAGTCGGCGGTCAGGTTTTCCTTCGGGTTCGAGAACATATCGCTGGTCGTATCATACTCCACCAGCCTCCCCTCGTAAAAGAAGGCGGTCAGCTCCGCCACCCGTTGGGCCTGTTGCATGTTATGGGTCACCAGCACGATCGTATGGTCGCGGGCCAGATCGATCATCAACTGCTCCACCAACTGGGTCGATTTCGGATCGAGCGCCGAGCAGGGCTCGTCGAGGAGAAGAATCTCCGGCGCGTTGACGATGGCCCGGGCGATGCAGAGCCGTTGCTGCTGCCCCCCGGAAAGGGCCGTGGAGAGAGCGTCGAGCCGGTCGTAGACCTCGTCCCAAAGGGCCGCCTTCTCCAGAGCGTTTTGCACCTTTTCGCGGATGAGCCGTTTGTCCCGCACCCCCGACGCCAGCAACGGCATCGCCACGTCTTGCGCGATGGTCTTGCCGGAGAAGGGGACCGGTTTCTGCATGACGTAGCCGATCCGGTCGCCCCTGAGGAGGCAAAGCTCGTACGGGTCGAGGGTCATCACGTCGGTCCCGTCGGCCATGACCACCGAACCGGTGTAGGTGCAGCCGAACTCGTCGTTTAACCGATTAAGCCCTTTAAGGAACGACGATTTGCCGCACCCCGACGGGCCTATCAACGCCGTCACCTCGTTTTTCGGGAAGACGATGTCGATCGATTGACACCCGACCACCTTGTTGGGGTAGATGACCGAGAACTTGAACGTCTGAAGCGCCCGTTCTTGTATTTCCATAAGACCGTTACCTGCTCATTTTTTTTCGGTGCATCCAGCGGATCACCTGACCGATAGAGTTGAAGCCGAAGGTCAGCGTCAGCAACACAAGCGTCGTCGCGTACTGAATCGGCAAGGTTTCGTCGACGTTGGGGGACTGGGTGCTCATGACGTAGATGTGGTAGCCAAGCTCCATGAACTGGTCGAGCACGTTCCCCGAAAAGTTCGGAATGAAGTAGGCCACCCCGACGAACAGAATCGGCGCCACCTCGCCGGCCCCGCGCGAGACCGAAAGGACGAGGCCAGTCAGAATCCCCCCCACCGCTTGCGGCAGGACGATCCATTTGACCACCTCCCACCGGGTGTAGCCGAGACAGATTCCGGCGTGGCGCTGTTCGTCGGAGACCAGCTTTAACGCTTCGGTGACCGAGATGACGTTGGTCGGAAGGGTCAGCGTTCCCATGGTCAGCGCCGCCCACATCAGGCACCGCTCCTGAAAGACCCGGTCGTAGCCGAAGAACCAGTCGAGCGCCCCCCCCAGCGCCATCACAAAAAAGGCGAGGCCGAAAAGACCGAAGACGATGGAGGGAACCGCCGCCAAGGTCCGCACCGAACTCATGACCGCGTTGTAGAGCCAGTTGCGCGAAGCGATCTCGTTCAGGTAGACGGCGATGATGGCGCCCAAAGGAACCGTCATCAGCGACATCAGAATCACCAGATAGGCGGTGCCGAGAATCATCGGGCCGATACCGCCGTCACTCATGTTCCCGGCGGGGGAGGAGGTGAGAAAGGCGAACGATATCCCGCCGACCCCTTTCACGAAGACCAGCCCCAGGATAAAAAGAGTGACCCCCACCACGATGGCGGCGGCGGTGTTGGCGACCGCTTTAAACGCGAACTCGTAGAGAAGCCGACGGTCACGCATAGGTCCACTTCCTTATCAATATCTGGGAGAGATAGTTGATCACGAAGGTAAAGAGGATCAACAGGAAGCCGAGGAAGAAAAGGACCGAATAGTGGGTCCAGCCGATGACCACCTCGGCCATCTCGGCGCCGATGGTGGCGGCGAAGGTCCGGGCGCCGCTGGTCAGACGGGCGTCGAGCACCGCCGCATTGCCGGAACACATCAGCACGATCATCGTCTCGCCGAAACAGCGGCCGAAGCCCAACAGGGCGGCGGCGAAAACCTTGCCGTAGGTGGCGGGGATAATCACCCGACCGATGACCTGATAGTCGTACATCCCCACCGATTTGGCGGCGAGAATCTGGTCTTTCGAGTAGGAGGAGTAGATATCTTCGAAGAGGGTGGTCATGATCGGAATGACGATGAGCGACAAAACCGTCCCGGCCAGAGAAGGCGATGAGCCGATAGGTGCAGCCGAAGATCTCCTCAAAATAGGTAGCGAAGAGCATCAGCCCCAAGCCCAGCACCGCCGATGGTATCCCGGCCAGCAGTTCGGCGATCACCTTCACGGCATAGCGAACGCGCCGGGGCAGATAAAAGGCGATGGCGATGGCGGTGAAAAAGGAAAGGACCACCCCTTCGGCCACGGCGACCATGGTGATCTTGAACGTCCCGGCCACCAACGGCCAAAGAGAGTAGGTCGCCTGATCGCTGACCGGTTGCCAGACCGTCTGTCCGAACATATTGTCGAGGGTCTGGAAGATCGACGCGTCCCGGTCGAATTCCTCTTCGTTTTCGGTGTCGTGGTAGAGGGACATCTCGTTCCGCTGGTCGACGTCGGTGAAGATCGGCAGCGACTCTTTGGCGACGAAGAGGAATATCGCCAAGACCATCACCACCGCCAAGGCGCCGCCGAGGAACAACACCGTGACGGCGATGTTCTGCTCTCTTCGGCGTCGGGTCATCCAACCGGCCCGGTCGGGGCCGGGATTCTCCACGATCTCGGTGGCCGTTTCCGGCGCCGGTGTCGCCTCACCCACCGACCGACACGGCCATCGGCCGCCCTCCCCTCCAGCGTCGTCTCCGCATGAAACCTCTCACTTTCTTGTTTTCTCTCATTATTCGTCGTACCATCGGTGCGCTTGCCCCACGACCCGGAGAGAGAGACCGTTCATGGACATTTCGATCATTCTCGACATGGCCTTCCATGTCATCGGCGGATTGGGGATATTCCTCCTCGGGATGAAATATCTCTCCGAAGGGATTCAGGCGGTCGCCAGCCATCAGCTCCGTTCGCTCATCGGCTCCGTCACCAACAACCGCTTCGTTGCGGTGACCGTCGGTCTTCTTTTCACCTGCATGGTGCAATCGTCGTCGATCACCACGGTCATGGTGGTCGGGCTGGTCAACAGCAGCGTCATGACCCTTGGTCAAGCCATCGGCGTCATCATGGGCGCCAACATCGGCACCACCATCACCGGCTGGATTCTGGTCATCAAAATCGGCAAATACGGCCTCCCGATACTGGGAGGGGCGGCTCTCTTCCATCTGTTCGCCAAGAACGAACGGCTCCGCTTCATCGCCATGGTCGTCATGGGGGTCGGCATGGTCTTCTTCGGTCTCGAACTGATGAAAAACGGCTTCAAGCCGATCCGTTCCATCCCCGAGTTCGCCCAGATGTTCGCCTACTTCCAAGCCGATAGCTATTTTGGCGTTCTGAAAGCCGCCGCCGTCGGATGCGCGCTGACCTTCATCGTCCAATCGTCGTCGGCCACGCTGGCGATCACCATCGGGCTCGCCTCCACCGGAAGCATCGACTTCCCCACGGCGGCGGCTTTGGTGTTGGGCGAAAACATCGGCACCACCATCACCGCCTACCTCGCTTCGCTGGGCGCCACGCTGAACGCCCGTCGGGCCGCCTACGCCCATATCGTCTTCAACATGCTGGGGGTCTTCTGGATCACCTCCCTCTTCCCGATCTACCTCGAACTGGTGAAGGGGTTTTTGGATGTCGATCCCGGCGTGATGAAACTGGACGGCGCCGGCATGGAGACGTTCCCTTATGTGGTCATGGGAATCGCCACGGTCCACAGCGGATTCAACGTGGCCAACACCCTCCTTTTCCTCCCCTTCATTCGGGTGTTGGAGCGAGGGCTGGTCCGCCTTTTCCCCGACCGGGGGGAAGAACGACCGATGCGGATGACAACCCTCGACGAGAATTTGCTGGAGACGCCGTTGGTGGCGCTGGAGACGATCCGTTCCGAGATCGGCCGGATGGGAGAAATCGTGCGGGAGATGATGGACCAGCTCGGCGAAGCGGCGTCGCAAGAGAAAATCGACCGGAAACTGGCCGACAAGCTTTTCCATCGGGAAGAGGTGCTCGATCAGGTCAAAAGCGAGATCACCGTCTTCATCACCGACCTGCTGGCCGCCGGGCTCCCCCACCAGATCACCGACGAGGGGCGACGCCAACTGGAAATCGTCGACGAACACGAATCGATCAGCGACTACGCCGTCCGGGCGCTCAAGCTCCACCTCCGTCTCCGCAACGACGGGGGCGCCCTCATCCCCGAAGACCGGGAGGGCCTGGGGGGCCTGCACGGCAGGGTGACCGACTACATCAGCCTCGTCACCACCTCCTTCGCCACCGGGGAGAACAAGATCCTCTTCAAGGCCCAACCCCAGTCGGAGGCCATCAACCACGAGATCCGGCGCTTGCGGGCGGCCCACGCCACCCATATGGCCGCCGACAAACGGGATCCGGCGGTGACCATGATCTATTCCGATCTCCTTAACGACTACCGCCGGATGAAAGACCACGCCCTCTCCATCGCCCGCGATCTCGACGGTCGTCCCACCCTTCATCGCTAACCGGTTCACGTCGTCGCCTCCCCCGCCGGGATCACCAGCGTGAAGACACTCCCCTCGCCGGGGATCGACTGAACCGTCACCCGCCCGCCGTGGGCCAGCGCCACGTTTTTCACGATGGAGAGGCCGAGCCCGGTCCCCCCTCGCGCCCGACTTCGGGCGGCGTCGATTCGGTAGAACCGTTCGAATAGCCGGTCGATATGGGCTTTGTCGATGCCGACCCCATGATCCCGCACCGAAAGGTACAAGGTCTTCCCGGTCAGGGTGGCGGCCACATCGACGGCGCTCCCTTCCTCGGAGTGGACGATGGCGTTGTCGACGAGGTTCGTGACGGCCCGCTCCATCAGGGGGGAGTTGAGCCGCGCCACAAGGGTCTCGGCGCAATCGACATTGATCGTCACCTTCCGTTCGGTCGCTTTCGCGGTCAGGTCGGCGACCACTTCGGCGATGATCGGGGCCACCGCCTGTTCGGTCAGAGCCGCCTCCTCCCCTTCGCCGATCCGGTCGAGCCGGGCCAAGGAGAGGAGGTCTTCCACGATGGCGGCCAGCCGGTCGATCTGGCGTTGCGCCACGCCGAGGAACCGATGGGTCTGCTCCGGGTCGGAGAGATCGTCCTCCTGCAAGGTCTCCACATAACCCCGAATGGAAGTGATGGGGGTCCGCAATTCGTGGGAGACGTTGGCGGCGAAGTCGCGGCGTAAGTTTTCGAGCCGTCTTAGATCGGTGACGTCGCTGATGGTGGCCACGACGCCGCCGAAGACCCCTTGTCGAGGATGAGGGGGGTGATCACCAGTTGCAGGTTACGGGGCGTCGCCCCATGTTCGTAGATCACCTCCCGCTCCAGCGACGAGGGGGAGGATAAGGCATCGGTCAGGAATCGGAGAAGGTCGCCGTTGGGGAGGATATCGGTCAACGGGGTCGACGGGGCGACGTCGGTTCTGATGGAGAGGATGCGGCGCAAGGCCGGGTTGATCCGAATGACGCAGCCGTCGGCGTCGACGGCGATGACCCCCTCTTTCATCGAAGCCAAAATCGCCACGGCGCCCCGGTCGGTCTCGTCGGCGTCCGAGAGACGGTCGGCCAAGGCGGCGCCCATGCGGTTGAGCGATGCGGCGGCGTTGGCGAATTCGTCGATGGCGCCGCCGTAGACTTTCTGGTCGAACCGGGCCAAGGCGAACCGGGCCGCCCCTTGGTTCAACCGGTCGAGCCCGTCGATAACCACGGCACGGGTCCGCCACGCCACAAGCGCCCCCCCCCCCGCCGCCAGCGACAGGAGGATCCCCCAGAAGAAAAAGCCGCCGAAGGCCCCCTCGGGGTTAACCCTTGAAAGAGCCACAGCGCCGATAACGCGCCCTTCGGAGACGATGGGCAAGGCGATGGCGAGCCGGTCATCCTCGCGCCAGACCGGGGCGCCCGCCAAAGCCGATTCGATCTCTTTTTCCGCAAGACCGACATCACCGGCGGCGCACAGCCTGGCGCCGTCGGCGGCGACGATGGAGACGCCGAGAAATCCGTGGGTGACCACCCGACCGCAGACGGCGCCGAGCGACCGGGGGTGGCGGTCGATGATCGGATCGACGGCCAGTTCCCGCAACAGATCCCCCTCCTGACGCAGGGCGTGGCGGGCCTCCTTGCGCAAGTTCCGGTTGGCCTGCTCGGAAAGGGGCATGACCATCACCCCCAACGAAAAAGCCATCAACCCGAAAAGGAGGGGGAAGAGGCGTCCGAAGAGGGTCTGGCCGGACATGGTTACCCGTCGAACCGATAGCCGACTCCCCGGACCGTCAGGAGCCGAGCCCCCACGGAACCGAGTTTCCGGCGCAAAGCGGTCATATGGACGTCGACGGAGCGGTCGGTGACGGTCATCTCGCCGCCACGGATGTCGGCGACGATCTGCTGACGAGTCATCACTCCGCCACGCCGACGCAACAGGGCGTCGAGGATGGCGAACTCGGAAAAGGTGAGATCGAGGGGCGTTCCGTCGAGAATCGCTTCGTGCCGAACCCGGTCGACGACCAGACCGTCGATGGTGACGTTGTCGGCGGCGGCTTCGCCCTGCGCCCGTCGAAGGATGGTGGCGATCCGGGCGAGGAGGACTTTGCTGGAGAATGGTTTCACCACATAATCGTCGGCGCCGGCCTCCAGCCCCCGGATGATGTCTTCCTCTTCCCCCTTGGCGGTCAGCATGATAATCGGGGTCTCGGCGGTGGCCCGTTCTTTCCGCAACCGGGCGGCGATCTCCAACCCGGAGAGGCCGGGGAGCATCAGATCAAGCAGGATCAGCGACGGGGGGGACGCCAGCGCTTTTTCGAGCCCCACTTCGCCGGTCAAGGCGGTGGCGTAGACGCCGTACCCCGCTTTCACAAGGCTGTGACGCAACAGCTCGATTGAGGACCCTCTTCGTCTTCGACCACCAGCATGTTCATCGGGCAGACCTTCAGCGGACCAGACTACGCGCATAGGTGGCGATCTCCTGACAGAGGAGGCCGACTCCGCGTTAGCTTTCCGTTGGGCGAGGCGGATGGGCGGACAACCCCCTGCTCGGCCCAGTTCTACCTGCAACGAAAGGTCGGCGGCAGGCGCCGAGTGGGTGAGACTGCCGACCGAAATATAGCCGACCCCCGCTTTGGCGTAACGGGCGACGGTGGTCAGGCTCATGTTCCCGCTCGCTTCGGTCTCGGCTTTCCCGCCGACGATAGCGACCGCCTTCTTGACCATGGCCGGGGTCATGTTGTCGAGGAGGAGCCGATAGACCCCGGCTACTAAAGCTTGGCGGACTTCGGCTAAAGTCCTCGGTCTCGACTTCGACGAACCCCGGCTCGCCGACCATGGCGCGCGCCCCTTCCACTGCTTGGGCGATCTTCGGCGGCGGCGATATGGTCTTCTTGATCGAGATCGCCTCCGACAACCGCGCCGATGGTTCTGCCTTCCGGCGGTGACGGCGTATTTTCTTGGAGATCGCACCAGCGGGGTGGTCTTCCGGGTGTCGAGAATACCACCTGGTTCCTTTGACCTTCTCCACACGGTGAGGGCAGCGACGCCGGGCGTCGTTGCAGGAAGTTTGGCGGCGACCAACTGCTGGCTTCATCGACCGGGCTGACCGGTGACGGTGTCAACTTCGTCCCCTTCCTGGACCCGCTCGCCGTCGGCGTGGAGTTCGATCCCGATACCCATATCGACCACCCGGAAGGTGGCGGCGAAGAGGGGCAATCCCGCCATCACCGCTTCTTCTTTGGCGGCAGGCAGTGCGACGCACCGACGCCCTCTCGGTGATGGTGGCGATGGAGGTGATATCCCCCTTCGGGGCGTCTTCCATGAGGGCCGCTTCGAGCGTCGGCGTGAAAGGGCGGGGGTTCAACGGTCGAAAGGCCCGTGCGGGCATGGCGTTCCCTCGTGATAAGATGTGGTTCCGTTACCGAATGTTAAAGTATACGCGCCCCTTCACCCGCTGTGAAGAGACGATGCCAACCCGCCGAGATTCGATGAGCAAAACCAACGTCACCTTATGCGTTCCGCCGCAAGGCTATTTCGCCGAGCGATGGAAAGAGTCGTCGATGCCGACCCTCGGCGTCCTCTCCATGGCCGCCTGTCTCGAAAAAGAGGGGTTCGGCATAACGTCGCTACCGTCACACATCTTGCGGATGACCATAGAGGACATTGTCAAGCATGTGACCGACCACAAACCGGAAATCTTCGGCGTCACCGTCACCACCGAGAACCGGTTCGACGCTTTCGACGTGGCCCGCGCCGTCAAACGGGCCCGCCCGGAGACCAACGTCGTCTTGGGCGGCCCCCACTGCACCACCACCGCTCTGGATACGCTGACCCACATCCCGGAGGTCGACATGGTGGTCTCGGGCGAAGGGGAGGTGACCATCGTCGAACTGGCCCGGGCCGTCGAAGCGGGTGGAGGGTCGGCGGCGTTTGCGAGGATCGACGGGCTCTCGTTCCGCGACGGAGACCGGATCGTTACCAACGGGTTGCGCGGCAAACTCCCCGACCTGAACGTCCTGCCCCTTCCGGCGCGGCACTTGGAAGATATGGCCGCCTATAACTTCTTCGTCGACGTGCCGGGGCGAGGGAAACATCCTGCGGCCAACATCATGACGAGCCGTGGTTGCCCGTTCGACTGCAACTTCTGCGCGACCCCGACCAACTGGGGGCGAAAAGTGCGAGGGGTGTCGCCGGAGCGGGTGTTAGAAGAGATCGAGCATTGCATGGAGCGGTACGGAACCAAGGCGATCTGGTTCTACGACGACACTCTTAACTACAATCCCAAACGGCTCGAAACGATCTGCGACATGATGATCGAGCGGAAACTCGATTTGAGCTGGTTCTGCGAAGTGAGGGTCGACGCCCTTGACCGACGGCTGTTCGACAAGATGGTGCAAGCGGGGCTCTTTCATTTCGGGTTCGGTGTCGAAAGCGCCAACGAACGGGTCTGCCGCGATGTCATCGGCAAAAAGGCGACCTTGCAGCAGGCCATCGACGTCATCGACTGGGCCAACGAGATGCAGGTGACCCCCAATCCCTTTTTCATTTTCAGCCACCCGACCGAAACGTGGGAAGAGGCGATGGAGACCCTCGAATTCGCCGAGAGCCTCCGTGGACGGGCGCAATGCTCCATGGCGATCTTGCACGTCTACCCCTCCACCGAACTGTGGGATCGAGCCATTGCAGAGAAAAAAATCCCCGCCGATTTCACCTGGACCAACCCCGACGATCCCCGGATCGTCGAGCTCCCCGAAGCGCAAGGGCGCATTCCGCTCTACATGGATAAACTGACCTGGTTTCAGATTTCGACCATCATCTTCCGGTTCAGCCAGTCTGCCATGAAGGTGAGCCTCTGGAGCAAGGTGACGAAAGCGGCGAAACGGATCAACAGTTGGCGCCGCTTCGTCCAGTATTTCGTTATGGGGCTGGCGCTGATCAAGCTGAAACTTGCGCGTGGGAAGAAGAAGGGGAACGACGACAAGATGGCCAAGCCTGCGGAGTTTTGATTTTCGCTTTCATTTCGCATATAATTGCCGTACACGTTCTTTCTGGAGCTTGATATGGCAACGCCAAAAGATACTCTTTGGCCACTCGATCCGCATACTTTAGCTAAGCATGAGATTCTCAAACGCTACTTGGGTGCATGGTTTCCTATCATCAGCAAGCGCAACAGAAGGATCGTCTATATCGATGGATTTTCTGGACCAGGGCGCTACCAAGGAGGCGAACTAGGCTCACCAATAATTGCTCTTGAGGTAGCCCGAAATCATCGCAAACCAATCGATGGTGAAGTGGTCTTTTGGTTCGTGGAAGGACGTGCAGATCGCCTCGAACACCTACAACAAGAACTTGCTCAGATAGAAGTCCCAGCCCACTTCAAGGTCTCTGCCAATCCTGGAAGGTTTGAACAAAAATTTGAGGCGATGCTCGATTCAATCGATGAAAAGGGAAAGTCCTTAGCTCCTGCTTTTGCCTTTATTGACCCTTTCGGATTTTCAGGGATTCCATTTGAACTAATAGAGAGACTAATGGGATATAAAAGCTGTGAAGCTTTCATTAACTTTGCTGTTGATCCGATCAACAGATTTCTCGATCATCCCGACGAAGCAATTGTGCAACACATCGTTGAGGCATTTGGGACTGATGAGGTGAGAGCCATTGCGAAGTCGCAAGGGGACAGAATCTACAAATTACGAGAGCTATACCAGTCTAGACTTAAGAGTGTCGCAAAGTATGTTCGTTACTTCGAAATGCGCGACAAACGAAATCGCGCACAATACCTGATGTTTTTTGCCTCTAATGATGAACTAGGACATCTTAAGATGAAAGAGGCTATGTGGCGAGTTGACCCTTATGGCGATTTCAGCTTTTCTGATGCCACCGCTCAAGGGCAGAGCGTCCTATTTGGCGCAGAGGAAACTGCCATTCCGCAGTTGGCCGAGACTCTGCGCAAGAGATACACTGGACAGGCCAATCTCAAGGTTCTCATTATGAGAAAGTTTGTTGAAAACGAAACCTCCTTCCTTGCCAAACACATGAAAGCGGCCCTTAGGCAGGAAGAGACCGAGAATAGGATTATGGTTTCCGAGTTGAAAAGTGATGGCAAAAGGAGACGGAAAGGCTCGTTTCCAGATGAGGTCACGTTAAAGTGGGTATGAACTCGACCATCGAATGGACCGAGGCGACGTGGAATCCGGTCACCGGATGCACCAAGACCAGTCCCGGTTGCAAACATTGCTACGCCGAGCGGATGTCGAAACGGCTCCGCGCTATGGGCCAGCCGAACTATCAGCACGACTTCACCGAGGTCACCACCCACGAACGAATGCTGGAAGCCCCGTTGCGGCTCCGTAAACCGCATACGATCTTCGTCAACTCCATGAGCGACCTGTTCCATCGGGACGTGCCGACCGAGTTCATCCATAAGGTCTTCGGCGTGATGGAGAAGGCCGCACGCCACCGCTTTCAGGTACTAACGAAGCGTTCCGGGCGGCTAAGAACGTTAAGCTACTCCCTATCATGGAGTGAGAACGTCTGGATGGGAGTCAGCGTGGAAAGCGCCAAATACACTCATCGAATCGACGACCTTCGCGCTACCGACGCCGCCGTAAAGTTCCTCTCCATCGAACCGCTTCTCGGCCCAATCCCCCATCTCGATCTTCGCGGTATCGACTGGGTGATCGTGGGGGGCGAATCGGGACCGGGAGCGCGGCCCATGGACCCTGAGTGGGTCATCGACATCAAAGAGCAATGTGTAGATCGTGGCGTCCCCTTTTTCTTCAAACAGTGGGGTGGCGTGCAAAAGAAACGGGCCGGTCGAATGCTCGAAGGCCGAATCTGGAATCAGATGCCAACTCTCACCCCATAACCACCCCCGCAGGATCGCGACGCGTGGCTCCGTCCAACAAGCCACTGACAAACGTTATCGAGCCGGTCAGGCCTTCGCCTGTTAGCCGAACCAGTCGCTCGCCCCATCCTTCTGCGGCGACTGATACCAAGGGGAGCTGTAGTTCCCGCCGAGGAGCGACATCGCCCCCTCCAACGCCACACTGCGGTAACTTTGCGTCGGCGCCCCCTGTTGAGCCATTCCCTTTTCCATATGGGTCGCCAACTCACCGGCGTCGATTTCGCCGTCGCGATTGGTATCGGCCACATCGAATCGTTCGGCGCTAAGCCCCGACTCTTTGGCGGTCATCCCCCCGTTCCGGTCGGTGTCCTTCATCGCCAGCAACGACCGGGCCAAGGCGGAGAGATCGACACTCCCGGCGGAGGCCGTTTTCCGTCCGGCCTGCTGTCGGGCGATCTCGTCGGCGGTCAGTTTCCCGTCACCGTCGGCGTCGGTCTCTTTGAACCGGGTGGCGCTTATTCCCGCTTCCCGGCTCGACAAAGTTCCGTCACCGTCGTCGTCGCGCATCTTCACCAGCAACGTCCCCTGCTGGGAGCTGGTCAGACTCCCGTTTCCGGTGGCGCCGAAGAGAGACGAAAGAGAGGCCGATTCGAACGAGTTCATGATCTTTCCTTTCAACGGAACAACGCACCCCCTTATCTCGCAACTTTCGAGCCAACAATAAGCGCTTGATTTACATCTATTTACCTCGTGGCTACCCGATGAAGAAAGGCAACTTTTTCCCCCACCCCCTCTATCTGCTATTCTTCCCCCATGAAACTCCTTTTTCTCGCCCCCCAACCCTTCTTCGAGACTCGGGGGACGCCGATCAACATCCGGCTGATTCTCCAGTCGTTATCGACCTTGGGGCATACCGTCGATCTTCTCTGCTACCCCCACGGCGACGACGAGACGATCCCCGGCGTCACCATCCACCGGGTGGTCAATCCGCTCTGCGTCGGCCCGGCGCCGATAGGGCCGTCGGGAAAAAAAATATGGTTCGACCTGTTCATGTTCCCCCACGCCTTTTGGTTGATGCTGACCGGTCGGTATCAGGCGATCCACGGGGTCGAAGAGGCCGGGTTTATGGCGTGGCTTTTGGCGAAAATCTTTCGGGTCCCCTACGTCTTCGATATGGACTCCCACATCGCCGACCAACTCGCCTATTCGAAACTGCCGATCCCATCGTGGGGAATTCGGCTGGTGGAAAAAATGGAGGGCGCCGCTCTGGCCTCCGCGACGCGGGTCTTGACCGTCTGCCAAGCCCTCTCCGACGTGGCGGCCCGCTATACGTCGCTCGACAAGATCGTCTTGATCGAAGACATCCCGCAGGAATACCCCGAAGCCCCCGATGGAGTTACCCCGGCGTCGATCCGGGCGGAACTCGGTCTCCCGACCGACGCCCCGGTGGTTCTCTATACCGGGAATCTGGAATCGTATCAGGGAATCGACTTAGTCATGGAAGCGGCGCCGATGATCGTGGCTGGGGCGCCCGACGTACGGATCCTCATCGTCGGCGGGGGGGGGGTGTCGTTGGATCGTTATCGCCGTCAGGTCGGAAGGGCCGGGCTTGACGGAAACGTCATTCTGGCCGGTTCCCGTCCCCTGTCGCATATGCCGGTTCTCTACGAGATGGCCGATATCCTCCTCTCCCCCCGCCTCTCCGGGACCAACACCCCCCTTAAAATCTACTCCTATTTGGCCACCGGCAAGGCCATCGTCGCCACCGATCTGCCGACCCATACGCAGGTTCTGACCCCCGAGGTGGCGAAACTGGCCCCGCCGGAAAAGTTGGCTTACGCCAAAGCCGTTCTGTTATTATTGAAAGAGGGAGCGTTGAGGCGCTCTCTCGGAGAAGCGGGACGGGCGTTGGTCGAAGAAAAACATACCCGCCGAATTTTCTCCGACAAGATCGACCGGCTTTATCGGTCGGTCGCTGAATCGATTCAATAAGATGGGGGTCGGTCACCGGCCCCCTTTTGTGTGTGGTAGCTCCATGTCACTGGTCAAACAACTGGCGAATCTGGCCCTCTTCAAAATGGGGGCCGTCCACCCCGTCGCCGGGCCGATGAAGGTGCAGTGGGAGCTGACCTACCACTGCAACCTGAAATGCCAACATTGCCAGATCTGGCGGATACCGTTGAGCGAAATCAGGGCCGACACCCTCACCTTCGATCAGCAAAAAGCGATCATCGACGACCTTGCCGCCAACGACGTCCGCCACGTATCGTTCTCCGGCGGAGAGATGTTCCTGCAAAAAACCGTCTACGCGTTAATCGCCTACGCCAAGAGCAAAGGGATGAAAGTCGGCGGCAACTCCAACGCCTTTCTGATCAACGAAGCCATCGCCCAAAAGATCGCCGACAGCGGTCTCGACTTTCTCTATATATCGCTCGACGGTGACAACGCCGAGACCCACGACCAGATACGCGGCGTGCCGAAAGCGTTCGAACGAGTCTTCACCGGGGTCAAGAACCTGCGGGCGACCGCTCCCGCGCTGAAGATCTTTTTCAACACGACGATCAACCGCTTAAACGTCGGCCAACTGGTCGGCGTCGGCGCCCGTGGTCGTGAAGCCGGGGTCGACGGGTTGACCATCGAGATGACCAACACCTTCGACAAATATTCTCCGGCCGAAGGGCTGACGTTGCTCGACGAACAGATTCCGCTCCTCCACGCGCAGATCAAAGAGCTGTTCGATAAATATGGCGATCTTCTGCCGCATCAGATGGGCTATTTCGACGAGTTCGAGACCTATCTGAAGAACCGCGACGAGCTTTACAAATACCGTTGCGTGGCCGGATACACATCGGCCCAGATTCATCCCAACGGCGATCTCTACGCCTGCCCGGTGGCCTTCGAGAAACTGGGTAATCTGGCCGAGACGAAGTTCGCCGATCTTTGGTACGGCGAGCGGGCCGACAAGGTGCGGACCGATATCAAAGAGGGACGCCACCCGATCTGCTGGATCACCTGCGTCTCTCCGGCCAACCAATATCTCTCGTATCTCTCGCCGACGAAGTTCCATAAACTGCTGGCGCCCTCGACACTGAAGCATATTGCGCGGAAGCTGTAGATATGAGGAAAACGTCACCGAGTCGGGCGATACAAGCGGGCTTGCGCCTGTCTTTTCTTCCCGTTACCGACAAGAGCCGTCGTCTTCGCCGACTCCCCGTTGGCAAAAGCGTCATACCCCCTCTTTCGACGCCGCAGGTAGTTTTCCATGGATAAGTTAACCCACTTCGCCAACCTCGCTTCCATCTACGGTAGCTATCTCAAACGAGAAGAGGTCGTCAAGAAGCTCCCGACCCGGGTCTGGATCGAGCCGACCCCGGCCTGCAACCTCTCGTGCGGTCATTGCCCCCACGGGCACGATATCCCTTTCGACAAGGGGCTGATGAAATGGGAGCTTTTCACCAAGATCGTCAACGAGCTGACCGGGTCGGTCTACGACGTGAACCTCTTCCACCGGGGGGAGTCGCTGATCCACAAGCGGCTCGCCGACATGGTCGCCTATTGCGCCGACCGGGGGATGCACACCCGTTTGCATACCAACGCTGGACTCATGGACGAGACGTGGAGTAGAAAGTTGATCGAAGCGGGGCTCGACTACGTTTCGTTCTCTTTCGACGGCTACACCAAAGAGACCTACGAGAAGAACCGGACCGGCGGTTGTTACGAGACGACCATCAAGAACATTCAGACCTTCCTTAAGGTTAAACACGAGCTTGGCTCAAAAGTCTTCACCATCTTGCAAGTAATGGAGCTAGGCGAAGAGGCCGAAGGGAAAGAAGAGCGGAAGAACGCTCTCATGGCCCATTTCGACGGTCTCGGGTTAAGCCGTTTCGTCGTGCGCACCCCCCACAACTGGGCGGGAGATTTCGACGAGTTCGGACACGGCGTCGGCGACGAGCCGAGTTTCAAGTTCACCCCCTGCACCTTCCTGTGGTACGCCATGACCATCTTCTACGACGGCCGTGTGGCGCCCTGCCCGCAAGATTTCTACGGCAAGATGATCATGGGGGACGTGTCGAAGCAGAGCGTCGCCGAAGTCTGGAACGGAGAGCCGATGCGTGCGCTTCGTCGCCGGATGAAAGAGCGCGACGTGGCCGGACTCGCCCCCTGCAACAGCTGCGACATCCTGAACCGGAAAACTTTCATGGGGGTACCGACCAACTATCTGGGCGCCTTCGTGAAAGACAACCTCCTCCTGAAATGAGCGGTTGCAAGGGATGCCCCGAACCGGGCGGTATGCCCGACGATCCCCATAAAGGAAAAGGGCGGATCGTCGTCACCGGCGCCACCGGCTTCGTCGGCAAACGTCTATGTAAAGCGCTGGAGGAGCGGGGTTACACCCTTCGCATCCTCGCCCGCTCCGACAAGGAAGACCCGTACTTCCGCTCGCTCAACGCCGAAATCTTGCGGGCCGACGTCACCGACCCCGCGATGGTCGGCGATCTGATGAGCGGCGCCGACGGGGTGGTCCATATGGCCGCCGTGGTGGGGGGCGCCGGGATGAGCGACGACCAATTCCGCGAAGTCCATGTGCGAGCGACAGAACGATTACTTGAAGGGGCGGTCCGCGCCGGAATCAAACGATTCCTCCATGTCTCGACCATCGGCGTGCTCGGCGCCACCGGTCGGACGCCGGTCGACGAGACGGCGCCCTACAACGTGAAAGACATCTACCAAATCACCAAAGCCGAAGGGGAGCGAGCGGCCCTCGCCCATGACGGGAACGAAGGGATGCGGGTGACCGTCGTCCGCCCGGCCGCCGTATACGGCCCCGGCGACCGACGATTGTTGAAACTCTTCCGCTCCGTAGCGAGAGGAACCTTTCGGATGATCGGCGACGGGGAGACGATGATCCACCCGGTCTATGTGGACGATCTGGTCGAGGGGATGGCTTTGGCTTTCGAGAGCGAGCGGGCCGGAGGACGCGCCTACATTCTTGGCGGCCCGGAACCGGTCTCGCTCAACCAATGGGTCGATACCATCGCGGCGAAAGCCGAACAGCCGCTGTCGGCCCTATCGATCCCCTACGCCCCGGTATGGGTCGCCGCCGTTATCTGCGAAGCGCTCTGCGGGGTTCTGCGGATCGCCCCCCCCCTTTTTCGTCGTCGGGTCGATTTCTTCGTGAAAGACCGGGCTTTCTCCATCGACCGGGCGCGGAACGAATTGGGCTACGCCCCGAAGGTCGATCTCAACGAAGGGACGGAACGGACGCTGGCTTGGTACAAGGAGGAGGGGCTGCTTTAACGACGCTCGTAGACGGCCTTGTCCGGTCAAGACCAGAGCTGGCGGAGGCGAAAGCCTCGTCGACAGCGACTATTGGTGGAGACGTCAGGAAGAAGGGCCGCCTTCGTGGCCGCTCATCCCGGCCATGACGACATACCGCATGGCGTCTTCCACCGACATCGACAACGGCGTCACTTTCTCTCTCGGCATCATGATCGTATAGCCGCCGATCTGATACGAGAAGGGGATGTAGACCGCCACCATCCCGTCGAACGGTTCTAATCCTTTCACGTCGCCAAACGACTGGCGGGTGACGAAACCGATGAGGTGATAGTCGGCGGCGAAAGTGACCCGGACCACCAGATCGAGCTGTTGCGACCGGGTACCGGCCACGAAACTCATCATGTCTTTCAGTCCGGCGAAGAGCGATTTCACGAACGGAATCCGCCCGACGATCCGCTCCATCCATTCGGTAAGGCGACGCATGACCCAGAGATTCATCACCAGCCCGAGGAGGAAAACCAACACCACCCCCGCGGCGATCCCCATGCCGGGCCAGTAATAGGCCGGCGCCGGGAGAACCATCCGTATCAGCTCCCCCAACCGGCTCTCGGCCCAGACGCTCATCCAGACCACCACCGAAATGGTCAGCCCCAACGGCAACGCCGTCAGCAACCCGTTGGCGAAAGCGCGCAATAACGGTCTTCGTATCCCTTCTTTCGACATCGGGTCGATCCTTTCGCTATGAATGAGTCATGGTACCAGACCCCATCCATCTGACGGACAATCACCTTCTCCCAAAAGCTCTCCCTTAAAACCGTTCCCTTTTGCTACAATATCGCAAGGGTCAAAAAAGGGGAGGGCTTCATGTACCCAAAAATTCCCTTGTGACCCGTTCCAATTATCCGTGCATCTCCGTCCCGATTCCGGGAGGGTCGACACATCGAAAGGAGGGGGTTTATGTCTGTCGTAACCGTAGAGGATTGGGAACAGCGAAAAAGGTTCATCGGTTTCGGCGACGACGACATCGCCATTCTCAAAGCGCTCTCTCCCACCATCGAGAAACAGGTCGATGCGATGGTCGAAGAGCTCTACGACCATTTTCTCTCGTTTCCTCATCTCAGGAAATTCCTGCGGGACGAGGAGGTCGTCAACCGGCTGAAGATCACTCAGCGGGCCTATTTCCTCGACCTGTTCAAGGGGGAGTATAGCGGCGCCTATCTCGACGGGCGGCTGAAAGTCGGCCGGGTTCACCAACGGATCGGTCTCGATATCCAGTGGTACATGGGCGCCTTCGTGGTCTACGTCAGCATCATCGCCCCCCGGATCGCCAAACATTATAAGGACGACGCCAAAAAAATCGCCACGGCGATGATGGCCCTTTACCGGCTCATCAATCTCGACGAAGAATTGGCCATCGACACCTACATCGCCGCCCGCGAAGAGGTGATCGCCGAACAGGCCGAAGAGATCATGGAGCTCTCCACCCCGGTGGTGCAGGTCTGGGACGGGGTCGTGGCGGCGCCGATCATCGGCACCCTCGACTCGCAACGGACCCAGCTTTTCATGGAGCGGCTGCTCGAGACCATCGTCGAGACCAAGTCGCCGGTGGCTCTCGTCGACATCACCGGTGTCCCGGCCATCGACACCGCCACGGCGCAACATCTGATCGACACCATCAACGCGGTCAAACTCCTCGGCGCGCAGGTGGTCATCACCGGCGTATCCCCGATCATCGCCCAGACGCTGGTCCATCTCGGCATCGACCTTTCCGGCATCATCACCCGCTCCAGCCTGGCTCAGGGAATCGCCGTGGCGCTGGAGATTCTCAACCTTCAGATCGTCCCCAAAGGTAAGGGGGCGAACTGATGGGCGGCGAAAACATCTCGGTCATCCTGCTTCGGAACATCCTGATGGTCAACGTTCCGCCCGACCCGGACGACGACTCGATTCAGGCGTTGCAAGAGAAGGTCTTAAAAGCGATGGAGCGGACCCGCGCCGAAGGGGTGGTGCTCGACATCTCCACCGTCGATATTCTCGACTCCTTCTTCGCCCGGACCCTCATCGACACGGTCCAAATGATTTCGCTCATGGGGGGGCGGACGGTCATCGCCGGCATGATGCCCTCCGTCGCCATCACCGCCACCCAACTGGGGCTCACCTTCGAGAACATCGCCACCGCCCTTGACGTCGATACGGCGCTCGATATGCTTCGGGAAAAGCGGTGATCGACCATGTCTAACGGGAAACGTTGGTCTGTCCCCATACGGCAAGAGAGCGACATCGTCCGCGCTCGAACCGTCGGGAGAGAAGCGGCCAAAGCCCTAGGCTTCGGTCTGACCGACATTACCCGCATCGTCACCGCCGCCTCCGAACTGGCCCGGAACATCTATCGCTACGCCGACGAGGGGGAAATGTCGGCCGAAGAGGTCACCCGCGACGGCAAGAGCGGCATCGAGCTGGTCTTCGCCGACAAAGGCCCCGGCATCCCCGACGTCGAACTGGCCCTGAGCGAAGGCTACTCCTCCAGCAAAACCATGGGGATGGGACTCCCCGGCGCGAAAAAGCTGATGGACGAAATGACGATCGAATCGACCGAAGGGATCGGCGCCACGGTGACGATCATCAAGTGGAAACGATAACGGATGAACGAAGGGGAGAAGGCCAACCACTTCGTCTCGGGCCCCGGCGACGTCACCTCCGTCCGAAGGAAAGCCCGCCGTCTGGCCGACGAGATCGGGTTCCCCGAGCCGGAAGCCGAGTCGATCGCTCTGGTCGTCACCGAACTTGCCACCAACATCGTCAAATACGCCGGTTCCGGCGTCGTCGCCTTGGCCCACAGTCGCGTCGAAGGGCGCGAAGGGATCACCGTAGAGGCCCGTGATCGCGGCCCCGGTTTCTCCGACGACGAACAGGTGATGGTCGACGGCTACTCCACCTCCGGCACCTTGGGACACGGGCTCGGCGCCGTCAACCGGATGATGGACGAGGTCGATATCCTCTCCGACGGCGAGCGGGGAACCCAGATCGTCGCCACCCGTTTCTTGCGCACCCCGGCCAGCCGCGCCGCCTCCCTCGCCACTTCCCCGTTCGACATCGGCGCCGTCAGTCGTCCCCATCCGAAAATGACCGTCAACGGCGACACCTTCGTCATCCGCCACTGGAACGGCCATTCGCTGGTGGCGGTCATCGACGGGGTCGGCCACGGCCAATACGCGCAACGGGCTTCGCAAGCGGCCCGCTCCTACATCGAATCCCACTACGACCAGCCGCTCGACATGATCTTCAAAGGGGCGGCCAGAGCCTGTCGCGGATCGCGGGGGGTGGTCATGGCCATCGCCGTTTTCCGGTGGAGCGACGGTGAGATCAAATTCGCCTCCATCGGCAATATCGAAACCCGCCTCTTCGGGGTGAACAAGACCGACAAGTTCCATCTGCGGCGCGGGATCGTCGGCTTGCAGATGCCGACCCCCCACGTGGTCACCGACCTCTGGGCCCCCGGCGCCACGTTGGTCCTCTTCTCCGACGGGATCAGCTCCCGCTGGTCGCAGGCCGACCTCGGGGTCGATCGGGACTCTCCCTCCGCCCGGTTGGCCCACCGCATCCTGATGGATCATGTGAAAGAAAACGACGACGCCACGGTGGCGGTGGTGAAGGATCGGCGACCATGACCGAGATGGGGCCGACCGACGACACCGAAACCTTGCGGGCCTATATCGCCAGTCTCGAAGCCGAACTGTCCGATACCAACGAAGGACTCGTCGCCCTCACCCTCGAACTCGAGGACGCCAAGGAACAATACCGGAGCGTCATCGACAATTCGGTGGAGGGGATCTATCGGACCGACCGCGACGGCAAGGTCGTCATGGCCAACCCGGCGTTGGCCCAACTGTTCGGCTACGAAACGGTCGACCGTCTGCTGGAAGACGAGCTTCGCATCGGCGACCGGTTTCTCGATCCGGCCCGGTGGAACGGATTGATCGAAGAGCTGGCCGACACCGGTCGGGTTCTCGGGGCGGTCATCCCCCTTACCGGCGCCGAGGGTCAAACCCGGGTCGTCTCCCACAACGTCCGGGCTCTCACCGACAACCGCGGCGCTCTCATCGGCATGGATGCGGTGGTCATCGACATTACCGAACGGCAGCTTCTGGAAGAACGGCTCAGCCTGATCGCCAAGGTCTTCGAATATTCGGTGGAGGGGATCGTCATCACCGACGCCGACACGACCATCCTCGAGGTCAACCGGGCCTTCTCCACCATCACCGGCTATCGGACCGACGAAGCGGTGGGACATAAAACCGACCTCCTCTATTCCGGCTGGCAAGACAGCGACTTCTACAAGCACATGTGGGAGAAACTCGAAACGGACGGGGTCTGGATCGGCGAGATCCGCGACCGGCGCAAGAACGGCGAGTTCTACGTCCAACACCTGACCATCTGCGCCATCGCCGGGGTTGACGGCGCCCCGGCCCACTACATCGGCATTTTCACCGACATCACCGAAAAAAAACTGAACGAAAAAAAGGTCCGGCAGCTCGCTTACTACGACCTGCTGACGCGGCTCCCCAACCGGACGTTGCTGATGGAACGGCTCTCCCACGGCATCCGCACCGCCGAACGGGAGAACTACCTGTTGGCGATCCTCTTCATCGACCTGGACAATTTCAAAAACATAAACGACATGCGGGGGCATCACGCCGGAGACAAGTTCCTGCAACAGGTGGCCGACCGGTTCACCGCCTGCGTCCGGGGCGCCGACACGGTGGCGCGGTTGGGGGGAGACGAGTTCGTCATCTTGTTAGAGGACATCAAAGATCCGCAGAACGCTTCGTCGGTGGCCAAACAGGTAATCGACGAAATGAGGCGCGGTTTCAATCTGGGCGAAGGGGACGAAGTCTTCTCCGGCGCGTCGATCGGCATCGCCATCTACCCGTCCGACGGAGAAAACGCCGATACGATCCTCAAACACGCCGACACCGCCATGTACACCGCCAAAGAACAGGGGAAAAACGACTATCACTTCTTCCGCGAAGAGATGAACGTCAAAGCGATGGAACGGCTCCGCCTAGAGACCGATCTCCGCCGCGCCCTGGAGAATGACGACTTCGTTCTCTTCTACCAACCGAAAGTCGATCTGGCCAGCGGGCGGATCCACGGCGCCGAAGCCCTCATCCGATGGCGCCACCCGGAACTGGGGCTGGTCCTCCCCGACCGGTTCATCCCGTTGGCCGAGAAGAGCCCCCTTATCGAATCGATCGGGGAATGGGTCATCCGCTCCGCCTTCGCTACCGGCGCCTCGTGGCGGGAGCGCGGGGTCAACCTCTCGTTCCTCTCGGTCAACGTATCGGCCCGCCAACTCGGCAGTCGCGGGTTTCTTGCCACGATCGAAAAAACCATCGCCGACACCGGCGCCATCCCGACCGATTTCGAACTGGAACTGACCGAGTCGGCGGTGATGTCCGACGCCGAAAGCTCCATCGAAAAACTGCGCGCCCTGCGCGACATGGGGTTCCGCATCGCCCTCGACGATTTCGGCACCGGCTACTCGTCGCTGAACTATCTCAAACGGCTCCCCATCGGCGCGGTCAAAATCGACCGCTCCTTCGTGCGGGACATCATGTTCGACGAGAGCGGACGAGCCATCGTCCGGGCGATCATCGCCTTGTCCCACAAGATGAACCTCGAGGTGATCGCCGAAGGGGTAGAGAAAGAGGACGAGCGAGAGTTTCTCGTGGAACAAGGATGCGATTTCGGGCAAGGTTACCTTTTCCACAAACCGATGGAAGAACCACATTTGATGGCCCTGCTCGGAAAAGCCCCCTCCCGCCGGGGACGGTAACCGTGGCCCGGTCCGTCTCGTCGCGATATACTACCGACACACCGACCACCGAGGACGATACCCGATGAAACCCCTTTCCGTCGCCGCCGCACCGCTCCTTGCCCTCGCTCTCGCCGCCACCGCCCACGCCCGAAGCGACACCGTCGATTACAAAGTGGCCGACGCCGCCGCGACCGCCAAAGGGAAAGAGGCGTTGCTCGATGTCCCCTACTATATGAAGGGACAAAAACATCCGGCCGTGGCCAAAAGCATGGGAACCGACCGGAGCAACCGGAAGACCAACGCTTTTAATAAAAGCGACGAGTTCGCCTGCCAAGTGGCGTTCCTGTCCGCCCTGAAAGCGCTTCAGCAAAAAGCGGTGCAGATGGGCGCCGATGGGGTGATCGACATCTACTCCACGACGAAAGGGAACAAGCTGGAAAGCGCCGACTCGTTCCGTTGCGTGGTCGGGACGATCATCTCCCACGTCGGCCTGAACGGCGAATATGTGACGTTCAAAAAATAACCGGGTGGGGATCGTACGATTATGAAACTTCTCATCGCGTCGTCGCTTCTGCTTCTCTTCGTTGCCACCGACGCTTGGGCGAGGGCCGACCGGGTCGACTACCCGGTGGCCGGGGCCTTGGCGACCGATCTGGCCAAAGAAGCCCTCCACAATCTTCCGTTCGCCTTCACCGGGGCGAGTCACTCATTGGTGGAGCGGAATATCGCCACCGGTTTTAATGACCGGACCACCCGCTCGATATTCCGAAGCGACGAATACGCCTGTCAGGTGGCCTTTCTTTCGGCGCTGAAAGGGTTGCAAGAACGAGCGGTCCAAATGGGCGCCGACGGCGTCGTCAACATCCGCTCCACCACCCGGGGGGAGACGTTTCGGAGCAGAGACCGGTTTCAATGCGTCGTCGGCTACCTATTGGCCAACGTCAGCCTGACCGGCGATTTCGTATCGTTCGCCCGATAGGCGAGCGCCTATTCTTTGCCTTACCTCGATCACAAAGAGACCGCCTCCGTTGTCGGCTCGTTCTCGACCGGTCAAGCGGGCTTGCGCCAAAGGAGGAAGATATCAAAGAGGGTATTGTCGATGGAGGCGATAATTGCGGAATTGACGGAGCATATATTTTCGAAAGCGCCCCGGACCACCGGTCCGGGGCGTTGAGTGTTGCGTACGGCGCGTAGCCGCTACGCCACCGCCAATGGGGTTTGGCGTTCGTCGGACAGTTCGACCGCCAGGACTTTCGAGACCCCTTCTTCCTCCTGCGTCACCCCATAGAGCCGTTCGGCGAAGCTCATGGTCTTCTGGCTGTGGGTGATGATGATGAACTGGGTCCGCTCGGTCATCTCGATGACCATGTCGCGGAACCGGAAGATGTTCGCCTCGTCCAGCGGGGCGTCAACCTCGTCCAAGAGACAGAACGGCGACGGCTGCTTCATGAAGACGGCGAACAGGAGCGAGATTGCGGTCATCGCTTTCTCCCCTGCCGAGAGCAGGTTGAGGTGCTGCACCTTTTTTCCCGGCGGTTGAACCAGAATTTCGACCCCCGGCTCGCTCTTCCCCTCTTCTTCCACCAGCCGCATCTCGGCGTTGCCGCCGCCGAAGAGTCGTTTGAAGACCGAGGTGAAGTTGGCCGAGACTTCGGCGAAGGTCTCCATAAAGAGTTTCTCGGTAGCGCCGTTGAGGCTGTCGATGGTCTTCCGCTAGGTGGCGATCGACGAGACCAGATCGGTGTGTTGCGTTTTCATGAACTCGTACCGCCCATTGATCTCCTCGAACTCCTCCAACGCCGTCATGTTGACGTCGCCGATGCGGGAGATTTCCCCCCGGAGGAACGAGAGCCGTCGTCCGGTCTCTTCCAGGTCGACTTCCGAGAGGTCGCGGTCTTTCAGATCTTCGACGGGAATGTTGAACTCGTGATCGGCTTTCTCGACGATGTTCTCCACCCGCAAAGTCAGTTCGTTGGCTTTCACCGCCTCTTCGGCGATGGCGGCCCGCAACGTCTCCAGCTCTTGAGCCAGTTCCCGTCCCTCCTGTTCCAGCCGATCCCGCTCGCCGATCTCTTCGGTCAGGGCCTCGGTCATTCGGGTCACTTCCTCTTGCAGGGCCGACTGCCGTTTGGCGAGTTCGACGTTCTCCCCTCGCATCTCTTCGATGGAACGCTCCATCTCTTCCTTGCGACGGGCGTTTTCCCCCCGTGACGCGACGAGCCGTTCGACCCGCGCCGTCAGGTCGGCGGTGACGCTTTCGATCCTCTGGATATCGACCTTGGCGGCGGTCAGGCGACCACGGGTTTCGGTAAGGGCGATCTCCTCTTCCCGGACTCTGCCGGTGACACTCTCCAGCGAGCGGCGATACTCTTCTATCTCGGCGGACGCGCTCTCCACTTGGCCGTCCCGCTCGTTCTTTTCGGTCTCGACCGTGGCGACCGCTTCGGCCAAGGTTTTCTCTTCATCGACCAGTTTGGCCCGGTCGGTGTCGAGTTGTTCGGCCTCCCGGTCGAGCGACTCGACCCCTCGTTGCGACCGTTCCAGGTCGGCCCGGCGCCCCTGCTCTTCCTTACCGGCGGAGAGAGCCGCCATGTCGAAGCTTCGCAACCGTTCGGCGGAGGCGGTCACCTCTTGTTTGGCCTTCTCGACGGCGGCGACCCCTTCCTCTTTGACCGTGGCCGCGTCAGAGCGGCGCCCCTCCAACCCGGCCAGTTCGCCGGTCAGCTCTTCGATGATCCGTTTCCGGGCGACGATAGCGGCGCCTTGTCCCGCCGGTTTGCCGCCGCCGGTGACGAACCCGTCGGCGTCGATCAGATCGCCGTCGAGGGTGACGACCCCGTAAGCGCCGGGGTGTTGCCGCCAGATCTCCATGCCGTCGGCCAGGTCTTTGGCGACGAAGATCGACGCCAAGGCCCGACGAGCCGCTTGGGGGGCGGCGTCGGTGAAGGTGACCAGGTCGGACGCCCGTCCCACCAACGAGGGGTGATCGGGGGTCGGGGTGTCGGCGGCGGTCTCGACCATGTCTCCCGCCAACAAGATCGCCCGCCCGACGGCGCCTTCGCGCAACAGGCGGACCGCTTCGGCGACGCTGGCTTCGTCGGTCAGCATGGCCGCTTCGAGCCGTTCCCCCAAGGCGGCGGCCAACGCGGTCTCGAACGCGGGGGCGATCCTCAGACCGTCGGCCAAGAGGCCCGACGGTTTTTGGATGGTCCCGTCGTTGGCCAGTTTCATAAGCCCTTTGACCCCTTCGCCGAACCCTTCCATGTTCCGCTCCAACTCTTCTAACGAGTCGAGCCGGGAGCGGACGCGGGTGATCTGGTCTTCCACATCGCGCAACGAAGCCGACGCCTGATCGAGCCGGGCCGTGGCGGCGGAAAGCTCTTCGGTCAGACGTTGATGGGTCTCCCGCTCGGTAGCGGCGTTGGCTTGGGCGGCGGCCAGCTCTTCGGTGATCCGGGCCACCGATTCGGTGAAGGCGCCCACCTGTTGAGCCGCTTCTTCGCGACGGGCGGTCAAGCCGGAGAGCCGGTTGTCGGCCATCTCGATCCGGGTGGTCAACTGCCCTTGCCGGTTCTTCGCCTCCGACAGTCGGCGCATCAGATCCATGTTCTCCCGCTGGAGCCGAGCCAGTTCGTCCTGTTTTCCGGCCAGCCGTTGGCGGACGTTTTTGCTCTCTTCGTCGAGATCCTCTTTCCGGGCCACGGCGACGGCGATCTCTCGATCGAGCTGGGCCACTTCGGCCAGACGTCCTTCACGGTCGCCGCCGATGCGGACTTTCTCTTCTTCCAACCGGGCGATATCGACTTCGGCCTCTTCTCGGATACGCCCCAGGTCGCTCAACTGACGGGTCAGCAACTCGATGTGGCTCTCGTTTTTCTCGATGGCGCTGGTGAGCTGGTATCGCTCCTCTTTCTTTTCACCCAAGGCCCGTTCTTCCACACCGATCCGCCCCGACAGGTTTTCGATCCGGTTCCGGCGGGTCGAGACTTCGGCGGAGACGATGGTCTCTTTCTCGCGGGCGGCCGAAAGGGTCGCCTCCATGCCGGTCAGTTTGACCTTCTGCATCTGATACTCATTGGCGTACCAGTCGTGGGCTTTCTCCCGGATCTCGGTGCGGAATCCCATGAACCGCTCCGCCTTTTTGGCCTGCCGCGACAAGGAGTTCCGTTGCCGTTCCAGCTCGCCGAGGAGGTCTTGGATACGGAGAAGGTTCTGCTGCGCGGCGGCCAATTTGTTGAGCGCCGCGTTCCGGCGGGCTTTGTATTTCATGACGCCTGCCGCCTCTTCGATGAGACCGCGACGATCTTCGGGACGGGAGTTGACGATGGCGGTCACCTGCCCCTGCTCGATGATCGAGAGCGACCGGGTGGAGATGCCGGTGTCGAGAAAAAGGTCGACGATGTCTTTGAGGCGACAGGGGACTTTATTGATGTAGTACTCCGACTCGCCGGAGCGGTAGAGCTTCCGGGTGACGGTGACTTCCGGGTATTCGGCGAACGGCATGGTGGTGATTTTGCCGTCGTCGTTGACCATAGTGACGGAGACTTCCGCGAAGCCCGCTTGCTTTCTTCTGCCGGAGCCGTTGAAAATAAAGTCTTCCATCTTGCCGCCACGCATATGCTTGGCCGACTGTTCGCCCAAGACCCATCGGATGGCGTCGGCGATGTTCGACTTGCCGCAGCCGTTGGGCCCGACGATGGCGGTGATCCCCGGTTCGAACCTGAGGGCGGTTTCGTCGACGAACGACTTGAAGCCGCGCATTTCAATTCCTTTGAAATACATATTTCCCTCGAGAAGTGTGCGAGATGAAAACAGTACAGACCTACCACAGGTGAGAGAATCGTATCAGTGGGTGGATAGGTTGTAAAGGATGAAATGGCCTATATAGGGGTGTCAGATGCTTGGCGCCACTATATAGTGTGTATTGAATCGTGCATTGAAATATTTAAACCTATCTCTATGCGCATAGACGCAAATCCATTGTTAGGAGGGGAGTTTCGCTTTTCGCTCTCAAGGGCCGGAGCGCAAGAAGGAGAAATATCGACGGAAGACCTACCTAAAAATTGTCCCCACTCCTGCACAGTGGGGGAGGGGCGCCAACGCGCTACTCGACAGCTTCAGGCGGTCACTCTTTCCCGTGCATCCATCCCGGCGATGGTAGCGAGAGGAGCGAACCGTCTGGTTTGATCACCCGGATCGGGGCGCCTCCCCCGCCGGGGGCGACGACACCGATGACGGTCGCTTCGATGGCGCCCTCGGCCACCAACTTCCCAAGCTGGCGCTCTTTCTTTGGGCTGACGGTAAAAAGCAGCTCGTAGTCGTCCCCACCGGTCACGACAGTTCGCCAATCGTCGTCACTCTTCACGATCTTCCGCGCGGCGGGGGAGAGGGGGATGTCGCCCAACCGGACCGCCGCCGTGAGTCCGCCGGAGGCTTTGAGCATCCGGGTCAGATCGAGGGCCAGCCCGTCGGAGATATCCATGCAGGCGGTGGCGAGCCGTCCCTTCAATAGAAGCCGTCCCCACGCCACCCTCGCTTCCGGGCTCAGATACCGTTTGGTCACGGCGCCCTTTTTCCCCTCGGCCAACGCCCGCCAGCCGAGGGCGCCGTCGCCGACGGTCCCGGTGACGAAGATCAGGTCGCCCGGTTTTGCGCCGCTCCGGGTTAGCCCTCCCCGTTTCGGGAGCCCCCCCATCAGCGTTACCGTAAACGAGAGATCGGCGGGAGCGCTGGACATGTTGCCACCGATGACCCGGCAACCGTATCTCTCCAGTTCGGTGGCGAAGCCATCAAGAAACCGCTTGGCCCACGTTTCGGTGACGTCCGGGGTGAGGGAGACGCTCAATAACGCGAAGGCCGGGTCGGCGCCCATACCGGCGAGGTCGGAGAGATTCACGGCGGCCAGTCGCGCGCCGATCTGGTGGGAGTGGCCCACTCTCTTTTGAAGTGAACTCCCTCGATCATCGTATCGGTGGTGACCGCCATCGCTCCGGTCGCACCGGTCGCGCCAATGACGGCGCAGTCGTCCCCGATGGCTACCGGAACGCCGGGGATCGGTTCGGTTCCAAACCGGTTTTCCACCAACCGGATGAACCGGGATTCGCTGAGAGGAGGTCGCATGGCCCTATCTTCTCATTCGGACGCCGTGACGATAAAGGGGAAAACCGTCGCCCCCTCACCCCTCTGATATATCCTTGTAGAAGGAGGTCCTTCCATTTCGCTGTTTCGACACCGCCATGATGAAGCTCCCTTCCCCACGCGGGGAAGATCAGGCCTTCGCCGCTTTGGCGATCTTGGTGGCGGTAGCTTTGCCGTAGTAAGCGCAGGCGCCTTTCTTCTGGTCCGGCTCGATCCCGGCGGCTTTGATAGCGTCTTTGAATTTCTTCTCCGACACGCCCAACTCTTTCGCCCATTTTCCGGCGGTCATCATATCCGACATCCGTTCGCTCCTCTTGATACGTGATTTTTCGTGCCCCTTATGTAGCCGGTTTTCGCCCCGGAGGCAAGCGGCTTCGTAAGAAGCTATACTCTTCCGATGTCTACCATCGATCTCGTCATCCTCGTCGTCTACGTCGGCGGCGTCACCCTCTTCGGCATGACCTTCGCCAAAGAGGCGTCGACCCCCGCCGGCTTCACCGCCGCCAACCGGAACCTGCCGGGGTGGCTGGTCGGTCTCTCGATCTTCGGCACCTATCTCTCCTCCATCTCGTTCCTAGCCCTACCGGGAAAAGCCTATAACGACGGTTTCGCCCCGTGGGCCTTTTCCCTTTCGCTCCCGGTAGCGGCGTTTGCGGCGGTCCGTTGGTTCGCCCCCCTCTATCGAGAAATGGGCGCCATCTCGGCCTACGCCTACCTGGAGCGACGGTTCGGCCTTTGGGCGCGACTCTACGCCATGACCTGCTATCTCCTGACCCAGATCGCCCGGATGGGGACGATCCTCTATCTGGTGGGGCTGGCGCTGGTCCCCTTCACCGGCCTTGACGTGGCGACGCTGATTATTGCGGCCGGGATTCTGGTGACCGCCTATACGGTGATCGGCGGGATCGAAGCGGTGATCTGGACCGATGCGGTGCAGAGCGTGGTGTTGACGGCGGGGGCGCTGGTTTCGCTCGGCTACCTCCTCTTCGCGGCGCCGGTGGGGGCGACCGATATGGTGACCACCGCTTTCGACGGGGGACGGCTCTCCCTCGGCTCGTTCGCGTTCGACGTCACCGCCGCCGGGTTCTGGACGGTCTTTCTCTACGGCTTGGCGATCAACCTGCAAAACTTCGGCGTCGATCAGTCGTACGTGCAGCGCTACCAGACGGCGGCGTCGATGGCCGACGCGCGACGGTCGATCTGGCTCGGGGCGATGCTGTACCTGCCGGTGTCGGGCCTCTTTCTTCTCATCGGCGCTCTTCTCTACGCCTGGCACACCCACGCCGGGGGGCTTCCCGCCGAGATCGCACCGGATAAGATATTCCCTCTGTTCATCGCGGAGACGTTGCCGACGGGGGTGGTGGGAATCGTCATCGCGGCTCTCTTCTCGGCGGCGATCAGTTCGGTCGATACGTCCCTCAACTCGTCGGCGACGATCCTCATGAGCGACGTCTATCTCCGGTTCGTCCGCCCCGACGCCGACGACCGGGCGACGATGCGGTTCCTTCGGGTCACGTCGGTGGTCATGGGGCTCCTCGGCATCGGCGGGGCGCTGACGATGATCTCGGCCAAAGGGGCGCTCGACATCTGGTGGAGCTGGGCCGGGGTCTTTAGCGGCGGGATGCTGGGGCTCTTCCTGCTCGGCGTCGTGACCCGTACGACGAAAAGCGCCGATGCGGCCATGGGCGCCGCCGCAGGGGTGGCGGTGATCGTCTGGGCCACCGGAACGGGGAAGTTCGGCTGGACCCCGGCGCCGCCGTTCAATGCGCTGCTCACCATCGTAGCGGGGACGTTGACGATCTTCGTTGTCGGCGTGGCGCTGGCGCGGGTAAAGACTACCTTTCGGGGTGATGCGAGGTTACAATGAAAAAATACATTTCATTCGATTCGGGAGGGCGCGCCGATGGTGCGAAGCGGTCTGACGGCGCTGGCCCTCTTGTTGGCGTCGACCGGTTGTGGCGGCGGTGGCGCGACATCGACTGACACCAATGGCGGCGACGCTGCGACGACGTCGTACACCGGCGAACTGTCCCACGCGTTCACCCGAACGGCGAGCATGACGATGGCGGTCGGTTCGTGCTCCATGACCGGGCCGATCGATATGACGATCGACGCAAGTGGTAACGTCTCGGCGACGACCGGGTCGCCGACCAGCGATGTGACGGTGGCCTGCCAATACCTCGACGAAATCTACGCGGCCCGGTGGGCCGGAACGACCGACGGGTCGAACTTCACCCTGATCGGATCGGCGTCCGGCCCGCACGCGCGCCTGAACGCCGACGCCTCGGGAACCTATACCGCGACCGCCGTCGACGGAACCGGGTCGGGAACGGTGACGGTCAACGGGGCGGCTCAGTCGTGGACCGCTTCGACGTCGATCACCTTCCACTTGACGGCGCAGTAACCTCCCCCACTTATCTTTTCCGCAAAGGAGCCGCAACGATGGCGATGGAATTCGAGGGGTATTTCAACAAACAGGCGCCCGACTACAAAGCGTTTCGGCCCGATTACCCGAACGCGCTCTACGAGGCGCTGGCCGACCGGCTCGACCGGCGGGAACGGGCGTGGGACGCCGGGTGTGGTTCGGGACAGTCGACGGTGAAACTGGCCGACTGGTTCCAAGAGGTGACCGGAACCGATATCTCGGAGGAGCAGATCTCGCACGCCCCGACGGTCGCCAATGTCGATTACCATGTCGGTCCGGCGGAACGGGCGCCGCTACCGGACGGGTCGGTCGATCTGATCTCGTCGGCGCAGGCGGCCCACTGGTTCAATCTGGAGGAATTCTATAACGAGGCGAAACGGGTCGCCCGACCCGACGGCTCGTCGCGAATCGCGCTCTGGACCTACAATTTGCCGAGCGTGAACGAGGATGTGGACGACGTTCTGACCGGCTACTACAAAAGAACGGTGGGAGCGTTCTGGCCGAAACAACGCCGCCTCGTCGAAAAGAATTACGCAGATCTGCTCTTCCCGTTCGAGAACAAGGAGACGCTGACGTTCACCATGACGAAGGAATGGAGCGTGACGCAGTATCTCGGGTTCCTCCACACCTGGTCGGCGACGCAGCTCTACAAGGAGAAGAAACAGGAAGACCCGGTGGAGAAAATCCGGATGGAACTCCTGAAGGCGTGGAAATGGGTCGACAAGAACCAGACGGTCTCCTGGCCGATCACCTGCCTCGTCGGGAAGATAGGATAGGAGAGGAGTCCACCTTTCTTGACAAGAAAGGTGGAGCCAAAGAACTTCGCCTCAGTGGGGGTGAGGGACGAAGCGCCCCTCACCCCCACTGAAAGGAAAAACCTTCAGTTCACCGTTCTGTCGAGACAGGGAGACCCTTCCCCTACCCACCAGCCGACCAGCCATGACGAAGCCGGTGTCGTTATAGCTAGTTACTCAGTTTGAGCTTCTCTATTCTTGAATTCATCATACGTGTGACCTTACGATGCTGATCACCAATCACCGTCACATATTGGCTAACTTTCTCATCAAATTCTGAATCACCAGCCATCGCTACCGCCATTTCGCTCAAGCGTTCGATCTCATCATTCAGTTCATGGTCAAAATACATTCCCAAGGTACCTCTTCGTATCGCTTGCAACTCCCCCAACTTAGCAAGCTCATTCCAAATCTTTTTGTAGTCAGGGGTTTGCGCCATCTTATTTACATGCAATGAGTGCATTTGGTTCAGCTTTACAACCATTGCCGTGGTTTCTTCCAAAACCTGCTCCATGGCAATGAAGGTTCGCTCGACTACTTTTTCATGAGTCATCAGGGACGCTTTTTTCGTTTCCAGCTTCTCTGCAAAGGAATGCTCAATCCCTTTTAGCCCTTCATGAATCGTTTTGATGTCGTTGAGCTTTTCGAGTTGAGCGGCTATCTCGCCAGCCTTTCCAAGTCGGCTATCGAGATAAGGCTTAAGAATCAAAAACCAAGCGGCGGCAAAGAGGGCGCCGGAGATGCCGGATGACGACAGAATTATTTCCCAGTTCATCTGCTGATTCTAGCATGACGATTAAATATCGCTTGGAGTGGCTTCGCAATGCCGAAAAACTTATCGACGTCGCAGAAGATATCGTTATGGCTGTGGATGGTTGGGGGACAGGATGACGATCCACTCTTTCGTGGGAGCAGGTACCCAAAGGCCCTTCTCGCACCAAAGGCCTTGAGGGGGTCTCCTCCCTCAAGGCCTTTGGCATAAAGTTCTTTTTGCTTCTTTTTACCCCCGGTCAGTTGAACTGGATTCCGTTCCGGGGGTACTTCGTCTTTCAAGAAAAAGAAGGTCTTCGTTTTAATCATCCATCGACATATCGAGATCGTCTTCGTCGTGGATGAACTTGCGGAGTTTGGCGCGGAGGCGCAAGACGCATTTCGTATGGATCTGGGAGACCCGCGATTCGGTGATTCCCAACACCTCGCCGATCTCCTTCATGGTCAGCTCCTCGTAGTAGTAGAGCGAGATGACCAGCCGTTCCTTCTCCGGGAGCATGTCGATGGCCTGGGCGATGATCCCCCGGATCTCCTCGATCCGGGCCAGCGTCTCCGGGTCGGTCTCTTTCGTCCCGGCCAGGACCTCCATCACGTCCCGTTTTTCGCCGTCCTTGTCGACCCCGCCAAGGTCTTCCACCGACATGATCGACTGCCCCGCCGCCCGGTTGAGAAGTTCGTAGAACTCCTCCAGCGACACCTCCATTTCGTCGGCCACCTCTTGGTCGTCCGCCGGGCGTCCCAGTTTCTGTTCGAGCCGCGCGTAGGCCGAAGAGATCGACGTCGCCCGTTGTCGGACCGACCGGGGGACCCAATCTTGCGCCCTCAGCTCGTCGAGCATGGCGCCCCGGATACGAATCTCGGCGTAGGTTTTGAACTGGGTGTCTTTGTCGGGATTGAACTTTTCGATGGCGTCGATCAGGCCGATGACTCCCGACGAGATGAGGTCGTCCAGTTCGATATGAGACGGAAGACGGACCGCGAGCCGATGGGCGATGTATTTGATAAGGGGGGAATACTCGACGATCAGCTTGTCGGCCTCCGGCGTGCCGAGCTTCAAGCCACCCGCCGGCGGTTCCGAGTAATATGCCTTGCTCATCGCCCCCTGGTATCGTGACGGTTCATCCGAATATATTCAAAAGATTATACGTGTATCGGAACATCAAGCGCAAGGGCGACGCCGATCATTCCCCTTCCGATTTCCCCGCCGGTTTGAGCGGTATCGGCGGCGTCGGCGTTTTCACCGGACCTTCGTAGAGGATAACCGCCACCAGCCAGCCGATGAAAACAAAAACCGCTCCTCCGGCCGAAGCCCGCAAAAGAGCCGTCAACGCCCCCGTCCCGGCGGCCAACGCCACGAAGCCGGTCACCCCGAAAGCGAGCAACCCGACCCCCGCCGCGAACCGAATGACAAAATCACGCATAAGCGCCCCTTACCGGGCCGAGAAAATCCGGCCCCAATCGAGCCCCGCCGTGGTGGAGGTCAGCACCGAATCGGCCAGCCGTTTGATCGACGCCGTCGCCCGCGAGTTGGGATACCGTTGGCTGAAAAGTTTCTGCTCCCGCACCGACGCCGAAACCGCATCGTCCAACGCGATCCAACCGAGCATGTCGATGGAGATATTCAGACCGAACCGATCGGCCACCGCCTCCAGCCGACGGTGAACCGTTTCGGCTTCCGTCGCCGACTTCACCGAGTTGACGATCAGTTTGAAATCCCGCTTGTCGTAATCGCGGGAGAGAACTTTCATGAGGGCGTAGGCGTCGGCGAACGAGGTCGGCTCGGAGTTGGTGACCACCGCCACCTCATCGGCCGCCGAGCAGAAGAACATCACGTTGGCCGAGATCCCGGCCCCGATGTCGAACAAGACGATGTCGTAGGTGTCTTCCAGCGCCTCCAGTTCGGCGGTCAAAGCGAGCATCTCCGGGCCGTTCAGCTCCGAGAAAGCCCGCTGGCCCGATCCGGCGGGGAGAACGTGAATCCCGCCCGGTCCTTCGACGATCACCTCTGCGAGACGTTTTTCGCCGTTGATCACGTGTTGCAAGTTGTAGCGGGGCGACAACCCCAGCAGGATATGGACGTTCCCCAACCCCATGTCGGCGTCGAACACCAAAGGGCGCTTACCCATCGCGGCAAGCTGGTAGGCGAGGTTGGCGACGGTGTTGGTCTTGCCGACCCCCCCTTTGCCCGAAGCGACCGCCAATCCGCGGATGCGCCGTCCACGGGCGTCGGACAATGTATCGAGGGTCCGGGCGTCGCGAGACATTCGCCGCAACGATTCAGCCTGGTCTGCCATGATCTTCGTTCTCCTGATTTAAGCCGACTTCCGGTTGGCCCGGAAAATACCTTGGATAAGCCGTTTCGCCCCCGCCGGTTCCAGATCTTCGGGAACACGTTGGCCGGTGGTGTAGTACGACACCGGCAATCCGGTGCGGGCGCTCTGGTTGAAGACCGGCCCCAACCGGGGGGCTTCGTCCAGTTTCGTATAGAGCAGAGCCGACACCCCCAGCGGAGCGAAGTTTTTGATGGTCTCTTCCATCTGCTCTTCACTCGACGCCGCAGAGAGGCACAACTGCACCTCCATGCGCGGGGCTTTATCGATAAACTTTTTCAGCTCGCCGATCTGGCTCGTGTCCCGTTGGGAACGTCCCGCCGTGTCGACCAGAATCACGTCGCAATCGGCGTGGCGATGAATCGCCCGGGCCAGATCCATCGGTTGCACCGCGACTTCCAGCGGGATGTCGAGAATCTTGGCGTAAATTTTTAGTTGTTCCACCGCCGCGATACGGTAGGTGTCGATGGTGACCAGCGCCACCTTTTTCCCCGCCATGGTCAGTTGGGCCGCCAGCTTCGCCACCGTCGTCGTCTTGCCGACGCCGGTCGGGCCGGTCAACGCCACCACGCGGGTCGCTTCCTCGTCGCCTGCCAACGTCGGCGTAAAGTCGCCGCCGAAGGTCAGGGTTCCTTTCATCCGGGAAGCGGTCACCGAGACCAGCGTCTTCAGGTCGGGCGCCGGTGCGTGAGGCCCGCTTTTTTCGATCAGCTCGTCGACGAGGGTGTCGATATATTCGGCCGCCACTCCACGATCTTTCATCAACCGCGCCAGCGAGAGGAACGAACGGGGCATCCCTTTTTCTTTTTCGATCCCCGCCTGATCGATCAGGTAGGCCATCATCGATTTCAGTTCCCGCACCTCGTCGGCCACCGCTTCGGCGCCCTTCGGCTCGACGGAAGCCGACGAAAGTTCGCGCAACGCCACCTTCAGTTCGTCAATCCCGTCCATCAGCGGGTTCATGAGAGCGACTGCGTCGCCCAACGCCCGATCGGGACGGGAGGAGAACCCCGCTCCGACCGACGCAGGAGCGGTGGCCGCCGGAGCGAGACGACGGGGGCGGGGGGTCGGTCGGGCCGCTTCGGCGCCGACGGCGGCGGTCACTTCCATCATCGGTCGACCGAAGACCCCAAACGATCCGGCGCCCCGGTTCACCTTCCGGGAAGAAAGGATCACCGCGTCGGGTCCCAGGTCTTCTTTAATGAGGCGGAGCGCCTCATTCATGTCGACCGCTTCGTACCGCTTTACTTTCATCGCTTGGCCAATCGGTTATCGGTTCTTCCTACGCGGCGGAGAGATGCACACCTTATGCCACGCATTACGTCAAACATTTGACGTCGCCAGCCCCACCACCGAGAGGTTCTCGATCTTCGTTTCCGCCGAAATCTCGTTGTGGGAGAGGACGATCACCCCGGTCAGGAACCGTTCGGTCAGTCGCCTGATATGGGGCCGGATGCCGGGACCGGTGAGCAATATCGGCGTGGCGTTCATAAGGTCGAACTTCCCTTGCTCGGCCTGCAAAGTTTCGATAAGGGCCTGGGCGGTGTTCGGGTCGAGCGCCAAATAGGCGCCATGCTCGGTCTGCTTCACCGATCGCATGACGGTTTCTTCCACCGACGGATCGAAGGTCATCACCCGCATGGTCCCGTCGGCGCCCCGGAACTGCTTGGATATCTGCCGGGCCAAGGCCGCCCGGACGTACTCGGTAAGGACGTCGGGGTCTTTGATGGTTTCGGCGTGGTCGGCCAAGGTCTCCAAGATCGAGTTGAGATCCCGGATGCTGACCTGCTCCCGCAGAAGATTCTGCAAGACCTTCTGGACGCGACCCAACGACAATCCGCCGGGGATGAGCTCTTCGACCACTTTCGGGTTGCTCTCCTTGAAGGTGTCGATAAGGGCCTGCGACTCTTGGCGCCCCAACAGCTCGTGGGCGTGGGTGCGGATCAGCTCTTTGATATGGGTGGTGATCACCGTGGCGGTGTCGACCACGGTGTAGCCGCTCAACTTCGCTTTCTCCTTGTTGGCTTCGGTGACCCAGAGAGCCGGGAGGCCGAAGGTCGGGTCGCGGGTCTCGACCCCCGGAATCTTCGTCACCCCGGCGCCGGAGTTGATGGCGAGGTAATGGTTCATCCAAAGTTCGCCACGGGCCACTTCGACCCCGCGGATGAGGATCTGATACTCGTTCGATTTCAGTTGCAGGTTGTCCCGGATATGGAGCGGCGGGACGATGATCCCCATCTCCAAAGCGAACTGGCGACGGACCGACTTGATCCGCTCCAGAAGCTCTCCGTCTTGGGTCGAATCGACCAACGGAATCAGCTCGTAACCGATCTCCAGCTCCATGGTATCCAAGGGGAGAAGGGCCTCCACCCGCTCCGGCGCCGGTTGATCGGCCTCTTTTGCATCGGCTTCGGCTTTGGTCGTCTTTTCATCCTCGTCGTCTTGGTACATAAGCCAAGAGAGAAGCCCGGCGCCGACGCCAAGGGTGGAGAAGGCCAGACCCGGCATACCGGGGACGGCGGCCAGCGACAGCAGGAAGCCTGCGGCGATGGCGAAGGCCCGGGGGTTGACCATGATCTGCGCCATCATCTGGCTCCCCAGATTGACTTGGCTGGCGGAGCGGGTGACGATGAGGCCGGCGGCGGTAGAGATGAGAAGCGCAGGTATCTGGGAAACGAGACCGTCGCCAATGGTCAGAATGGTATAGACCGACGCCGCTTCGGCAAGAGGCATCCCCTGCTGAAGTACGCCGATGGCGAAACCGGCGACGACGTTGACGATGGTGATGATGATGCCGGCGACCGCGTCGCCACGAACGAACTTCAGGGCGCCGTCCATGGCGCCGAAAAAGCTGGCTTCGTCTTCCAGCTCTTTGCGCCGGATGCGGGCTTCGTCTTCGGTGATCATGCCGGCGTTCAGGTCGGCGTCGATCGACATCTGTTTGCCCGGCATGGCGTCGAGGGTGAACCGGGCGGCCACCTCCGCGATACGAACCGAGCCGTTGGTGATGACCCGGTAGTTGATCAGGACGAGAATGACGAAGATAACGATACCGACGACGTAGTTACCGCCGACCACGAACTGGCCGAACGCTTCGATAACCTTGCCGGCGGCGTCGAAGCCTTGATCGCCGTAGAGGAGGATGTTCCGGGTGGTGGCCACGTTCAACGCCAACCGGAAAATCGTCAGGATGAGGAGAAGCGAGGGGAACGAGCTGACCTTGAGAGGACTGCTGATATACATGACGACCAGCAGGAGCAACAGCCCTGCGGTAATGGAAGAGGAGAGGAGAAAGTCGAGCATGACGGTGGGGATCGGGATGACCATGACGGCCAAAATTCCGACCACACCGACGGCCAGACCGATGTCGGCGTTGCCGATCATCCGACCCGAAAAGCCGCCTTCTGCCTCTGCCATTTTCTTTCTTCCTGTCAATTCTTTGTCGCGCACGCATGGATCGTCAATAATCCGGCGTCATGCCATTGACGACCCGTTCGTCGGCCCGTTCACTCTCGAAAGCCTAAACTCTCGCCATTACACCGCTTTAGCCTTCAACCGATAGACATACGCCAACGTTTCGGCCACCGCTTTGTAAAGGTTGTCGGGGATTGTTTCTCCGATATCTACATGCTTAAACAAGGTTTGTGCCAAAGGCTTATCCTCCACCAAGACGATGTCGTTTTCTTTGGCGATCTCCCGGATTTTAAGAGCCACAAACCCGGCCCCTTTGGCGACCACCACCGGCGCCGGATCGCGCAACCGGTCGTAGCGCAAGGCGATGGAGAGGTGGGTCGGATTGGTGATGATCACCTCCGCTTCGGGAACCGCCTGCATCATCCGGTTCCGGTGCATTTCGTACTGTTTGTTCCGAATCCTCTGTTTTATGCGAGGATCACCTTCCGACTGTTTATGTTCGTCTTTAACCTCCTGCTTGGTCATCTTCATGTTGTCCTTGTACGACCATTTCTGGTAGGTGAAGTCGATGAAGGCGATGATCGCCAATGCCCCGAGAACCCGCAGGAAAAGAATAAACGCCTCATTACCGAGAACCTGAAAGGTCTGTTCGAGAGGAAGTTCCATCAGGATCGGAATCGTTTCGATCTCGTCTTTGAGGGCGATCCAGACCGCCGCGCCGATGATCGAAAGCTTGCCGATGGCCTTGAGAAGATTCATCGCCCCTTCTTTCCCCATGAACCGTTTGAAGCCGGTCAGGGGATTGAGTTTGCTGAGCTTTAGCTGAAGGGGTTCGAGCGAAAACAACCAGCCGTCGTTCTGCCAGTAGTTCGACGCCACCCCCACAAAGGCGATGGTCAGCATGAAAGGAAGCGCAACCCCCATCATCTTTTCGGACAACATACGACCAAGAAGCTGGGCCGATTCGACCGACAACGGATATTCGGCCGCGTTGCTGAAGATTTCCGTCCACAGCTCCATGATCCGTTGATACATCTGGAAGGCGAAAAAGGTGAAAAAGACGGTGGCGCCCCCGAGGATGAGAAACGAGTTCAGTTCTGACTCTTGGCCACCTGCCACTTTTTTCGGGCTTCACGCAATCGTTTTTGTGTCGGTTCTTCTGTACGAGACTCTTTATCTTCGGCCATCGCTCATCCCTTCTCAGGTCATCAGACCGAAGAGCCGGTCGATCTGTTCGAGGTTCTCCATGAACATCCGGCTAAATGTTTTCGAATACGGTTCCATCAGTACCGCCAAGGTGAAGAGTCCCAAGGCGATGGTGATCGGAAAACCGAGAACGAAGATGTTCATCTGGGGAACGGTGCGGGCCAGAATCCCCATGGCCAACTGCTTGAGTATGAGCCCCACCGTGATGGGGGCGGAAAGTTGCGCGGCGGTCACCAACATAGCGCCGAGCGCGTCGATCAGCATTTTCCCCATGGCGACGTTGGGGGAAAAAGTTCCCGGTGGAACCAGCCGAAACCCTTCGGCGAACCCGAGGAGCATGAAATGGTGGATGTTGAAGGTCATAAAGAGCAACATCATCATGATGTTCAGGAACTGGGCGAGGATCGAGACCTGTTGGCCGCTGGTCGGGTCGACGACGTTGACGATACCGAACCCGATCTGGAACCCCATGATGTAACCGGCCATCTGGACGGCGGAGAACATGAGGGTGACCAAATAGGCGGTCAGCATGCCGATAAGCGATTCCGACGCGACCAGAAGGGCGAGCGTCATCACATCCATCTCGATGTCGATGCGACTGATATCGACCGCCGGGAATATCACGAAGGCGGTCATAAGGGCCAACCCGGCCTTGGCCGATTTCGGCGACGATCCGCCGAAGATCGGCAAAAAACCGTAGAGAGCCGCCATCCGCACGAAGACCAACAAGAACCCTTGGAAGGTGGCCAGGTCGAGCGGAAAAAGATCGGGGGCCATACGGGGCCTTTACCGGATGTACTGGGGGATGTTGATGATGATGTTGGCGGTATAGTCGACCATCATCTGGATCATCCAGGGGAAGAAGATCACCATCGAAACCATGACGGCGAGGATCTTGGGAATGAAGGTAAGGGTCATCTCTTGAATGGAGGTGACCGCTTGGAAAATCGAAACCGTCACGCCGATAATCAGCCCGAACCCGAGCATCGGCGCGGCGATCAAGAGAGCCATTTGCAGGCTCTGGGCCGAGATGGAAACGACGAATTCGGGGGTGACCATAAAACGCTCCTATACTGCGAAACTGCGCATCATCGATCCGACGATCAGGTACCAGCCGTCGACCAATACGAAAAGCATGATCTTGAACGGCAGCGAAATCATGACCGGGGGCAACATCATCATCCCCATGCTCATCAAGACGCTGGCGATGACCATGTCGAGAACGAGAAAGGGGAGATAGATCAGAAAGCCGATGGTAAAGGCGGTCCGCATCTCGGAGATGAGAAACGCCGGGATGATCGTGGTGATCGGCAGATCGTCGGCGGTTTCGGGCGGCGCCATCCCCGACATCTCGACAAACAGCGAGAGATCCTTCTCGCGGGTCTGATTCAGCATGAAGGCCCGCAACGGAGTGGTGGTCTTGGTGTAGAACTCCGACAGGCTGATCTCTTCTTTGGTGAACGGGACGAAGGCCTCTTCGTAGATCTGGGTGAAGGCCGGTTGCATGATGAAAAAGGTCATGAACATCGCCATGCCGGCCATGATCTGGTTGGGGGGCATGGTTTGCGTCCCCATGGCCTGCCGCAAAAAGTGCATCACCACGATGATCCGCACGAACGAGGTGAGCGAGATGAAGATCGAGGGCGCCAACGAAAGGACCGTCATCAGCACCATGATCTTCATGCTGGTGGCGATGGTCTGGTTATCCCCCCCGTCGCTGAAGCTGACCGTCAAAGCGGGGCCGGTGTCGGCGGCCAGAGCGACGGTCGGCAGCAGGATCGCGGCGACGAGGGCGCCGGTCAGCAGCGTCGGGAGGGTCGGTCGCATCGGGAGCATCTCCTTTATGCGCTCTGCAACGTGGCGTTGGCGCCCCGGATGGCGCCGGTGACCCGACGCATCAGCTCTTCCCGCGAGGGGCGAGGCTCCACCCCTTCCCGGGAGGGGGCCGGGCTCTGTTTCGACACGGTCGGTGTGTAGGTCTCTTCGCCCCGCCCGGCGGCGGCCGCCAATTTTCCGGCGAAGGTGTCGAGGTCCTCTTCGTTCATCAAAGCGGGAGCGGGGGACGCCGCTTTTTTCGCGCCGCCGAAGCGCGACAGGCGGGCCATGATCCCTTTCTTGGCCGGTTTCTTTTTCGATGCCCCGCCAGAGAGAGCGCCACTGATCGACGCGAGGAAGGCGGCGTCGCCCGCTCCCGGCTCGGGGGCGCCCATCCGGCGGATTCGATCGGCGGTTTCGGTGTCGTCAATGGTGGTCAACAGGGAGATCGACTCGTCGGAGATGCCGAGCGCCATCACCTCTCCGGCCACTTCCACCAAGGCGATTCGTTGTTTCGGGCCGATGGAGGTGGTCGCCAAGGTTCGCACCAGCGGGTTCCCGGCAGGGCCGCCCAGTTTCAGTTTGCCGGTCAGTTTCCGAAAGAGAACGGCGCCCAAGAGAAACAGGCCGACGGTCACCGCGAGGGCGACCACCATTTTCACCGTCGCCGCGCCGAGATCGGGGGCGCCGGGCATTTCGGTTTTCTCGTATTTCAGATAGCCGGTTTTGCCGCCGTTTTCTTTGGCGGCCTTGGCCTCTTGTTGGGCCGCCTCGGCTTTGCGGACAAACAGTCCGGCCAACGGGCTCTCCTGTTTGGTCGGGCGCTTCGTGGCGGTGGCGGTGGCGCTCCCTTTGGCGTCGGACCAATCGGTCGTCGCTTTCAAGGGGGGAGCGATGGGGGCCGAGCGGAGAGGATCTTTCTTCGCCACCGGTTTCGGCGTTTCCTCCACCACCGGGGCGGGTGCGGTCGTGACCACCGGCGCCGGGGTGTCGACGGTCAGGATCAGCAGGTTGCCGTCGGTCGACAGTTTGGTCACCGGAATAAGTTTGCGCCCATCTTTTTTCGTAAAGAAGCGGAGCCGCAAAAGCTCGGGGGAACGTTGGTAGATGCCGGCCATGGAGAACTGAGGAGCGTCAAGGGGCATCTCTTTTTTAGCCGGGACCGCATAGGCCATCGGCAGATCGACCTGCACCGACTTTTCGTAAAACGAAAGTTTCGGGAGGGTCGTCACCCCTTCACGCATACGGATCACCAGCCGGGCGCCATCCCCTTCGTGGAAGAGGGTTACTTCTTCCAAACGGTTCATGGCCGACAGATCGACAGCGGCGATCACCGGCGCCGGAAGCATCAGTATGATGGCGGCGGTGATGGTCAGGGTCAGTCCGAATAGCAGTCTCACGATTCCGGTCTCCTTGCCGTCAGGGTCCCGGCGGCGCCGGGATTTTGGCCCTGATCAGGCTCACCGATAGGGAATAGCAAGGGAGATGCCAGAATAAACGGCGAGATTTTGGCGGAACCGTCACCGGTCTTTTTCGCCTCCCGTCTTCGGACAAGCGTTTCTTCGAAACGCCGGTTTGGACAGGTAAAGAAGGAGACGACAATCACCCCGTCATATGGGGCGATTATCGGTTACGTCAGCGATTTGATCCGTTCGTTGGCGTCGGTGATTTCGGTGATTCTGACGCCGAATTTTTCGTTGACGACCACCACTTCCCCTTTGCCGATGGTCTTGGAGTTGACCATCACTTCGAGCGGCTCCCCCACCAGCTTCGTCAACTCGATGACGGAGCCTTGACCGAGTCGCATCAGGTCGTTGATCAACATCTTCGCCCGCCCCAGCTCCACCGTCACCCCCATGGGGATATCGAGGATACGGTCGAGCTCCCCCGACGAAGCGGTGACCGACGCCGCCACGGGGAGAGGAGCGGGGGCCGCTTCGGCGGCGGGCGCGGCAGGCGCGTCTTTCTGTTCGGCGGCGGCGGGAGCGGCGGAGGCGTCGCGCAGCATGTCTCGTTGTTTGGCCAGATCCTCGGCGGCGGCCGCCCAGAGGTCTTCTTCGTTTTCCGCGTTCAGTTCGCCTTCGTCGCTCATGACTCTTCTCTCGTCTTAAGGGGGGTCAAACCCGTTCCATCGGCGGTTCGTTTTCGTCGTGGGGCAGTTCCGGCGCCGACATGCCGTCTTCTTTGGCCCCTTGCCGGGGGACGATATAGGTCACCTGCACCGCCCGGTTTTCTTTCACCACACCGGGGCGTCCTTTAAACTTCGGTATCCCCTCTACTTTCACAATCAACTCGTCGTCGATATCGGTGGTCAACCCGAGGATGTCCCCCGGCTCCAGTTTCAGAAAGTCTTGGCTCATCACCGTCGCTTTTCCCAATTCCACCACCACGCCGACCGAAGCTTCCGCCAGCCGATCACGCAGACGTTGAATCCACGCTGATCGACTTCGAGCTGGTCCGACTGGAACCCGGCCCTCAGCTTGCCGATGATCGGCTCGATGGTCGAGTAGGGGAGGCAGACCGTCAGCGTCCCGTTGACGCTGTCCAGCTCCACTTCGAACATGATCACCACCACCACGTCGGTGGGGGGGACGATGGCGGCGAACTGGGGGTTCACCTCGGAGCGGACGTAGGTCATCTTGATATTGTGGACCGGTTTCCAGGCCGCTTCGAGATCGGCCAGCACCATCAGGACCACCTTTTTGATCATCCGTTGTTCGATGGTGGTGAAGTCGCGTCCCTCGATTTTCATCTTCGCCTCGCCGGAGCCGCCGAAAAAGGTGTCGACCAGAGCGAAGACCAGTTTACTTTCGGCCACCAGCAACGCGAAACCGCGCAACGGCTCGATCTTGAAGATGTGCAACGACGCCGGGACCGGCAGACTCTTGACGAACTCGCCGAATTTCACCGTGTCGGTGGAGACGGCGGAGATGTCCAAGACTTTCCGCAACGCCGACGAAAGGGAGTTCCGAAAGAGCCTGGAGAACCGTTGGTTGATGATGTCCAGCGTCGGCATCCGGCCACGGATGATCCGTTCCTGACTGGTCAGGTCGTAGGGGACGATCCCCGACTCGTCGGCGACATACTCGACCTCGGTCTCGATCTCGCCGTCGGTGACCCCACGCAACAGGGCGTCGACTTCCTCCTGAGAGAGGACCTGACTCATGGGGCCACTCCCCCCCCATTGCGGGGCCCAATGGTTCGGTTGACGCGCATCGTTTTACTGTACCACGAACTCGGTGAAGAACATTTCCCGCACCACCCCTTTGCTGAGCATGGAGTTGATCCGTTTGACCAGCTCCAGTTTCAGGTCGTATTTCCCCTGAATCGAGAGGACCTCCTCCGGCGTTTTGGAGGAGAGGACGGTGATGATGCTGTCTTTGATCTGCGGATTTTTGGCGGCGATCTCCTCCTGCGCCGTGGCCGACGAGAGTTGCAAGACGATGACCGCCTTCAGATAACGGTCGATCCCCTGGCTCGACAGGTTGACCACGAAAGGATCGAGCTCCACCGTCACCCCCATGGCGGCGGTCGGGTCTTCCTTCGGCGCGGCGTCGGCGCCGCCGTCGCTGGTCCCTGCCGCCGCAGTCGGCTTCTGGGTCATGAAGTAGAACATCCCCCCCCCCGCTGCGATCAGCAGAACCACCAACACCGCGATGATGATGATGAGGAGTTTGCTCCCCCCCTTTTTCGCTTCTTCCTCGTCGGCCATGCTTTTTAGGCTCCTTCGTTCCGGTCGCGCCGATGGAGGCCCACCGGTCTGGTTTTGTTTTTACCTACGCCCCCTTCTTCGGGGCTCACGCCCCCGCGGGGCGCATGCCCCTTCGGGGGGCGCCTGTTCGACAACGATCTCGACCCGTCGGTTGCGAGCCCGGTAACTTTCGCTGATGTTGCGGACCAGCGGACGGCTGTCGGCATAGCCAAAAGCGCCCAGAATCCGTTCCGGCCTCATATTCTTCTCGTCGATCAGATAGCGCATCACCTCACCGGCCCGGGCCGCCGACAGCTCCCAGTTGGAGGGATAGCGGGGGGTATCGATCGGGAGGTCGTCGGTATGCCCCTCGATGACTATCCTGCTGTCGCTATACTGCATGGCGTCGGTAAGCCGGTCAAGAGCAAGCCGCGCCGACGGGGTCAAGGTGGCCGAAGCCGGTTGGAACATCGTCTTGTCCGGGAAAGTAACCACAAACTTGGGGCCCCGTTTTCGTATGGTCCCCTGATTCAACAACAGCGCCTCTTCGATCCCCGCGATACTGATCGGCGCCATGACGTCGGTCGACGAGGTGTCGTCGGCCAAAAACTCGAGAAACTGCTTGATCGACATCGTATGGGGGGCGACGAAGTAATCGCGCCGCATCCGCTCCATCGGGAACCGGTCGGTGAACCACAACGGCCCGGCCCCCCCCGAGAAGGCGGTGAACATCTCTTTGAGAACCTGATTGTCGAGAGTCTTCATCGAAAACAGGAGGACGAAAAAGGTGAGCAGGAGCGATAGGAGATCGCCGAAGGTGAGCATCCACCCTTCGGTGTCGAACTCGGCCTCGCCCCCTCCCTTCTTTTTCTTCTGCGCCCGCGAAACACCCATGACTCGTTCCTCTCCTCACAGGGTCCAGCGATACCGGATTTCGGTCCGGTCGTTTTTAAGAGCGTCGTCATACCCTTCCACAGTGGTCAAAGGGCGCATGGCGCCGTACCCGGCCACGGCCAGCCGTCTCTGATCGATGTCGGCGTCGGCGATAAGGGCGCGGGCCACCGTGCCTGCCCGTGCGGCGGTGAGGGTGACGGCGTCGGGAAAACGACGGCTGGCCACTTTCGGGTCGGCCACGTGGCTTTCGATCAGCAATCCCCCCTCGGCTTGCCGAAAGATCGGGCCGAGCCGTTCGACCAAATTTTGACCGAGCGAGGTAAGCCGGGCCGATCCCGCTTCGAACAGGATGCTGTTGTCGAGCTGCACCGTCACCCCCCCGTGCGAGATAAAGGTCCGGGCGAACTGGGCGGTCCGGGTCCGCATCATATGCTCTTCGAACTTGCCGAGGAGATAGGCCAGTTGCGACCGGGCGGTGAGGAGCGGCGCCCCTTTGGCCGCCACGTTGCGACTCTCGGAGCTCATCGGCGAGGTTCCGCCGGGAAGGATGCCGAGCGACCCGGTCATCGATCCCAAGGCGATCTTCTTTTTCGATTCGGCCGGAACCGCCAGGGTGTTGAGCACGATAAAGAAGGCGAGGATCAACATCATCAGGGTGACGTTCAACGGACGGGAGGGATCTTTCTCCCCCCGCCGGTCGTTGAGGATCCTCGTCCTAGTCAAAATTATTCTCCCTCAATTTCGGCAACAAGAAGGCGTTTAACTTCTGCTCGATAATCCGGGGGTTGTCGCCGTTGGTGATGGAGATGACCCCCTCGATGATCAGCTCTTTGATCATGTTCTCGTCGGCGGCCCGTTTTTTCAGTTTTCCCGCCATCGGCAGGAAGATCAGGTTGGCCATCAGAGCGCCGTAGAAGGTGGTAATAAGCGCGATGGCCATGGCCGGACCGATGGTGGAGGGGTCGTCGAGCTTTTGGAGCATCAGCACGAGACCCACGAGAGTTCCGATCATCCCCATGGCCGGGGAGAAGGTCCCCAAGGTCTGCATCATCTCCATACCGAGCCGATGACGCTCTTTCACATACTCGGCTTCGGTCTCCATGATCTTCATGATCTGTTGCGGTTCGGTACCGTCGATGGCCAGCTGAATTCCTTTTTGCATGAAGGGCTCTTCCACCGATCCGACGACCGCCTGAAGGGCGAGGATGCCGTCTCGTCGAGCCCGTCCGGCGAAGTCGAGAATCTGGGGGATCACCTCGCCGGGGGCGGTGGTCTTGTAAAAAACGGTTTTCATCATGATCGCGATGAAGGCGATCAGGTCTTTCATCGGATAGTTGACGGCGAAGGCGGCCATGGTGCCGCCGATGACGATCAGAAACGAGGTGATGTCGATGAAGTACTTGAGCGAAGCCGGACCGATGGCGGCGCCGATGAGCCCGAGCCCACCGAGGATGCCCAATATGGTGGTGATATCCATACGTCCGTTCTTCTTCTTTACCGTTGCGCTGCGTCACAGTTCCGTCGCCCATAGGCGCCCGTGACGTCGCCATAGTCAAAAGCAATTATGGCGCCATGACCGAGAAAGACAAAATCGCCATTCTTCTGACGCCCCCTCGCTCAACGCACGATACGCTCGACCGGTTTCCCGTGAAGGAGTCCCGGCTTTTCACGAGAACCCCTCGCTTAAAACAGGTATACTCTCTAGCGTCGGCAACGAGGGGTTGCCGATCTTTCCGTACCTTCATTCTCCCTTCCGCAGCATGACCGAAGAAAAACGACTGGGCCGTTACGAGATCGTCCGCGAACTTGGACGGGGGGGCATGGGGATCGTCCTCGAAGGACGCGACCCGATGATCGACCGGCCGGTGGCGCTCAAAATCATCAAGCTCTCCGAAATGGGGAGCGCGATGGAGGAAAAGGAGCTCAAAGAGCGGTTCTTCATCGAAGCCAAAGCGGCCGGGCGTCTCATCCACCCCCACATCGTCACGATCTACGACGTCGGCGAGGAGGAGGGGAAGAGCTTCATGGCGATGGAGTTCGTCGAGGGAGAGGACCTGGCCGGGATCATCACCGACGAAGGGCCGATCCCGCTGGCGCGGGCGGCCAAGATCGTCGCCCAGATCGCCGACGGACTCGCCTACGCCCACGAACACCATATCGTCCACCGGGATATCAAGCCGGGGAACATCCTCATCACCCGCGGCGACCGGGTGAAAATCACCGATTTCGGTTTGGCCCGTCTCACCACCACGGCAGGGTCGGTGACCCAAACGGGTCACGCCGTCGGTTCCCCTTCCTACATGTCGCCGGAGCAGGTGCAAGGGCACGCCATCGACGGACGGTCCGATCTCTTTTCGCTGGGGGTCCTTTTCTACGAACTGGTCACGGGGAGACGCCCTTTCGTCGGGGAAGGGCTCACGAACATCATCTTCAAAATCATTCAGGACAATCCCCCTCTCGTCTCGACGGTGAATCCAAAACTCCCCAAATCGCTCGACCGGGTGGTCGAGAAGCTACTGGCCAAACGGCCCGACGAACGGTACCGGAACGGACACGAAGTGGCCAACGCTTTGGCGCCCTTCACCGGCGCGGTGGAGGAAGAAGGGGAATTTGGCGCCACCATGGATATGGCGACCGCCGGGAAGACGATCGATTTCGAGAGCGACAAGATCCTCGAATTCAGCCACGAACAGAAAAAGGGGAGTGGCGCTCTGATCGGTGGGGTGATCGTCGCCACCATGCTCCTCGTGGGGGGAACCTTCTACGCCATCAAGGAGAGCCGAACCGGCGCCCCGGCGCCGACCCCGACGCGCGTGGCCGAAACGGCCCCGACCCCGACCCCGACCTCGACGCCAACGCCAACGCCGACGCCGACGCCGACGGAAGAAGCGCCCGCCAAGGAGGCGGAAAAACCGGCGGTGGCGCAACCGGCCTCGCTGACGGTCACCCCGTCCGTGGCCGGGACGTTGTTCATCGACGGGACCAAGGTGGGGGATGCGCCAGTGAAGGGAATCGAGACGGTCGCCGGAAAGCACCAACTGAAGGTGACCGCCGACGGGTATGATCCGTGGGAGGTGGGGGTGGATTTGGCGCCGGGAGAAGAGGCCCGGTTCGCCCCGAAACTGACCTTGGCCCCGGCGAGCCTGATGATCACTTCCACCCCCGCCGAAGTGGCGGTCTCCCTCGACGACAAACCGGTCGGGAAGACGCCGCTGGTCATCCCTTCGCTGAAACCGGGCGCGCATGCGCTCGTCCTTTCGGGGAAAGGATTGGTGGCGGCGAAACGGTCGGTCACCATCTCGGCCGAAGAACCGACCACGCTGGCGGTGACGATGACCGCCGATACCGGCACGGTGGCGGTGGCCGGACCGAAGGGGGCCGCGATCTATATCGACGGCAAGAAGCAGGGGACGGCGCCGACCACGCTCACGCTCCTGTCGGGGGGCGCTATTCGCTGGCGCTGGCGAAAGAGGGCTACCACACCAAGTCGATCGCTACGGTGGTGGAACGGGGAAAGAAGGTGACGGTCGAAACGACCCTGGTCAAAAAGGGGTTCGGCTCGCTCAGGGTCACCTCGATTCCGTGGGCCGACGTTTGGGTCAACGGCGAAAAGATCGGCCCCACCCCCCGCACGATCGAGAAGGTGGAGGAGGGGGAGGTGAAGGTGGTTCTGAAAAACCCCGGCTATCGCCCTTGGACCACCACCGCCAAACTGGCCGCCGGAGCCACGGCGTCGGTCTCTCACACGTTCACCGAATCCGAAGAGATCGACACCCCGAAAGAGAAGAAAAAAGCGGTCGAAATGGGGACGTTGCTGATCACCTCTACCCGGAGCGGGGTGGTCTTCATCGACGGTCGTCACTACGGCGACACCCCGGTGAAAGCGGAAGAGGTGGCGGCGGGGGATAGAAAAGTGGTAATCAAGAGGGAAGGTTTGCCCGACTATACGCGAACCGTAACCGTCGTCGGTGGCATCGTAACCCGACTTGCGGTGGAATAGTCCACCGCATCTTCCGCCGCCGTCGGCCTTAAGGATGACGGCATGCGCTCTTTTCGACTGACACTCGTCTTCGCCCTGGCGGCTTTCTCGCTCTTTACGCTCCCCTCGTCAGCGTCGGCCGCCGACGTGTCGAACGCCCTCAAGAAGGGGGAGAAGCTCTACTACGAAGGGGAGTTCGGCGAGGCTTCCCGCCTCCTCTCCGAAGCGGCCGCCGCCGCCACCGACCCGGAGCAGAAACTGCGGGCCTGGACGACGCTCGGCATGGTGAAGGTGGCCGAAGGGGACACCACCGCCGCCGAGACCGCTTTCCGCTGGGCTATCGAGCTCTCCCCCTCGCGCAAGCTGTCGACCAAAGAGTTCCCCCCGCAAGTGACCAGCCTCTACGACGCGGTCCGGGCTCGCACCGTCGGATCGGTCTCGATCCAGACCACCCCGTCGGACGCCAAGATCAGTCTCGACGGCAAGGTGGTGGGGCTCTCGCCGGTGTTGATCAACGACCTGGTGGTCGGCCCTCATCCGATCGTCATCGAGAAGGAGGGGTATCGCAAAGAAGAACGGACCTTGGTGGCCCGTCCGTCGGAGCGGGGGGTTTTCCATCTCGAGATGGTGGTGGCCGACGAACTGGCGCCGTTGGTAGAGCATACGCCGATGGTCGAGATGATCGAAGGACGTTCGGCCCGCATTCGGGTATCGGCCAGCGATAACCACGGGATCGCCCGGGCGATGTTGGCGTGGCGGGGGAACGCCGGGGGCGCCTTCAGCGAAACGGCGATGGAGCAGGTGGAGGCGGGGGTCTACGAAGGGGTCATCCCCCGCAACGAAGTCCTTCCCCCGTCGCTCGAATATTACATCGCCGTCACCGACGTCGGCGGCAACGTCACCTCCGACGGCGACGCCGAGCATCCCCACACCATGCGGGTGGAAGAGTTCGACAAGGAACCCCCCCACATCTTCCACAACCCGTTGCTGGCCACCTCCGACGCCAGCAAGATGATCATCCGGGCGCAGATCAAAGACAACAAAGGGCTGGCTTCCGTACGGATCGGCTACAAACGTGATGAGGACCAAGGCTACATCGTCGAAAACGTCAAAGACGAGCGGGGAATAGAGGAATAGCACCGTGCAGATTCCCGACGTTTTTCTGGAAGCCGACAAGATTCTCTACTATCTGGAAGCGGTCGATCAGGCCGGGAACGTCCAGTACGCCGGTCGCCCCGACGCCCCCAACCCGGTGACCGTGCTGAAGGTTTCGCCGAAAAAGGACGGCTACATCATCGACCGGACCGTCGAAAAGGACGGCGACCTGACCCGCGACGTGGTCATCAATCTCGGTACCATGAAAGGGGCGGCGAAGAATCAGATCTTCACCGTCTTCGCCGCCGACGATCAGGTGGTCGACCCGGAGACCGGCACGGTGCTGGCCGTGAACCAACGGATGACCGGGAAGGTGAAGGTGACCCTCCCCGGTCCCGCCTCCTCCCGCGCCCGGATCACCGAAGAGGATCGGGACTTCCCCATAGCCAAAGGAAACCTCATCCGCTTCCGCCCCAGCCCGCCCGCCCGGGTCGGCGGCTATTCGGTGAAGTTTCGGGAGAACACGGTCACGTGGGCCATGAGCCCGGAACCGGAGGTGGTCGGCTACATCGTCTACCGCTCCGACTCCCCCGACGGCCCGTTCGAAGAGTTCGAGAAGGTGCGGGGGCGGACCAAGGTCGAAACCACCGACGAAGGCTCTTACAAAAAACGGCTGATCGACGGGAAGAAGTATTACTACCAGGTCCGGTCGATCAACGACGACCGGGTCGAGTCGGAACTGTCGAAGGTCGGCTATGTCGTGGCCAAGGGGGGGCCGAACCCTCCCACCGGACTGGCGGCGAAACCGGGGCGGATCAGGGAGATTCCGTTGTCGTGGAACAAAAGCGACGACAAAGAGACCGACGGCTACCAAGTCTTGCGGGCCGACAAGATCGACGGCGAGTATCGCGAGGTGGGGCGGATCACCTACGCCTCTTCCACCAGCTTCACCGACGAAGCCAACAAGAGCAAAGGGCACGAACTGGCCGACGGGGCGACCTACTGGTACAAGGTGGTCAGCTTCAACGATCAGGGGAAATACGGTAACCCGACGGAACCGGTCTCGGCGGCGACCATGGGGAAACCGAACCCTCCCGCCGGGCTGGCGGTGGTCTCCATCGGGGTCCGTTCGGTGACGCTTAACTGGGATATCGCCCCCGACCCGGCGGTGGTCCGCTATCGGGTCTATCGAAACGACGCGCCGGAAGGGACGTTCCAACTGGTCAAAGAGATCCGCGACCGGGGCGAGACCGAATATACCGATAGCGACAAGAGTGGACAGAAATTAGGCGACGGGATCGCCTACTACTACCGGTTGACCTCCTTGAACGCCGGCGGGGTCGAGTCGGACTTCTCGACGGCGGTCGACGGGGTGACCCTCGGCCCCCCCGCTCCGCCCAGCGGATTGACGGCGGTGGCCGGACAGGTGAAACAAGCGTCGTTGGCGTGGCTCCCGTCGCCCGACCCGGAGACGGCCGGTTACGCCGTCTATCGGGGCGTCGATCCGGAAAATCTGACCGAGATCAAACGGTTGCGTGACCCGAAAGCGACCTCCTATGTCGATACCGGATCGTGGACCGAACGACTGGCCGACGGGACGGTCTATTACTATCAGGTTCGCTCCTACAACTCGGTCGACGTCACCAGCGTCGGACAAACGCCGGTAGCGGTGATGACCAAACCGACCCCGACGGCGCCGACCGATATGGTCGCCAGCCGCGGGGAGGCCAAACAGGTGACCCTCTCGTGGCAACCGAACCCGGAAAAAGACATCACCAACTATCGTATTTTCCGATCCGAACGGACCGACAGCGGCTTTAACCTCGTGGCCGGCGGGGTTGAAGGAACCCACTTCGTCGACGGCAACTTGAAGAACGGAACCAGCTACTTCTACCGGGCGCAGGCGGTCGACAAAGACGGGTTGATCGGCGCCGATTCGGCCACCGTGGAGGGGGTGACCAAATCGGCCCCCCGCATCCCGACCGGACTGACCGGAACCGCCGACGGACCCGATCGGATCACCCTCACATGGAACCCGAACCCCGAAGAGGACATCGACCATTACGAAATCTGGTCGGGGGGCTTTTTCGGCAGAAAACTGGGGGAGAGTGACGGTGAGCGTTACAAGGTCGAAAAACTCTCCGCCGGATCGTCGTATGCGTTCCAGCTCGTCGCGGTCGATAAAGACGGCCTGACCAGCGAGAAGTCGGATGCGGTCACCCTCTCGACGATGAAGTGACTCTGTGCGAGGGGGGGGCGGGAAAATGGGGTCAGGTCTCGTATCTTGACCTTTTCCCTCCCGCCTCACTCCACCGGCCCCACCGGCAGACGCCCCCTCTTTCCGGCGTGGGAGAGCCATCGGCTCTCCCCGCCCTTGCGGGTTTTTTCGTCCTCACTGTTTGGCCCTATCGTTCGGGCTTGACCGGTGAAGTGATCGCTACACCCCGGTCGCTTGGTACCCACAGTCGACGAAGAGGCATTCGCCGGTGACGGCGGTCGACATGTCGGAGCAGAGATAAAGCCCCGCTTGACCGACCTCTTCGATGGTGACGTTCCGCCTGAGAGGCGCCCGGTGGATCCCATGCCCCAGAAGCTCCTTGAAGTCGGCGATACCGGCCGAGGCCAGCGTCTTGATCGGTCCGGCGGAGAGGGCGTTGACCCGAATTTTGTCCGGCCCCAAATCGACGGCCAAATATTTCACCGACGCTTCCAGCGCCGCTTTGGCGACCCCCATGACGTTGTAGTTGGTGATCACCTTCTGGGCGCCGTAGTAGGTCAGGGTCACCATGGCGCCCCCGTCGGGCATCAGGGCGGCGCCCCGTCGGGCCATGCTGGTGAAGGAATAGACCGAGACGTCCATGGTGTTCAGGAAGTTTTTCTTGCTGGTATCGGCGTAACGCCCTTTCAGCTCGCTTTTGTCGGAGAAAGCGACGGCGTGGACCAGAAAGTCGAGGGTTCCGAAATGCTCTTTGGCCATTCCGAAGACATGGTCCATCTCCTCTTCGCTGGTGACGTCCATCTGATGGACGAAGGTGGAGCCGGTCTGGTCGGCGAGGGGGCGAACCCGTTTTTCGAGCATTTCTCCGGCGAAGGTGTAGCCGATATCGGCGCCTTCACGTCCGAGCGCTTGGGCGATCCCCCACGCGATGCTCCGCTCGTTGGCCACGCCAACGACGAGCCCCTTCTTACCCTCCATGATTCCCATGCTTTCGTCTTCTCCTCGGAACGCTTAAGCCATGCCCAGCTTTCGCTGAATGGCGGTTATTTTTTCTTCGCTCATCAGCCCTTGGGTCACCAGCCAGTCTTCCAGCCGATAGACCCGCTGCTCGTTCAAGGTCTTCTCCAACGTCTCTTTATCGATCTTCCGGTTGGTCAAGAGCCAGTCGCCCAAACGCAAGGCGTTCACCCGCTTCGAAAAAAGCTGGATAAAACTGGCCTTGGTCATGATCGACAACCGCTCCAGCGCGTTAACCACGTTCACCGACGACTCGGCGTCTTCCATCACCTCCCGGTACTGGGGACGAGAAAGGTACCCGGCCTCTCTCAGGTCGTCAAGGAAGGTGAGATACCGCCGGTTGTTCTCTTGAAAGAAACGTTCCACATCGTCGGCGGAAATCAGCCCCCGATCGACCAGAAGGTCGCCTAAGTATCGTTTGCCGTCGGTATCGAACCGGCGCCGTTCGGCCAGAAAACGGGCGAAATCTTCCCGCGCCATGAGCTTGTTGCTCATCAACACCTTGGCGAACCGGATTTCGTCCGGTTCGAGCAGGCTGGTATCGAGCGGATTGGTATCGGCCATAATCTTTCGGCAAGGGTCGTGAATCATGTGATTCTATGGCGTATCGCCCTCAATGACAAGAAGAAGCCGTCCGGTCGGCGCGATTCCCTCTTTCCGTCGGGTAACGGGTATGGGTTACAATGCCCTCTCACCCATCCGCCCAAGGAAGACCATGCTGACCCAGGAAGAGTATCACCGCCGTCTCGCCGCCATTCGTTTCGTCGCTCTCGACGTCGACGGCACCTTGACCGACGGCGGCATCATCTACACCGCCGACGGGGTCGAGCTGAAAATCTTCGACGTCAAAGACGGCCTCGGCATCGCACGGGGGCGCCACAAGGGACTCCGGTTCGCCTTCATATCGGGGCGCCCGTCGGAGATCACCCGTCGCCGGGGGGAAGAGTTGGGGATCGACAAAATCGCCATGGGACCCGACGACAAGGCGGGGGTGGTGACCCGCCTGGCCGAGGAGCTGGGGATAGCGCTCGAAGAGACCCTCTTTATGGGGGACGATATCGTCGATCTTCCGGCCATGCGGGCGGTCGGTCTCGCGGTGGCGGTGGCCGACGCTCACGAGAGGGTGCTGGAAGAAGCCCATTGGGTGACCAAGCGGCCGGGGGGTAAAGGTGCGGTACGAGAAACCGTCGACGACCTGTTCGACGCCAAGGGGTGGACGTAACATTTTGGTCATCATTGTATCCAAACACGCCATCTGATACGATACAGGCCTGTCCGAAAGGGGCATGGTGGTACTCAGGGGAAAAAGAAGGTAATGGACCAGAACAAAAAACGTATCTTCATCCAGAAGATCGACGAACTCCCCACCCTCCCCACGAGCCTCCTCAAGATCATCGAGGTGATCGAAAACCGCGAATCGAGCGCCCAAGACCTCGCCAACGTCATCTCCCGCGACCAGTCGATATCGTCGGTCATCCTCCGCCTGGTCAACTCGGCCTTCTACGGGCATCTCCGCCAGATATCGTCGATGTCTCATGCCGTGGTGATCCTCGGTTACCAGACGGTCAAGACGATGGCCCTCGGCGTTTCGGTCTTCCAAACCTCCCCCCACGGCCACAGCCCCTTTAATCGGGGGGACTTCTGGGTCCACAGTATCGGCGTGGCGACCATCGCCAAAAGAATCGCCTCCTTGTCGTCCCGCCCCGTCGACCCCGACACCGCCTTTCTGGCGGGGCTACTCCACGACATCGGCAAGGTGATTTTCGATAACTATTTCTTCGACGATTACGCCAAGGCGGTCAAGACCGCCTTTAAACGTAACGTCTGGGTCGGCAGTTTGGAACAAGAAATGATGGGGATGACTCACGCCGAGGGGGGGTATCACCTCGCCCGGAAATGGCAGTTCCCGCCGGAGGTGATCGACGCCATTCGTTACCACCACAAAATCGTCGACGCCCCCATCGGCAGCATCCCCATATCGGCCGTGGTCCATGTGGCCGACATCTTGTGCCGTCAGATCCGGCTCGGAACCGCCGGCGACGAAGTGAATCTCATCATCGACCCGTCGACCCACAAAGTATTGGGACTCGACGCCGATCAACTCTCCGATCTGGCCTTGGCTCTCGACGCCGAGCGGGAGAGCATAGAGGAGTTCTCGTTATGAGCCAGCAGCCGGAGACCATCGAATCGGTCAAAAGGGAACGGGACGCCTACGCCCGCGCTTTGGCCGACAGCAACAAGCTTATCAGCGAGAAGGTCAAAGAGTTCTCGATCATCAAACGGGTGGGGGAGGCGGCCCTCGGCAATCCCGACCGGAAACGGCTCGTCACCGAAGTGGTCAACATCATCATCGACGAGACCAGCGCCGAAAACTGCTCGCTCTGGCTGGTGGACGAGATGGGGGTCGACCTGGTCCTGACAGCCGTCCGTGGGCAAGAAGACCCGGAGTCGAACTATTTCGAGCCGGGCGACCGGCCGGGACACCGTTTCCCGGTGGGGGAGGGCGCCGCCGGGTGGGTGGCCCGCGAAGGGGAGTCGCTCCTGATCGAAGACACCGGCGAATCGGACCGGTTCGCCAAATCGCCCCGCTCTCCTTTAAGCGGCCAGATAAAATCGCTCTTGGCCCTCCCGCTCAAAAACGATGGCGTGGTCATGGGGGTCTTGAACCTATCCCATCCCGACATCGGGGTTTTCTCCAAAGAGCACGAACGGGTCTTGACCCTGATCGTGCAACAGACCGGCTTGGCCTTGGCCAATGTCCGCCTTTTCGAGCGGATATCCCGCTTCAACGAAGAGCTCGAAGAAACGGTCAACCGCCGCACCCGCGAGTTGGCCTATTCCGAAAGCCGCTACCGGGCCTTCCACGAACGGGCCGGCGACGGCATCGTGGTTCTCGACCGGCAGCGCATGAAGATCGTCGAAGTCAACCAACGGGCCACCGATCTGACCGGACTCCCCGCCGAGCGACTCCGGGGGGGGGCTTTGTCTCTCCTCTTCTCGCCGATCGAGGAAAAGACCCTGCTGGCCCGATTGGCCAGCGGCGACGGCGCCGTGGAGGGGCTCCCCCTTTCGTTGGTCGCCACCGACGACCGTGACGCCCGTTTCGTGGAGGTCTCGGCCACCACCATCGCCACCGACGAAGGGGAGACCCTTCATATGATTATCAGAGACGTCACCGCCCGACGCCGTTTGGAAGAACAACTGGCACGCTATTCCGACGGACTCAACGAGATGATCCGCCAGAAGACCGAAGAGCTCTCCATCGCCCAAGACGAACTGACCCACGCCGCCAAGATGTCCACCATCGGCGAGATCGCCTCCGGCATGGCCCACGAGGTGAACAATCCGCTGGCGGTCATCTCCGGCTACGCCGAATCGCTTCTCGACCGGATACCCGACGAAGCCGCCATCGACAGAGAAGAAATCGCCCGGATCGTCCGCATCATCGTCGAACAGGCCGACCGGTGCCAACGGATCACCCGTTCGGTTCTCGATTTCTCCCGACGTCAGGAGATGCGCATCGAGCTGGTCGACCTTGAACGGACCTTAAACAACGCCCTCCTGCTGGCCCATCACAAAGCGACGGAACGGGATGTGGCGATCGAAGCCGACATCCCCCCCGGATTGCCGCAGGTGATTACCGACCCCCATCTGCTGGAGCAGATTCTCCTTAACCTGTTAAACAACGCCATCGACGCCGTCGACAAAAATGGCAAGGTGCTCCTCGCCGCCCGCCCCGACAAACGGGGGGTTCGGGTGACCGTGGAAGATAACGGGCCGGGGGTGCCGATGGCCTTGCGGGAGAAAATCTTCTCCCCCTTTTTCACCACGAAACCGATGGGGGAAGGGACCGGATTGGGGCTGGCTGTCTGTCTGCAACTGGCCGAACGTCTCCAGTCCCCCCTCTTCATCGAAGAGAGCGCCCTGGGGGGCGCCCTTTTCGTGTTGGTCATGCCGACCGACATCGCCGCCCCCGAAGTCGCAAGCGAGGATGCATGAACGAAGTGAACTATAAAGAGCCCCGCCTCTCCCTCATGGTCGTCGACGACGACGAAGCGTTTCGCGAACTGTTGCTCCGTCATTTCGACGGCGACGAGATGAGCGTCACCGGTTTTTCCACCGCCGAAGCCGCCTTGGAAGGCGCCCGCAAAGAGCGGTTCGACGTCGGCGTCCTCGACATCATGATGCCGGGACTCTCCGGCATGGAGCTTCTCAAACGGATCAAAAAACTCCACCCCGCCTTCGAAGCGATCGTCCTGACCGGCAAAGCCACCATCGACAGCGCCATCGAGGCGATGAAACTGGGCGCCTACGACTACATGGCCAAGCCGTGCAAACTGCGTGCGCTCGAAGTGGTCATCCGCAAAGCCCACGAGAAGAAGCGGCTGGCCGAACAGAACACCCGCTTGAAAGAAGAGCTGAAACGACAGGCGGCCCGGGCCACCCTCGTGGGGGAGAGCCCGGTCATGAACACCTTGCGCGAGCAGGTGGAGAAAGTGGCCCTCTCCGCCGAACCGGTCCTCATCATGGGAGAGATCGGCGTCGGCAAAGAGGTGACCGCCATGGAGCTACATCGCCACTCCCCAAGAAAAGAGAGCCCCTTCATCGCCGTCAACTGCGGCGTGCTTAATGAGGGGATGTTGGAAGCCGAACTCTTCGGTTATGAACCGGACGCCTTCGTCGGCGCCTCGTCGGTGCGAAAACCGGGCATCCTCGAATTCGCCGAAGGGGGGACCGTTTTCCTGGACGAAATCGATCAACTCTCCTCTGCGATGCAGGTGAAGGTTCTCCATTTTCTCGACACCGGCGAATACCGCCGGATCGGCGGCTTCACCGACATCGCCTCCGACACCCGGCTCGTGATGGCGACCACGAAAAATCTGACCACCCTGACCAAACAGGGGACTTTCCGCGAAGACCTTTTCTATCGCATATCGGCCCTGTCGCTTCGGGTCCCGGCGTTACGGGAGCGCAAAGAAGACATCCCCCAACTGACCGAAAGCATTCTGGCCCAAAACCGGAGCGCTCTGGCCCACTCCAAAGGCTTGTCGAAAAAAGCGGTCGAAACGTTGATGGAATATCATTGGCCGGGGAACGTTCGGGAGTTGACCAACGTATTGGAACGGGCGGTCTCGCTGGCGCCCAAGAACGTGATTCAGGTCAAAGACCTCCCCCTCTCGTTCGAGAAGAAATCGAAAAGCGTCAAAAACCGCCACTTGTTGCCCCTGACCGAGATCGAGAAGGAGCACATTCTCTACGTCCTCGACGCGGTCAACGGCAACATCAGCAAAGCGGCCAAGATCCTCGGCGTCTCCCGCCCGAAACTGTATCGGAAAATCGAACGGTACCGGTCGTCGACAACGGCGTAGCGGAGGGCCTTGAGACGGCAGGCGACATCTTTGGTGAACAAAAAATGGCCCCGGTGACTTGCGTTCGCCATCCAGGGCCATGCCGCCGAAGCGGCCTTGAACGCCCAATTACTGGGGACAGTTGTACACTAGCAGGAGCCGAGATACTTACCCAATTCCTAGCGCTAGCTAACAACTTCTACGGGTAGCCATCAACAGGAACCTTGATTCAATGCAAAAAGTAGCCGCCTACTTGTTGGAACGACGTGACAGTTTGGAATGGCCTGAATCTCGGAAGGATGAGGCTCAAAGAATCAAGCACACTGTTCTCGAGTGGTTGCACGAAAAGGGAGCGTCGAGAATCAGCTTTGAGGGCGCTTTTCAGCCAGAAGGCAATAGCAAGGGAACCTATTCAATCGAAGAAGCCATAGACAAAGGGCGATCATGGTGGCTTTTGCGACTACAAGAACAAAGCCCTAATGACCAATGCTTCACCACCTCGCTATCAATCACCGTAGGCGCGGAGATAGTTTCCGTCTATCTCACCATGGAAACAGGCTGGACAAAAAGTCGCATAATGCCCATCGCTGCGGACCCGCGATGCCCAAAAATCGTCCGAAGCTTGCTGGCACTTTCTAACAATTGGTATCTCGGATCGAGCGTCATTTACCCCCTTCGCCATGTCAGGGGGTTTGATGATGGGGAAGCGCTGGCGACAGAAATCAGCATGCCTAACCGATCAATCCCGATCATTATAGTGAGTCTCGATAACTATGAGTGTGCCCTGCCAAAACTCGACGAGAAACTTGCGTTTGACCTTGCCGGACTTGCGAACGTGGTCACCCTTGACGACGAAGCATCATGGGCGATAACCGACTCCCTCGGTAAGCCGTTTAGTTGCTTTCGCGGATCGGTCCGCCTCTATTGGCCACAGTTTTCTACACATGATGACCGCTTTAGTCATCCGCTATGGACCAGTGAACGGCTTCAAGCGATCAGCGATGACCGCAACCTGACTAGGGAACGCTTTCGAAAACAACTTCGAGCGCTTATACATCGTGCTTGCGTCCTAAGCGTCATCAGGCCGGATGAGATCGATGATATCCGAGACGCGGCTCGACAGCGCCCCCTTTTGGAGCTTCGTTCCAAAGCCAGTTCGTCTGAAGAGTATTTGGCATTAGCCGACAGTTACGCATCTGACAATGAACGGCTTCGCGAGGAACGCAAGAAGCTACGCAAACGAATCGATCAGTTGGAAATCGACGGGGCGAAACTTCAGGCAGACTGTCAATCTTTGAAGAGTCACCTAAACGCCGCGACTTGTCAGAAAACAACTGAAGAATCCGACGAAATAGCCCCTGACGTTTCTTGTGGGAATGATGAAACACTCCCTCAGCCCGATGAGGTTCGCTATTACAAGAAACACCACGACCACTCATCTCATGATGTAATGATCCCCGTTAACGACTGCGGACATAACAAATGGGAGAGTGCCAACAAAGCCGACAAAGCGAAAAAGGGCGTCGCAAAACTTGAGGATGGCCGAAACGATTGGAAGCGTTTCCAGCATTGCGCAAAGTGCACGGGTGGCGGGATGTGGAAAGTTGTTTGGTGAACATACCCAACTCTTACTGCGCAGGTGAGGAGGAAGTCAGGCCTTCGCCTGCTTCGCCTGCGCGTGGTAGCTCGACCGGACATAGGGCGCCGATTGGACGGTGGCGATGCCGAGCCGCTCCCCCATCACCCGATATGCGTCGAACCGGTCGGGATGGACGTACTCCACCACCGGCAGGTTCTTTCGGGACGGTCGCAGATACTGGCCGATGGTCACCCAGTCGACCCCGGCGTCTTTCAGGTCGGCCAACACCGCCGACACTTCGTCCGCATCCTCCCCCAATCCGACCATGATTCCACTCTTGACCGTCATGGCAGGGGCGACCCGTTTGACGTGGGCGAGGAGGTCGAGCGACCGTTGGTAGATAGCGCCGGGACGGACGGTTCGGTACAACCGGGGGACGGTCTCGACGTTATGATTGTAGACCTCCGGTTTCGCCCCCGCCACGGTATCGACCTGCTCCATCTTCCCGCCGAAATCGGGGGTCAACACCTCCACGGTCACCTTTGGCGAAGCCTTCCGCACCGCTTCGATGGTGGCGACAAAATGGCCCGCCCCGCCGTCGGGGAGGTCGTCCCGGGTAACGGAGGTGATGACGATGTGCGAGAGGGAAAGCGCGCGGGCCGCCTCGGCCACTCTTTCCGGCTCGTCGGCTTCCGCTCCCATCGGCGCTCCCGGCTCGACCGCGCAGAAGCCGCACGCCCGGGTGCATCGTTCGCCCAGTATCATGAAGGTGGCGGTTCCGGCGGCGAAACATTCCCCCATGTTGGGGCAACGGGCCGACGAACAGACGGTGTGCAAGCCCCCTTTGCGGATCGTCTCCCGCACCGGTTGCGTCGCCGGGTCGAGGAGCCCCCCTTTCATCAGCCACGCGGGGCGGCGAAGATCGACGTTCATGGGGCCGGCGTCGCTGTCGGTGTCGGTGTCGGTGTCGGAAGCGGAAGGCCAAAGGGGCCGGCGCCGTTAAAGATACGCCACGCCACGTAGCAGGACATCACCACGGCGATGATGATGTAGAACCCGAGAAAAACAAGAAAGATCGCCTTGAACCCTTTGGCCGGATCGGCGCCAAGCCAGATCGACAACCGTTCCAGCGGTTTCCTGAAGATCAACCCCACCATGGTCAACCCACCGCCGATGGCGAGAGAATAGTAGACCGTCAAGCGGGTCAGGTCGGGTTCGTTCATACTGCTCCATCCTTGCTGTGCGTCAACCATGGTACCAGAGGAGATTCACTACCCGCCGGGGAAAAGAGTTGACACTGAAAGAGGGGTGGGCGTATGTTCACGATAGAGGGCGAATATCTTTCTCCGGTCACGGCGGACGGTTCCCTTTTTCGTCCCGTTCGTGGCGGCAATGAGGTGACGCATGGGGCAGGTGTCTTCACTCGCACGACCGTCCCAACCGGGGGTCGGTACCCGTCACACCTATCTCCTCGTCCAGACCCGTTCCGGGTTCGCCTGTCTTCTCCATTGGCTTCTCGTCGGTTCGGTGGCCGCCCTTGCGGTCACCGGTTTTTATATCGCCGACCCGTTCGACATCTTCGTCCCCGGCGAGGCGTATAACCATTACGTCATGGGGAAATTTCGGTTGGTCCATTTCGTCGCCGCCGGGGTGATGATGGCCAGCATGCTGACCCGGTTTTATCTGGCTTTTACCCCGTCGTGCAACAAAGACATCTTGCAGACCATACCGACGCCGTGGAACGTCTGGCATGCGACGAAATTGGCCTGGAGCTACCTGACCGGTTCCCCGACGCACGAACATTACCGATTCATCAACCCGCTCGGCGGCGTCGGGGTCTTCTCGATCATGATGGCGCTGGCGGTGATGATCGTGACCGGCGTCCTGCTCTACCTTCCCGGCGCCTCGACCGGAGTTTGGGGGGGGCTTGCGGCCGACAACTCGGAGACTTGGCTCGGGACGCAGCAAAACGTCCGGCTGATCCACCACACCGCAATGTATGTTCTCGGCTTCTTCGTCGTCATCCATATCTACATGCAACTCTGGAAGAACAGCGTCCATACCGAATCGGACCTCTCGTCGATTATCGGCGGATACAAAATCTTCCCGATCGAAGAGATCGGCCATTTCGACGACCATTACGGCATCCACCGGGACGAAGATGCCCCGACGGAGGAGGAAATGGCCGAAGCTTCGGCGCCGATGGAGAAAGGGCCCGGCTACCACTAGCGGCTACGCGCCGCAGCGACGGGCCTGCCGTTATCGATGAGAGACGGCGTCGATGAGGCCTTCGCCTCCGCCGCCTTCGGGTATTGGAGGGTTAAGGAGCCGGTCGGGGCGAAGGATAGACGCAAGTCGGCTACCACTAGCGGCTACGCGCCGCTACGACGGGCCTGCCGTTTGCCAAAAGAGTCGGCGCGGTTGAGTGACGCGAATAACGCAGACGTCGGTCTGCTATCGGTTTCCTGATACGAAGGGGTTCGAGTATGTGTAAAACCATCGAAAGACCGATCACCGAGGGGCCGGAAATGCGGACCAAGCTCCTCAAAGAGATGGACCGGCGATCGTTCATGTCGTTCTGCTCCAAGATAGCCGCCACCTTGGGGCTCTCGGCCGCCATGATTCCCAAGATCGCCGAAGCGGTGGAAGGGGCGGCCCGGAAACCGTCGGTCATCTGGCTCCATTTCCAAGAATGCACCGGCGATTCGGAGGCGTTCATCAGGAGCCAATACCCCTCCGCCGAAGATCTGATCCTCAACATCATCTCGGTCGACTACCACGAGACCGTCATGGCCGCCTCCGGGCATCAGGCCGAAGCGGCGTTGAAACAGGCCATGGCCGATAACAAGGGAAAGTACCTAGTCGTCATCGAAGGCGCCATCCCGACCGCCACCACCAAAGGACCCAAAGCCCTCGAAGGCGGCTACTGCATGATCGGCGGACGGACCGCCCTTGAGATCGCCACCGACGTCTGCAAAGACGCCATGGCGGTCATGTGCGTCGGCAACTGCTCCTCCTTCGGCGGGGTGCAGGCCCAAGCCCCCAACCCGACCGGCGCCAAAGGGGTGCGCGACACCGGCGTGGTCCCGATCGGCGTGCCGATTCTCAACATCCCCGGATGCCCCCACAACGTGGTCAACTCGGTCGCTTCCGTGGTCAACTTCCTGTTGATGGGATCGTTGCCGGCCACCGACCGATTGGGGCGCCCTCTTTTCGCCTACGGCAAACGGATTCACGACAACTGCCCCCGCCGCGCCCATTTCGACGCCGGGCAGTTCGTCGAAGAATTCGGAGATCAGGGGGCGCGGGACAAATGGTGCCTCTACAAGGTGGGGTGCAAAGGCCCCCAGACCTACCACAACTGCGCATGGGTCGAATACAACCAGAACACCAGTTGGCCGATTAAAGGGGGTCACGGTTGCATCGGCTGTTCGGAGCCGCAGTTCTGGGACAACATGCAACCGTTCTACGAACGGCTCCCCCACATCAAGCTGCCGGGAGTGGAGGCGACCGCCGACCAGCTCGGCTTTACTCTGGTAGGGGCGGCTGCGGCAGGGGCCGCGGCGCACGCCGTCTACACTTTCGCCAACCGCAAGAAATTCGTCGACACTACCGAGGAGTAAGCCACCATGGGTGAAAGACACGTCATCGACCCGATTACCCGGATCGAAGGGCATCTGCGCATCGAGATCGAAGTGGAAGACGGCGTCATCAAAGACGCTTGGTCGTCCGGCACCATGTGGCGGGGGATTCGAGGTCTTCCTGAAGGCCGCGACCCGCGCGACGCGGATCATTACCCAACGGGTTTGCGGCGTCTGCACCACCGTCCACGCGCTCGCGTCGGTCAAAGCGGTCGAGAACGCCATCGGCCTCCAGATCCCGGAGAACGCCCGGATCATCCGCAACCTGATCATGGGGACCCAATATCTCCACGATCACATCGTCCACTTCTACCATCTCCACGCGCTCGACTGGGTCGACGTGGTTTCGGCCCTTTCGGCCGATCCGAAAAAGACCAGCGAGCTGGCCAACAGTTTTAACCCAAACGCCCCCAAATCGGGCCCCGGCGACTTCGCCCGGGTGAAAGAAAAACTGACCAAGTTCGTGGCCGGCGGCCAGCTCGGCCCCTTCACCAACGGCTATTGGGGCCACAGTAAAATGAAGTTGCCCCCCGAGGCGAACCTGATGGCGGTCTCCCACTATCTCGACGCCCTCAACCTGCAGGCGACCACCGCCCGAATGCACGCCATCTTCGGCGCGAAAAATCCGCACATCCAAACCTATTCGGTCGGCGGCGTCACCTGCGTCAACGACCTCGACCCCGATCGGATCGGGGCGTTCATCGCGCTGTTGCAAGAGACCCTCGATTTCATCGACAACGTCTACCTGCCGGACATTCTGGCGGTGGCGCCTTTCTATCTCGACTGGGCCGGGATCGGCGGTGGTTTGGATAATTACCTCTCCTACGGCATGCTCCCCGGCGCAGGAGGGAAAGAGCCCGACTCTCTCTGGTTCCCCCGTGGCATCGTCATGGGACGCGATCTCGCCAAGGTCCATCCGGTCGACGTCAGCAAGGTCACCGAAGACGTCACCAACTCTTGGTACCAATACCGCAAGGATGGCCCGTTGCATCCGTCGGTGGGGGAGACCGATCCCTACTACACCGGCATCGAGACCGACAAAAAATATTCGTGGCTCAAAACCCCCCGCTACGACGGCCAGCCGTGCGAAGTGGGGCCGCTGGCCCGGATGCTGGTCAACTACGCTTCGGGGCACGAATCGACCGTCGCCAACGTCAACGGGGTGCTCGGCAAGCTCGGCGTCGGGCCGGAGGTTCTCTTCTCCACCCTCGGTCGCACGGCGGCCCGCGCCATCGAGGCGAAGGTTATCGGCGACCAGATGATGACGTGGGTCAACGAGCTGATATCCAACCTGAAACGGGGCGACTACGAAATCTACCGGCAACCGACAATCCCGGCCACGGCCATGGGCTACGGCCTCACCGAAGCCCCCCGCGGGGCGTTGGGGCACTGGATCGAGATCGCCGACCACAAGATCAAGAACTACCAGCTGGTGGTGCCGACCACGTGGAACGGCTCCCCCCGCGACGGCGCCGGCAAACGGTCGTCGTTCGAAGCGGCCCTCATCGGCACCCCTATCGCCGATCCGAGCCAGCCGCTGGAAGTCCTACGGACGATCCACAGTTTCGACCCGTGTCTGGCCTGTTCGGTCCACGTCCTCGACACGAAGACTCAGGATCGTTATGTCGTCCGCGCCGTCGAGTAGGCAGGAAGGTTCGTTATGACACATACCGGCGTCTCTCCCCAGAAAAAGGAGATCGTCTACGTACGGAACGCCACCAACCGGCTTCTCCACTGGATCATGTTCTTCTCGGTTATGGTCTTGCTGGTCACCGGCTACTACATCGGCGACCCGACCCTTATCCTCGGCAAGGGGGAGGCGTACGACACGGCGGTCATGGCCGATATCCGGTTGATCCATTTCATCGGGGCGATGTTCCTCGACGTCTCGATCATGGTCCGGTTCTATCTCGCCTTTTTCTCGATGTATCACCGCGACTGGGTGGAGCTGATGCCGACGCCGGGTCGGGTGGTCGGCGCGGCGAAGATCGCAACGAGCTATTTCACGTTCAAGAAACCCCCCTTCTACCTCCATGTCGATCCGTTGGACGGGCTGACCTTCTTGACCTTGCATCTCTTCATGGCGCTCCAGCTCATGACCGGGTTCACCCTCTATGTCCATGCGTTGCCGATGGACTGGTGGTGGACGCAACTACTCCACGTCATGACCGATCCGCTGACCGATCTGTTCGGCGGAGACCAGAACGTCCGCTTGACCCATCACATGATGCTCTGGATCATGATCGCGGGGATTATCTTCCACGTCTATCTGCAGGTGGCCAAGACGATCATCTGGCGCGACGGCCATATCGCGGCGATCTTCGGCGGCTACAAATACCGCGACGTGAAATAACAGCCGTGCGGCTGCCTTCGGCCTCCCCCTTCTCGTCGCGTCGGCGCCGAGAAAGCGAGACGGGGTAACGGCGTCACCGCACACGTTGCCTCCCCGAGCGGCGCGTGCTTTCAAAACGAACCGACACCCTTCTCCCCCCTCGGGTTCCGCATTCACAACGTCCCTCCCGCTAAATAAAAACTCAACTATTCGCCGATCCGTCCGATAAGGAGTCAACAGGCGTCCTGCGTCGCCCCATAGGGGGGTCGACCGCCCTGTCGTGAAGGATCGGAATATATATGTCTATAGATGGCGTTGGGGGAGCGAGACAGCTCTATGCGGCGTCCCAGGCCGGTTCTCAACCGTCGATGGCGAATACGCTGAACCGGCTCTACAGCCAGATGGACCCGCAGGGGACCGGATCGGTCAACCGGGATCAGTTCGATGTATCCCGCGCCCCGGCGGCGGCCAAGACCATCAAGGCGGACGATCTATTCACCAAACTCGACACCGATAATAAAGGGGTGATCTCCCGCGAAGATTTCGTCGCCGGGATGAAACAGCTGATCGACCAGAACCGTTCCCAGAAGGGGGGGGCGTCGTCGAGCACGACCGCTTCTGCGGAGAATCGGCCTGCTCCCTCCGCCCAAGCGGCCTCGGCTTCCTCCAAACCGACAGGGGTCAATAGCCCGGCTCAATCGGGTAATACGGGGCGACTTCTCAACCTCTACGCCTAGGCGCCAACGCGGCGCCGGGCGAGGGTGTCGCCCCTTTCGGGGTCTCGATGCCGCACCGGTACTTATCTGCCGACCGCCCCTCGCCGGGGTCTCACCTTCGACAGGTTATCCGACGAAGCAAGCTCGGCATTTTCTGCGTCGAGACCGGCAGGATCGACCCGGCGACCGGTTTCCCTCGCCCTTCCCCCCACCTCGTCCCCTCTGATTCATAAAGCCTTCCGCCACCACCCATTTTCGGCGCCCCCCTTGCTTATCGTACCGGGTGTCGGCTCGCGCGGTGCGGACGACGGTTATCCCTTTCACGGAGGATCGGGTTCATGATCTCGTCGGTAGGAGGCGTCAACGGAACGGGGCAAGTTCATGCCGTGTCGCAGGCCAGCGGCAAACGTCCCATGAACGCCATCATTAACGATATATGGAACCAAGCCGACCCGTCGGGCGCCGGTTCGGTTTCGCGCAGCTCTTTCGCCGCCGGCATGAGCAACGCCGACGCGCCGGGGTTGTTCGCCAACCTCTCGCCCAACGAACTGTTCGACCGGATCGACACCGACAAGGACGGGACAATCTCCCGGGAGCAGTTCCGCGATGAGTTGAAAAACGTTCTGGCCGATCTGAAAGCGAGACGGTCGGGGACGTTCGCCGATATCTTGTCCAACGCGGAAAGCCAAACGGCGCCCCTCTCTGCGGCGACCCAATCGCTGAATGCGACGATGAACCGAAAAGGAAGCGCCACCGACGCGCTGGTCGATCTCTACGCGTAAACAGCCGTGCGGCTGCATTCTTCCTCCCGCTTACCCCCGGCGACATCGTCGGCCCCTTAGCGAATGACACCCCGTGACGGATCGGGGCGACCGATCCGCAGGAGTCCCCGTGAGCCCCGCTTTCACTTCAGAGATAACCGGGGCGCGGTAGCGCGCCACCGGGGCGATACTCGAAGGGACGGAGGGGGGAGAACGGTCTGCCCCCCTTTCGCTCCTCCACCGGTGGACCGACGCAAGCGGAAATCAAGAGGGGCGATGGCCCGGCGCTGATGTGCGAGAATAGTCCACATTGATCTCCCCGGAGCTTTCATGACCAATAAACGGATATCTCTTATCGGCATCGGCAACGTCTTGCGGGCCGACGACGGCGTCGGCGTCCGTGTGGTGGAGCGTCTCCTGGCCCACTACGAATTCCCCCCTCACGTCGAAGTAGTCGACGGCGGGACCACCGGCATGGCGTTGTTCCCCCTCATTCAAGAGACCGACCACCTGATCGTCGTCGACGCGGTCAACGGCGACGGCCCGCCGGGGACGTTGTATCGTCTCGGCTACGACGACTTCCAACGCTCCATCCCGAAAAAAATATCGCTCCACGATCTCGGTTTCATGGAGTGCGTCACCATGGCGGAGATCAACGAAAGCCACCCGGAGACGGTGACGGTGTTGGGGGTGAAACCGTTGACCACCGATATCGACAGCATGACGATGACCGCCGCCGTCGCCGACCGGATCGACGAGTTGGTGGCGATGGCGATAAAAGAGCTGACCGATTTGGACGCCCCACCCACCCGCCGGGCGACCCCCGGTCCGGCGTCGAAACTGTAGACGCCGATGGGCTTCTGGCGACGACTCGGCATAGAAGGGAAACTGGCCATCCTCATGGCGTTGGTCGCCTTGGGTCCGGCGCCGGTAACCCTGACCGCCGTCGATAACATCGTCGTCAACCGGATCGGGCGGATCTCCGACGAACGGATACTCCTCGCCGCCGACTCGGTCCGGGCGGCGTTGGAAGATCGGCAGAACCGGCTCGAAACCTACGTCCGCCTTTTGCGCCGCGACGAAGCCCTTATCGACGCCCTGGTGGTTCGAGACCGGCAAAAGTACGACCGGGAGCTTTTGCAGATGCGCCAGCTCCTCGATCTCGACATGTTGGCCCTCGTCGACGAGAAAGGGGAGCGGCAGGCCTTCTCCTCTCCGCTGGACGAGCCGCTCCCGCCGCAGGAGGAGCAGGCGTTGCTGGCCGAAGTGTCGGAGCGCGGGGTGGTCTCGGGACCGGCGGTGGTCGGCGGACGATGTCTTTTAAGAGCCGCCGCCCCTTTGCGCCGCGCGGCTCACTCCCCATCGAAAAAGGACGAACGGATCGGCGCCATCATAGCCGCCATCGTCATCGACGAGCGGATGCTGGCGTCGCTGAAAAACGTCTCCGGCGCCGACGTGGCGTTGGTGGTGGAGGGGGTCTTGTGGCGCTCCACCATACCGGGGCAAAAAGAGGCCGACTATCCCCGTTCCGGCATCCGCCACGCCACCTTCGGCGAAACCCCCTACGAGTCGGTCTCCTTTCCGATTCCCGCCCCCCCCGACCGCCCGTTGTTTCACCTGGTGGTCTACACCGAGGCGACCAGCCTCGCCGAAGCGACCCTTTACACCCGCCTCTCCCTATCGGGGATTATCGGCACCAGCCTCATGGTCGCCATCTGGCTCGCCCTTTTCGTGGCGCGCGGCATCGTCCGCCCGGTGCGGCAGCTTCAAAAAGGGGCGGCCCGTATCGGCGCCGGCGATTTTTCCACCCCCATTAACGTCACCACCGGCGACGAGATACAACAGCTCGCCGAAGCCTTCAACCGAATGGCCGAAGACCTCTCGGCCGCAGACGTGGAACGACGCCGCTATTTGACCGAACTGGAGAAACGACGGCGCCAGATGTTGCTGGCAGAACGACACGCAAGCCTTGGCCGGATGGCGGCTCACGTGGCTCACGAGGTGGGGAACCCCCTTACCTCCATCAGCTCCTTCGTCCAGATACTCCGCAAAAAAAACTACGACGAATTCACCGAAGAAGCGCTGGTCACCATCTCGCGTCACATCGACCGGATCGCCACCATCGTTTCGCAGCTCACCGGCTACGCCCGCCCCACGCCGGAACAGGCGGTGGCGGTGATTGGCGAAGTGGTGCGGGAGACCTTTCAACTGCTGACCTACGACCGGCGTTTGGCCGCAGTCCGGGTCGGCATCCAACCCGACATCGACCAGCTCCCCCCGGCGGCGGTCGACCCGGGGCAGTTGCAACAGGTCTTCGTCAACCTTATCCTCAACGCCGCCGAAGCGATGCCCGACGGGGGAAAACTGACCGTCACCGGAGAAACGATCCCCCCCGAGCGGCTTCCCGAGGGGCTCGACGAAGAATGCTCCTATCTGGCCGTCCGGTTCACCGACACCGGGCCGGGAGTTCCGCCGGAACAGGCGGCTAATGTTTTCGAACCTTTCTATACCACCAAAGGGGAAGGGTCGGGCGCCGGTATCGGTCTCGCTCTCTCCTTTGGTATCGTGCAACGATTCGGCGGGGAACTCTCGGTGAAACCGGGAGGGCCGGGGGCCACCTTCTCGGTGGCGCTGCCGTTGGCCCGTAACGAAGAAAAGGAACCGACCCACTCATGAACGAACCGATCCTTGTGGTCGACGACGAAGTCGACATTTGCCGGGTTCTCTCGCTGATCCTCTCCGCCGAAGGATACCGGGTCGATACCGCCCACGACGTCGCCACGGCGCTGGAAAAGGGATCGGCCACCGACTACGCCCTGGCGTTGGTCGATCTTCGCCTCGGCAAAGAGAGCGGCTTTGAGGTGTTGCGCGCCCTCGTGCAAGAACGACCCCAAACGCCGGTGGCGATGATCACCGCCCACGGGTCGGTCGAGTCGGCGGTGGAAGCGGTGAAAGCCGGCGCCGCCGATTACATCACCAAACCGTTCAACAACGACGACGTCACCTTGCGGGTCGGCAGGATCATCGAGACCACCCGCCTTAAGAAAACCGCCGAAGAGCTGGAGCGGACCCTCTATTCCCGCTACGACCAGCGGGCCTTCGTCGGCGAATCGTCGGCCATCACCGAAACCTTGGCGGTGGTGGAGAGGGTGGCGCCGACCCGTAGCAACCTGATCCTGATGGGAGAGACCGGCGTCGGCAAAGGGTTCCTCGCCCGGATCATCCATTACAACTCCCCCCGGCGAAAAGAGCCGTTCGTCGAGGTCAACTGCGGCGCCATCCCCGAAGGATTGTTGGAGACCCAGTTTTTCGGCCACGTCAAAGGCGCCTTCACCGGCGCCGACCAGAACCACGACGGTTTCTTCGTCCGGGCCAACGGGGGAACGATCTTTCTCGACGAGGTCGGAGAACTCCCCCCGGCGTTGCAGGTGAAATTGCTCACCGCGTTGCAGGAGCGGACCGTGACCCCGGTGGGGGGGGCGAGCCCGATCCCGATCGATGTCCGTATCGTGGCGGCCAGCGACAAAGATCTGGCCGAAGCGGTGAAACGGGGGGCGTTTCGGGAAGACCTCTACTATCGGCTCAACGTCATCGAGATCGTCATCCCGCCGTTACGAGCCCGTCCCGAGGATATCTTGCCCTTGGCCCGCCATTTTCTCGAACGGTACGCCGAAGAAATGGGGAAACCCCTGACCCGATTCGACCGTCGGGTCGAAGAGCTCTTCCTCGCCTACCCTTGGCCGGGGAATATCCGCGAACTCGAAAACGCGGTGGAACGGGGGGTGGCGGTCTCCGACGGGCCGGTGATCACCGAGTTCGATCTGCCGGGACGGATGGTGGCAGGAGACGCGGCATCGACCGACCACGACCTAAAAAACCGGGTGGCCGAGTTCGAAAAACAGGTGATCCACGAAGCGGTGGTCCGCCACGGGGGAGATAAAAACGCCGCCGCCGAAGAGCTCCACATCAACCTTGCGACATTGTATAGAAAGCTGGGGAAGCCGTAGCCCCTACGCGGGGGGGGAGGGGATCGACCCCGCCGAAAGAGAGCGGCGTTCTTCGCCCGCTTTGGTCATGACCGATGAAAGCCGGGCGCAAACCGAAAAACGACTCTGGCCGGGTGCGGAAAAACGTTTTCGAGCGCCCCCGGTCGTTGATTCGGTTTCCGCTCCGGGGGCATTCCGCAGGTTCCGGCAGGAGAAAGAGGGCAAGGAACCGGAGCGCATGTGAAATACGTGGGGATTGCGAACCCTGTTTCGACACTCCGGAACCAACGCGGATAGTTTTCCCACGGCCTGATCGAACGGCGGCGACTTCTTCCTCTACTCCCCCCCCGGCCCCACACCCGCGTAGGTGATTCCGGCCAACTCGGCCATCTCCTTCTTCCAGGTCGTCAGATCGTGCGGCGCGAACCGGTTCAGATGGTCGTGGCCACAGGCGCGAGCGACGGTTTTCATCAACGCCACACTGTTGGTCAGATAGCGGTCCAGTTGTCGGGCCGACCGTTCGACGTCGAGGCGAGCCCGGAGTTTCTCATCTTGCGTGGCGATGCCGACGGGGCATTTGTTGGTCTGGCAGGCCCGCATGTTCTGGCAGCCGATGGCGGTAAGGGCGGCGGTGGAGAGGGCGACGGCGTCGGCGCCGAGCGCTAACGCTTTCACGAAATCGGCGGGGGTTCGCAGACCGCCGGTGATGATCAACGTCACGTCGTCGCAACCGAGCCGGTTCAGATGCCGTCGCGCCCGGGCCAACGCCGGGATGGTCGGGACGCCGATATGGTCCCGGATGATGGTCGGGGCGGCGCCGGTCCCCCCACCCCTCCCGTCGAGGATCAGATAGTCGGCGCCAAGCGAAAGGGCCGAGTCGATATCCCGCTCCACCTGTTGGGCCGACATCTTCACCCCTATGGGAATCCCACCGGTCGCTTCACGAACTTCGTCGGCGAAATCTTTCATCTTGCTCCCCCGCTCCCAGTCGGGAAACCGGGAGGGAGAGATCGCGTCTTCGCCGACCGGCAGCCCTCTGGTGCGGGCGATCTGTTCGGTCACCTTCTTTCCCGGCAGATGCCCCCCGACGCCGGTCTTGGCGCCTTGCCCCACTTTAAAGTGAAACGCTTCGGCTTCTTTGACCTTCTCCATCGAATAACCGAACCGCGCCGACGCCAGCTCGTAAAAGTAGCGGCGGTTGGCGCGCCGCTCTTCGTCGAGGCTCCCCCTTCGCCGGAACAGACGCCGGTCCCGGCCCGGTCGGCCCCGGTGGCCAGCGCCAGTTTGGCTTCGTACGAAATAGCGCCGAAACTGATGTCGGAGACCAGGAGCGGTATGGCCAAGGTGAGGGGGCGTTTGGCCCGAGGGCCGATGACCACTTCGGTCCCGACCGGTTCGTCGTCGAGCAACGGGAGCCGATGCAACTGGGCGGTGACGATCTGGATGTCGTTCCATTGCGGCAGGCTCTCGACCGCCACCCCCATGGCGGCCACCGGCCCGTGACCGATATTTTTCGGGTCGGCGGTGGCGAGCTGACGAATCAACCCTCCGTCGGGCTCTTCGTTTTTGTGGGCGGTGTCGGCGTAGGCGCCGAGGTAGGCGTCGCGGTTAAACGGTTGCGGTTGGTCGACGGCCCACTGGGCCACGTCGTCGGCGTCGATAAAGACCTCTCCTTCGGCCACCCAGGCGTCGAATTTTTTCAGCCGCTCATTCGGGTCGTAAGCCGAGACGCCGGTGGCCCAACGATAGTCCCAGTTGTGGAGGTCGCAGACCAGATCGTCGCCCCGCACATGGCCGTCGCACAGAAGCCCCCCCCGGTGAAGACACCGCCCGTAATAGACCGAGACCTCTTCTCCGGTCGGATGGCGGAGGATAACCAGATCGACCCCCTCCACCAGAGCGTGGGCCGGGGTAAGAGGCGACAAGGCGGCGAAGGAAATAAGGGGATGGGGACGCATGGCGCTCCTTTCGGGAATCAGACCGACGGGGGGAAGACGAGAATATAGCCGACGCCGATCATTCCGCCGAGCAGGATGATGGCCATCAGCGCCACCAGTCCGACGGCGATGTAGGCGGAGGCCATCCCCTCTTCGGGAGTATCGAGGCCGGGGTTGTGCCGTTGGTCCCACACCGTCTGGTCACTTACCATGAAGACGATGGCTTCGACAAAACCGAGTAGAATCGGCAGGCCGGTCCAGCAGAGGAGGGGATAGGCGATCCACCACCGATCCCCCAGATAAAGTCGATGGGCGCCGAGAAAGCCGAGAAAAAGGGCGAGCGTCCCGGCGACGATCCGGGTCTTGATCCGGGGAGGGGTGACGATGGTCGTTTCGTTCATGGTTTACGAGTATACCAGCCGGGCGGTTCAGTTGCCGCCGATGGCCAGCCCGACCGGAGAGAGCGACGTGGTGACGCCGACCAATACCCGCCTCTCGTCCTCCACCCCGACGAACCAGCCGAGGCCTCCTTTGGCCGGATAGACGTTTAAACGAAAGGCGAACCGGTCGGTGGTGTCGACCCCGGCCGACCAGAGGAGCGATCCGGCCCGGTCGTAGAACACCGCCGCCGAGAGCCGGGTCTCCAAGCGGCCGCGGGTGACGAAGGTGACCGCGCGCCCGATCCCCCACGAGAACCGATCCTCCGCGCCGACCGGGTGACTCAACCCGACGTAGGTGGCGATGCCGGCCAACACGAAGAGACCGTGCCCCCGCCACGAAAGTAACGGCGGGCGCAAAGCGAAAAGAGAGCCCGGCGTTGCGTATCTTCCCGTCGGCGGCGTCGTAGAGCGGTTGCGACGGCCACGGGGCGATCTCCAACTGGTCCCGCAGAAATCGCGCGGCCCGGTCGTTGGCGAAAAGGAGCATCCCGAGAGGGCGAAAGATATAGACGTCGGCCACCTCGTCGTCCGGCTCGGTGGTCTTTTTCTCGATCCCCTCTTGCAATATCTCGGCGGTCATCGCCATGACCCCCGCCGTGAACCAGGGCCACGGCGTGTCGTGGGCTTTGAACCACTCGACATCTTTCCGATAGAGCGCGCCCCCCCCCAACAGATGCAAAAAATAGTTGGGGAGGATATCTTTGCTCCCCCAGAGGTCGCCCGACTTGGTCGGGACGATCTGGCGATGGACGAACTCCCCCCACCCGCCGGTGGCGTCGATGGCTTCTTGCGGATGAGAAAGGTTGTGATAGACGATGTCGAGCCGGTCGCCGACGTCGGCGGTGTCGAAGCTGGCCGGAACCTGCAAGGTGTCGAGCGTGTAATGGAGGAAATAAGAGAAGGGGTCGTAACCGGCCTCCGATCCTTCGACCACCGGGCCGCGATAGAAAAGAGGCTCGTTCTCTTGCGCCGCGGCGGAGGGGGCGACCAACAGAAGGACGATCAGCGCGACACGGGTCATCCCGCCACGAACCCCCGCTCGGCTCGATAGTCGTCGACCGCTTTGGCGATCATTTTTCGATCCTCTTCGGAGGCGCTCCAGAGAGGCGCCACCCCGTCAATCCCCCCTTCCCGCACCAGCGATTCGATCTCTTCCATTAACCGCGAACCGGCCTTGGCGCCGACCTGAGCGTATAGCCCTTTCAGGCTGTGGGCCGCCCGAAGACAGTCGGCCTTGTCTCTTGCGGCGATCCCCTTTTCCATGAGACGCCGCGACGAGGCGATCCCTTCGCAAAAGGCGTCGAGAAGCTCTTTCATATCCCGGTCGGTGACCGCAAGCCGTTGCAGATCGGTAAGATCGATGCTCTTTCCCGGTGTTCTGTCCGACTCTTCGCCGACGGGGGTGAAGTCGCGGGCGAGAAGAGCCTGCAAGGTTTCGAGGTCGATCGGTTTGGCGACCACTTCGTCCATGCCGACCTTTTTCATCGCGGCCCGTATCCGCCCCGGCACATGGGAGGTAAGGGCCACGATGGGGGTGCGGGGGAGCCCCGATTCGGTTTCGATTTTTCGGATCGTCGCCGTGGCGCCGGGACCATCGACCGTCGGCATGGAGACGTCCATCAGGATCAGATCGAACCGCCGGGCGATGGCCGTTTCGACCGCCACCCGACCGCTATCGACCAGGGTCATCTCGACTCCGGCGGCCTCGGCGAGCACCTTTCCCATTTTGAGAAAAATATCTTCGTCATCGACCAGCATCACATGAGGACGGGTCGGTGTCGTCATGATCGAACTGCGGCTCTCATCGGATTTCCTTCACATGCTGGCGTCCCTGCTATCGGGATGTAGAAAAACGTCGTCAAACCGACGATATGAGGAGAAGGCGGTCGAGAAAGCGGAGCGCATGCGGGAATACATAGGCATTTCGAGAACGCTTCCGACACCGCGGCGTCAACGCGGATAGTTTTTCAACACCCTGCTATACTCTATCCCGGATGAAACAAACACGCAAAGCCCCCACCACCTTAACCACGGTCTACGAAGACAACCGGGTTCTGTTGGTGATAAAACCGTTCGGCATGCCGACCCAAGCCGACGAGACCGGCGACCCCGACGCCCAGTCGATAGCCAAGAAAATGGTCAACGGCTACATCGGCATGTTCTCCCGGCTCGACCGACCGGCGGGGGGGTTGCTCCTCTTCGCCAAAGACAAAAAAGCGGCCGCCGACCTTACGCTTCAGTTCAAAGAGGGGGAGGTTACGAAACAATACGCCGCCATCGTCATGGGATGCCCCGACGATAACGAAGGGACGCTGGTCCATTGGCTGACCAAAGATCGGAAGAGCAACCGGGTGACCGCGAGGCTTCGCCCCTCCCCCGGCGCGCAAAAGGCCGAGACCCGGTTCGAGTTGATGGAGTCGGACGGAAAGATGAGCCTCCTGGCGGTCAATCCGGTAACCGGGCGGCCCCATCAAATCCGGGCGCAACTGGCCGCCATCGGCCATCCGTTGTGGGGCGATCTGAAATACGGGGCGCCGGCGCCGTTGAAGGATAAGAGCGTGGCGCTGTTTGCGTATGGGCTGGCCTTTTACCATCCGACCAACGAAAAACGGCGGGAATTCACCCTGCCGCTCCCGAAGAGCTGGCCCTTTTCCCTTTAACAGGATGTAGAAAAAGTCGATCCATGGCCTTTTTCCTTTGTCCGCTCGGCGCCCCGCGCTCCACGAGCGGCACGACCATGGCGACAACGTAGCGTCGGTTCGCGTTCATCGGACCGACAGGCGCCCGTCGGCGCCGACGACGATACGACCGGCGCCGATGGCTTGGGCCACCGGGACGAGAGCGCCCGCTTTTTGGGTCGCTTCTCTGATGACGCCGAAGTTCACCAACCCCCGGATGGGAGCGTTCCTCACCACCGGCATGACGACGGTCTGCCCTCCCAACAGCGGGGTGTAGCGCATGGCGATGTCGACCGAAAGGGTTCCGTAGCGGGCGACGACGTCGGCGGCGACGGGGGTGGCGAAGCGTAACGCGGTTCGGGCGCCGCTGACGGCAGGGGAGGCGCCGGTCGGGTCGATGAAGGCGAGCATCCCGTCGAGGGCGGCTCGGTCGATGCGGGTCAGGTGAAAGGCCGCCTCCACCCGGGTCAGGTCGAGACTCTCGGCGGTGTCGGCGGCGTTGAACCGGGCGAGAAGCCCCATCGATCCGTCAACGGTGGAGCCCCCCTCTTTTCCGGCGAGACGGGCGATGTCGATCCCGGCGAATCTTTGGGCCAGCTCCAACCGATAGCCGCCGTCGGCCCCTTCGATCCGCATCCCTCCGGCCAACCCGCCGCCGGTGGCGAGCCCGGTTTTAAAAGCGTCGACGCCAAAGCGGCTCTGCCGAAAGGTCATCTCGAAAAGGGTGGCCAACAGGGTCACCGGTCCGACTTCGATTCGGTCGATGGAAAATCCTTCGGCGGTCGGCGCGACGGCGGTCAGGTCGGCGTAGAACCGGGTGTCGCGGAGGTCGATGCGACGTTCGGCGGCGGCAGGGAGCGCCCCCTCCCCGAAGTCGTAGACGAGCCGTTTCTCGAAGGGAAACCGTCCGGTCATCCCTTCTATCTTCACCCGGTCGCCGACGGTCACCGACAAGCCTTCGGTCAGCAACGCCCCTTCGACGGCGATCTCTTTTCCGGCGATGGCGACAAGGGCGCCGGTCAACTCGACCTCTCCTTCGCCGGTGACGCCGGGGGCGAGGTTTCTTCGGGCGTCACCGAAGGAGATGAGGGTGTAGCCGTTGAGACGGGCCGAAACCTGCCGCAACAAGGCGGCGCTATCGGGAAGACCGTCGCGGCTCCACCGCGCCAGTTGAAGACCGGTGATCTCGCCGTCGAGCGCATGGACAATCCCCTCTCCGGCGGCGTCGAGAACGAGCCGCTGCAACACGATGCGACTCCCGTCGGCGGCGAGGGAGAAGTCGACCAACGGCGCGAGGGGTTTTCCGTCGAAGTAGGCGGGGGCGACCATCGAGGCGATCCCCCCCTTGCTTTCGACCGCCAGCTTCTTCCCGTCGAGCGTGGCGGAGAAGGTCATGTCGGCGCCGGCCACGTTCACCCGGTCGGGAAGGTGGGCCGCTCCGTCGGCGAGGGTCATGGTCAGCTTCCCTTGGCCGGGGAAGGGATACCAGATGCCGTCGGCGATCCCCTTTCCTCTCAGGTCGAGATGAAGGGCGACGGTCCCGACGACGTCGGTGACCGGGACGATCTCCGGCGGGATGAAAGCGGCAAGCGCCCCGATGTTGAGCCGTTCGCTCTGCAACTGTGCGAAAAGATCCCCCCCTATCGGGTCGTACTCTCCGGCGCCGGTGATCGTCCCCTCTTTCCCGAGGTCGAGGACGAACCGGTCGATCCGCCCGCCGGGGCGCCCCCCGCCCTGCCCGACCAGTTTGAGCGTCGGCGCGAGGATCGGCTCCCCCCCTTTGGCGGCGAAGCGTTTGATGGCGGCGGTCAGATCGACCACCATCGGGTCGGTGAGGGGATGAGGTGAGGTGACGTTCATCGCCAGGTCGATCCCCTCTCCGCCGCTCCCCCCCACCGTGACCTTCTCACCGGTCAGATTGACGACCCCTTCGAAGTCGGAGACCCCCTGCGACCGGTCGAACCGAAACGAAGCGGTATGGGTCAGATCGACGCCGTCCACCGCTACCGATCCGACCCTCCCCCGACCGCGGGCCAAAGTTCCTTTGAGCGTCGCCGATCCGCGGGGGGCGCCGGTTTTGTCGCTCTCTCCTTCGAGCGTCACCCTCCCGGTGGCGAACCCTTCGACGGGGGAGAGCTCTCCCCCTTTCAACCGCGCCAACAAGGGACCCCACCGGGCCAAGGCGACGGAATAGCCGACGTCGAAATGAAAGGGCCCCTTGCCGTAGCGGGCCAGTTCCCCTTCGACGGTGAGCCCACTCTTCTGGTGAGAAAAGATGAGGCTCCCTTCCACCGTAGAGAAATCGCCGGTGACCGGATCGCCTTGCACTCGAAGATCGCCGGTGACCCGACCGACCCGTTGGGGAAGATCGACCCGGTCGGCGGCGAGGGTGATGTCGAACGCGCCTTTGGCGCCTTCGCGGTTGAAGCTCCCCCCGGCGGCGATCATCAGCTCCCGCACGGTCATGTCGCCGTAGCGGAGGTCGGGGGCGGTCAACTCAGCGGCGAAGGGGCCGCTCATGTCGTCGCCGCTGGTGGTCAGGCCGGTCATATCGAGAATGACCCGTCCCCCTTGGGGGAGTCGCATCCCCGCCGTGTCGAACCGGTCGAGCTGGACGGCGATCCCTCCGGCGAAACGGGCGGTGGGGGGGGCGAGACCGTTGCGCCACGCTTCGCCGGCTACGCGAAGGTGATCGCCGTCGATCTGCCCGGTGACGTCGACCCCTTTCACCCCTGCGGCGGCGATGAGACGGGCCAGCTCCACCGACAAGTGACTGAGGGTGAGATCGTAACGGACCTTTGGACCGACCGCATCGATGGTGGCGCTCCCTTCGAGAAACCGGACGCCGTCGAGATCGGCCAAGGCTTTGGCTTCGAGCTGCGGGGTGTAGAGGCTCCCTTTCAGGTCGAGCCGGGCGGCGATCCGTGTGGCGGCTGCCGACGACCGAGGGGAGAGCCCTCCCTTGGCGGTCAGGGCCAATCGACCGGAACGCTCTAACCCGGCGCTGACGACCATGGAGATGACGGCGTCGAGGGTGGCTCCCCCCCCCCTTTGCCGATGGGGAGGGGGGCGTCGGCGCCGCTGGTCAGCGCCAGGGAGAAGGCGAGCCCTCGGGGGCCGATCTCTCCCACCCCTTTCAGGTCGAGCCCCCCGGCGACGAGGCCCGGCCCTTCGATCCGTCCGTTTTCGATATGAATGGCCGACAGGGCGACCGTGACCATCGGGATGGCGATACGCGACGGCGCCAACCGGGCGTCGGAGACGGCGTCGAGGGAGGAGGCGCCCTCTTCCGCCGGATCGCTCTTCTCCGGCAGGGTGACGACCGGATCGAGCAAATAGAACCGGTCGATCCGAACGGTACCGACCAAGAGGGGGGCGAGGCGGAGGGTCATCTCCATCCGCCGAAAGGTGACGCTCGTCCCGTCGGCCATCCCGATCTTTCCGTCGGTGGCCAGCAGAAGACGTTGGCCGGAAAAAAAACGGACCTTCCCGAAGGTGACCTCGCCACCGGTGAGGGGGGCGAGCCGCTCGGCGGCCCGTTGTTCGAGTCCCGATCGGGTGAGCCACGCGATGGCCGAGACTCCCCCTGCCGCCACGAAAAAGATCAGCGCGACGAGAAGCCCTCCCAGCAGATACTGGATGCGCCGCTTGGTAAAGAATCGTCTGACCATGCGGTCATTCTAACAACAGCGACCGCCGTTGCGGATCAGATGACGACTTTCAGCAGCAGAAAACCGACGACGATCAGAAGGCCGAATCCCCACGACAGGATCGTAAGATACCGGTCGATGAAACTTTTAATGGCGGGGCCGTACCATCGGATCAACGCCGCTTCGAGATAAAACCGGAATCCGCGACCGGCCAGCGACGCCACGACGAAGACGAAAAAGTTCACCTTGAACGCCCCGGCGGCGATGGTGAAGACTTTATACGGAATCGGCGTCACCCCGGCCACGAGAACCACCATGGCGTTGTACTCTTCGTACCAGAGGCGGATCGTCTCGTATTTAGCGGCGAGGCCGTAGAGATCGACGATCCACATGCCGACGGTGTCGATGAAGAACAGACCGATGGCGTACCCTGCCGCCCCACCGAGAACCGAGCCGACGGTGCAGACGGTTCCATAGAACAAGGCCCGTTGCGGTTTGCCGAGGCCGAGCGCCAGCAGAAGCGGGTCGGGAGGGAGCGGGAAGAAGGACGACTCGACGAACGCAAGGACGAACAGGGCGGGGGTTCCGTACGGGGTGTCGGCCCACGAGAGAACCCAGTGGTACAACCGGGCCATCATGCCGGAGCGGGGGGGGGTGTTGTCGGGTGCGTCAAGCATAGCGAAAAATTATAGTCCAAGGTATGCTATGAATCTCTTTTATTTTGATCCAACAGGAATAATGGAACCGTATATCCCTTCAAAATTGCCCTTGCCTAGAATCGATTGGGGAAGGCTGGTTCGCAAGATCGGCATGGCAAACGCGGCCCTTGGCCAATACAACGGCCTTCTGCAAGGGATCGTCAATCCTTCGGTGCTCCTCGCCCCTCTCGCCTTGCAGGAAGCCGAACGGTCCGCCCGAATCGAGGGCTCTCAGGTGACGATTGAGGAGGTCTACGAATTCGAAGCTTCAGGAATCGCAGATGAAGCGAAGCGAGATGAACTCCAAGAAATTCTGAACTATGGCAAAGGAATGCAGGTAGCCGTTTCTCATCTGAACCGCCGTCCCCTTTCGCTGAATCTGCTAAAGGAGCTTCATGCGAAATTGATGGAGCGAAGTGTTCGCGGATACGACAAAACACCCGGTACTTTTAGAAAACGACAGGTTTACATCGGTCTCCACGGAGCGCCTATTGAGGAGGCTTCATATGTCCCGCCCCCTCCCGAGTTGGTTCCCGAACTACTCGATAATTTCGAGAAGTATCTCCATTGCGATGAGCAAGATCGAATTGTTCAATTGGCGATTATTCACGCCCAGTTCGAACTCATTCACCCTTTCCTTGATGGCAATGGACGACTCGGAAGAATGCTCATCCCTCTTTTCTTTTTCGAAAAGGAGCTTCTCTTCGCGCCGACATTCTATGTCAGCGATTATTTGGAAGCGAATCGGGACGAATATATCGACCGACTTGCGGCGGTCAGCGCCACCGGAGATTGGCTTGGTTGGATCGACTTCTTCCTTAACGCGGTCACTGCGCAGGCGAGAGCGAATAGTAAAAAGGCAAAGGCCATACTCGATCTTTACGAAAAGATGAAATCGATCATCGTGGAGTTAACGAAATCACAATTCGCTACGGCGACGATTGATACTCTATTCAGTCAGCCGATCTTTGAGTCAACTGATTTCATTCATCGATCCGGGATACAAAAAAATACAGCCATGCGGATTTTACGCGCTCTGAGGGATAAGGAAATCCTCATTCTCCTGCGCGCGGGGAAAGGACAACGCCCCGGGATGTATCTCTTCGAAGAATTAATACGGATTGTCAAAACATAGCGCGTATCGCCTATGACACTCAAATCAGCTTGTGTGTCATGAAATCCGTTTTTCGACACACAACCTGATTTGAGTGACACCCATGATACTCAAACGAACTGTCGATATCTGGTTTTTCACATATTTCAATGTCTTTACCAATAAAAAGGAGCTTATCCCTTTAACTCCCTGAAGCGTTCACGTATCAAAGGCCCCAAGCGGCTGAAACCTCCTTTTACCAAAGCAAGCCCCCTTCATCGCGCTTCAGGCTCTTGGGGAGGCCATGCGTGGTCGTTAGGGAGTCGAATAGATCGGTCCCTAAAAAAACCCGCCCCCCGAAAGGGGCGGGCTTATAAAAGGCGTCGTAAACCGAAGGGTTATTTCCTCACCCGGTCGGGGACTTCTTTGCGCGGCGAGACGGCGAAGTTGATCAGGTAGTTGTACATCCGGATCAGCTTGCTTCCCTCGCGCTTCTGGTCGGTCCAGTGGCCGATCATGCCGATGGTCCGGGCTAGGATGAAGAACCCGTTCAGGTTCTCCGCAGGGAACCCGAGGTCGACCAGCACGCAGGCCATGCAGCCGTCGACGTTCAGGATAAGGTTGTCCTTCTTGGTGGTGGTCACCGCTTCGACCGACAAGGCGTAGTCGAGGGTCGGGGTCCGAAGACCCAGTTCCCTGACGGTTTCCTTAAGGGTGGTCACCCGTTTATCGGGATTCTTCAGCGATTTCACCCGATGACCGATACCGGGAACCGGGCCGACATTTTTCTTCATGTCGGCGAGGAATCCGTTGACGTCGTTCGGGTAGTTCATCAGACCGTAGCGGAAGTACTTCGCCGCGTCGGTGACGGCGCCACCGAACCGGGGCCCGATCATGATGAGGCCGGCGGCCACCGATTGCGACAGCCCGATACCGGCGGCGGCGGCGAGGATGGTGGCGAAGGCCCCCGACACGGCGGGACCGTGATCGGCGGCCAGCATGATGATCCGCTTGATGACTTCGGCTTCGGCGTCGGTGGGGAGCTTCTTGTTCCACAACAGGCCGATGACGTGCGAGATGTCGTACCCTTTTTCGATCAGCTCGGAAGCGGGGTAACCGGCGTAGAGGGGTTCTTCCCCCCGGTCGTCGGAGATGGTCGATTTGAAGAGGGGTTGCACGGCGATATCGCCGGCTTTGATCCCCTCTTCGACCTTCTTCGGAAGATCGGGGAGGTCGTTCAACGGGACATCGTCTTTCGGGACGATCTCGCCGGTGGCGACCAGATCTTCGTAGACCCGTTTGATGGTGGCGCCGAGATCACCGAAGGTCGGCGGCACGATGGCGCCGGCTTTCTTCAGGTTCTCCGATTTCGACCGGGCGGAGCCTTCGCCATGCTGCCCTTCTTTGGCGCCGGCGTGGCCGAACTTCATCCCTTTCGGGAGCGCTTCTTGGCAGAAACCGGCGACGGCGCCGATGAGCTTGATCCGGCGCGGTTTGGCGCCGTACCATTCGGCCGCTTTATCTTCGAGGTTCCCTCCCATCTCGCCAACGATAACGACCGCTTTGGTTTCGGGGTCGTTTTCGAACATCTCGAGGTAGGTGACGAAATCGGTGACCGGGTAGGCGTCGCCGCCGACACCGATGGTGGTGGTCACCCCGTCGGCGAACTGCGACACGAGCCACATGATCTCGTTACTGAGACCGCCCGACTTGGTGATGACGCCGAAGCTACCGGGGCGGTAGAGCTTCGAGAGCTTCAGGTTCTGATATTCGCCGCCGATAACCCCCAGCCGGGCTTTCCCGGCGGAGAGGACGCCGATGGAGGAGGGGCCGTTGAAGACTTTCCCCAGCTTCCTGGCGTTTTTGATCAGCAGTTTCGCGTCACGCTCCGGAACCCCTTCGGTGATCATCGAGCAGAACTTGATGTTCGGGTTCTCGAGGGCCTCCATGGAGCCTTTGTAGGCCCGCGACGCGCCGATGTAGATCAGTGCGGTGTTGGTCTCGGGATGGTTGTCGGTGACTTCCTTCACCGAGGAGTAGATCGGGATCGCCAAGAACTCGGCCCCGTAGGGGATGTCGGCGGTCTTCCCGGCGTCGGGGGGATAGACAAACGCGGTCACGTTAAACGGAATCCGCGACAGATAACAGAACTCGGCCATCCGTTTGGCGGCGGAGACGCCGGGCGCCCCTCCCATGATAACGACGCGGGTATTCTCGTCAGCTACGATAGCCATCGGTTATTTTCCCTCCCCTTCAAGCGCGAAACGGACGATGTCGGTAAGGGGCGTATAGCGGTCGTAGACGTGGATGTTGAAACCCTCGTCGGCCAGACCCCGCATATATTCGAGGCCGACCTTCTCGTTGGGACCGCCCCGCCGCACCCAGATGTGAACGTCTTTGAGCTGTTCCTTGCACTTCCTGAACGCGGCGATGATGCCGGTGAAAGTCGCTTTGACGTCGGTAAAGTTGGCGATGGCGCCCCCCACGATGATGTGGGAGATTTGCGGCAGGTTGCAGACCCGCTCGGTCAGCGCCTCGACCGCCCAGGAGGGGGGATCGCCGGAATATTCGGAATAGTTGGCGATGGTGCCGCCGAGGTTGATGACGGCGTCGGAATAGAAAACCGACGCGCCGCCACCGGCGGGAAGAAGGGCCACACGCTTTTTGATGTCGTCCCCTTCGTTCGGCGGAATCTCGATCAGTTTGACCGAGCCTTTGACCCGGCTGTCGATCTCCATGATCTCCTTTTCCGGGGTGGTGTACTCGCGGCCGAACTCGGAAGCGAAGGTGAAGTGCCAGTCGGGGTGGCGATAGCGGGCGTCGTTGTCGAGCATGACGACGGCGTCCAAGGCGCACAGCTTCCCGGTTTTCGGCGAGAGGATCAACGGGTTGATCTCCATGTAGGTTCCGTCTTCCTGATCGAAGGCGTCGAAGAGCCGGTGGGAGAATTTATTCATCTTCTCTTTCAGCTCGCCGTCGAATCCGGCTTCGGCCAGCATCTTGTCGATCTGCTCGTCGGTCGGCTTGTCGCCCACTTCGACGAAGGTCCGACAGACCTTCTCCCAGTTCTCTTCGACCTCGATGCCGCCGAACTTGGCGCAGAGGATCTCGGCGCCTTCGCGGGTGGAGGTGACGCAGAGGTAGTATTCCTCTTCGTGGGCGATCATCTCGGAGATGATGACCTGCGAGATCTTCATCCCGTTGATATCACGGCCGATGATCTCTTTGGCGGCGGCTTTCACCCCGTTGATGTCGAGATTGATTTTCACCAACCCGAGCTTCATGCGTGAGCCGAGAGCTTCATGGGCTTTTACGACCATGGCGCTTTCCTGCATCCAGCGGTTCGACCCGACCAGCGAATCGATCTGGTCCGGATCGGAAATCACAACATGATGAGGAGTATGAATTCCCCATTTGTTGAAGATCTCCATTCCGGGACCTTCGAGAACCTTACCCATCGGCAGACCTCCTCGTCAGAGCGTAATGATAGAGAATCGTATATGGTTTGACCAGCGCAAGGCGAGCATACTACTTTAACCTTCGATGAAAGTCAACGCGCTCGCATCACGTCTGATGAAATCAGACACGGACTATGCTATGAACTATGGATGAACGCATATCATACCTTTTCGACACGGCTGGCGCTTTCTTTTCTGGGGCTTTTTTCCCTTGTGGTCGGAGGCTGCTCCGGCGACGACAAAGGGGAGCGACAACGCCCCCCCTCTCTGGTTGAAACCGCCCCGGCGAAAAAAGAGATCGTCGCGTCGGAACTGACCATGACCGGCGAAGCGACCCCGTCGCTGGTGGCCGAAGTCTCGGCCCAAGTGAAAGGAAACGTCGTCGCCTTCCCCTTGTATGAAGGGGCGCCGGTAACGGAAGGGGAGACGGTCCTCTCCATCGACTGCGCCGAACATCGGCTCGCCTATCGCGAAGCCAAAGGGCGCTTGGCCCGAGCCGAGGCCGACGCCGAACGGGCGCGGCAAGGGGCCGACCGGGTGGCCCGGTTGTTGGAGCGGGAGGTGGTCTCCACCGAAGAGGCCGAAAACAGCGAACTGGCCCGTGACGGAGCCGAAGCCGACCTCGCCTTGCGAAAGGCCGAAGCCGACCGGGCGAAACTGGCCGTCGACCGGTGTGACGTGTCGGCGCCTTTCGCCGGACGGATCGGCGCCCGTCGCACCGACGTCGGACGGCTGGTGGCGGTGGGCGATCCCCTCTTTCAGCTCGTCTCCCTCGACCCGATAGAAATCGTCGCCTCCGCTCCCGAAAAGCATGTCGCCTCCCTCGCCCCCGGGCTCGCCGCCAGGATCGTCTTCGAAGCGTTACCCGACCTTCCCTTCGAAGGGAAGGTGACCGCCGTCGCCCCCCAAGCCGACGCGGCGTCCCGCACCTTCCTGGTCCGGGTGGCGGTCGACAACGCCGACGGGATGATTCGCGGCGGGATGGTGGGGCGGATGACGATCCCCCTTTCCACCCCCGAAGAGCGGCTCGTTATCTCCCGCGACGGGGTGATCTGGCAAGGGGCGCAGGCGATCGTCTATACGGTGGACGCCGAAGGGAACGCGGCGCCGATCCCGGTGACCTTGGGCGCTCCCTTTGGAACCGGCGTGGAAGCGTCGGGACCGGGTCTGGCCGAGGGGACGCCGGTGGTGGTCACCGGCGCCGAGGGATTGCGCCCCGGCGCTCCGGTGAAAGTCGTCAATAGCGGGGCGCCGACAGCGGCGGAGTAAAATCCTATTTCGTCGGCGCCGGCGCGGAAGGCGAAGCGAATAAACATTCTTGGGATAGTCGATTTCCAAGATGAAATTCGCAAGGAAACTTCGGACGCCAAGTAGCGGTAAGTGAAGGTTCTCCAAATAATCGACCATCACTTCCTGTGTTGAGAAGCCGGGGATTTCGATGGTGGTGGCATGGGCGTAGGAGACCGTTCGCCCGTTGCCGGTGGTGATGGTCTTTGCGTGACCCTTGTCTAAGTCGTGCCCAAGGGCGACGGCGATCCATGCAGGAAAGGCGCACTCATCCGCCCCGGTGTCGATGAGGCCGGATGTCTTTTGGCTCTGGCCCGTGTGGGGATTGGAGATAATGATATCGACCATGGGCCGACCGTTCAGGAAGGGTCGTTTCCTGATCGGCATAGGTCAGTAGACGTGAACCATATCGGAACAGGGGATATAGGAGACGACCGGATCGTCGAATCCGGCGGCGATGGCGGTTCGTTTGACCGCAAGGGGATCGCTTCCCGAGGCGATCACGCAATTGGTCCCGAAGTCGGCGAGAGCGACATACTTACCTTCAAGGCTTCTGTCGCTCATATGAACACACTCCATGGGGGCTTTGTGTCCCTTGTGAAGCTCCTTGTTCATCGCTTTCCTGTGAACGCTGGTTTATGTAGACGACTCTGATCGTCACATAGTCGCGTCTGTGCTGTCAAGCAATGGACGGCATAGCTCCGGCATCGAAATGTTCGTGCGTGGTTGCGCTCATGGGCTGGCATTACACGAAAACATGCAGTAACCAAATATGGAGAGATCTGTCGTTGCGCATATCAAAGCTTCTTTTCAACTATGTTTAACGACGCCCCCGCCTGACAAGAAAAGGGGGGCGCTTTACTTAAATGATTCGCCACCTCTTCCGTTTCATAATTTCGTCCCCTTTGCGATAATGAGCTTATTTCACCCCTTCTCCCCATTGATGCGGGGAGCGAGAAAGGCTGTACGAAGCGCCTTATGGAAATTATCCGTTTCGCTATCGATAACCCGGTAAAGGTGACGGTGGGGGTTCTCCTCCTCTTTCTCTTCGGCGGGGTGTCGCTTATGGACATGCCGGTCCAGATGACCCCGACGGTCGATAAGCCGGAAATCAGCGTCAACACCAGCTACACCGGGGCGGCGCCCGCCGAGGTGGAAGAGCAGATCACCATCCCGATCGAAGAGAAACTCCAAGCGGTGGAGGGGATGCGCCGGATCACCTCGACGAGCCGCGAAGGACAGTCGCGGGTCGAGATGGAGTTCGACTGGGGGGTCAATAAAGACGTCGCCGTGGTCGATATCATCAAACGGCTCGCCCGTGTCCGGGACCTCCCCGACGACGCCGACGAGCCGATTGTGGTGGCCGGCGCCACGTCGGAGCGACAGCCGATCTATTGGGCCAACCTCCGGGGCACGATGCCGATCGACGCCATGCGCCGGTTCGCCGACGACGTGGTCGGACCACGGTTCGAACGGATCGACGGGGTGGCGGAGGTCCGCATCTACGGCGGCGAGGAACGAATCGTCGAGGTGACGGTCGATTTCGGCGCCTTGGCGCTGCGCGACATCCCTCTCGCCCGGCTGATCGCCGCCCTCAAAGCGGAGAACGTCAACGTCCGCGGCGGGGGAATCGAAATCGGCAAACGACGGTTTCAAGTCCGTACGGTGGGGCTCTTCGCCGCGCCGGAAGAGATCGGCGCCGTGGTCGTCGGTCGTGGAAAGGACGGCGAACCGGTCTACGTGAAAGACGTGGCGACGGTGCGGGACACCTACCGGGACCGGGCGTCGATGGTGAAGATCAACGGCGAACCGGCTATCGGCATCGGCATCGTCAAAAAGTCGGACGCCAACACCATCGCCGTGGTCGAAGGGGTCCATCGCGTGATGGCCGAGCTGAACCGAGAGATCGGCCCGAAGGGGGTGCAACTTGACGAGAGCTACGATTCGTCCGACTACATATGGGAATCTATCGGCTTCGTCTCCGGCAACTTCGCGGTGGGGGGCCTCCTGGCGGTAATGACCCTCCTGCTCTTCTTACGCTCGTTTCGCTCGACCGTGGTCATCGGAGTGGCGATTCCTATCGTGACGGCGGCGGGCTTCATCCTGATGGCGGTCGCCGGGCGTAGCTTAAACATCATCTCGCTGGCCGGGATGGCGTTCGCCGTCGGGATGGTGGTCGATAACTCCATCGTGGTGTTGGAGAACATCTATCGCTATCTGCAAAAGGGGGTCAAACCGGCCGAAGCGGCTCTCTCGGGGGCGGCGGAGGTATGGGGGGCGGTGTTGGCGTCGACGTTGACGACGCTGGCGGTCTTCATCCCGATCCTCTACGTCAAAGAGGAGGCGGGGCAGCTTTTCGGCGACATCGCATTGGCGATTTCGGTGACGGTCGGGATGTCGCTGATCGTGGCGGTGACAGTGATCCCGACCCTCTCGGCCCACATCATGAGCGTCGGAACGTCGCTGGTCGGAACCTTGCCGAAGCTCTGGGCGTTTCTCGACCTCTGGGGGGGGCGGGTCCATAAATTTTTCGTCGGCGTGGCGGTCTGGCTGTCGAAAGCGACGCTGAAACAAAAAGGCGCCGTCATCGCCTTGGTGGTTGCGGCGGCGATGGCGACCTTGCCGCTGATGCCGAAACGGGAGTATCTTCCCACCGGCAACCGAAACCTGATCTTCGTCATCTTCAAACCGTACGTCGGAGCGAGTCTCGACACGAGCCGGAAATATTCCGACCTGATCGCCGAGCGACTCTTGGCTTTGCCGGAGGTGAAGTATATGTTCCATGTGGTGTCGGAGCGGTTCTCCGGCATCGGCGTGAGGGTGACCGACGAGCATCGGCTCCGTATGGCCGAGGTGACCGACCGGGTGAACGGGGCCATTCAAGGGATTCCGGGGTTCCAATATTACCGGGCGTTCCAGACCTCGCTGTTCAGCCGCTCCACCGGCTCCGATATCGAGGTGGAGGTGCGGGGAACCGACCTCGACGAGATCGGAAAAATCTCGGGCGATATTCAAAAGAAACTCTACGAGATCGACGGGGTCTCGTTCGTCCGCTCCAACCTGGAACAGGGGGCGCCCGAATTTCGGGTGATCATCGACCGGGAGCGGGCTTCGCGGTTGGGGCTTCGGGCCGCCGATGTGGCCGAAATCGTCGAGTCGTTGGTGGCGGGGAAAAAGGTCTCCCTCTACAAAGAGGGGGGGGACGAGTTCGACATCGTCGTCCGGGGCGACCGGAGCCAAGTGACCGGGGCCGACGCTATTCGTGGCGTCACGGTCTATGGGATCGGCGGGAAAGCGGTCCGGCTCGACGCGGTGGCGTCGGTGGTCGAGACGGTGGGACCGTCGCAGATCAACCATATCGAGATGGATCGGTCGATAACCTTGTCGGTGACGAAAAAACCGGGGGCGCCGTTGCAGGAGGTGGTGGAGGGGATCAACGAGACGATCCTCGATCCTCTTCGGGCCGATCTCCCCCCCGGCTACTATCTCACCGTCTCCGGGTCGGCGGCCGATCTCGACGAGACCGCCTCGCAACTGGCCGGATCGTTCGCGCTGGCGCTCATCGTGGTCTATCTGCTGATGGCGGCTCTCTTCGAGTCGTGGACCCAACCGCTCATCATCATGTTCGCGGCGCCGCTGGCTTTCGCCGGGGCCATCGTCGGGGTTCGGCTGGGGGGGGCGCCGATGGATGTCCTGACCATGCTCGGCTTCGTCATCCTGACCGGCATCGTGGTGAATAACGCCATTTTGCTGATTCACCAAGCGACCAACAACCGGCGCTATCACGGGATGACCCCGTCCGACGCTCTCATCGATTCGGTCACCACCCGTATCCGCCCGATCTTCATGAGCACCGGCACGACGATCCTCGGGATGCTTCCGCTGGTCATCGGCGGGGGGCGGGGTCGGAGTTGTACCAGGGACTGGGGGCGTCGATTGTGGGGGGGCTGACGGTCTCGACCCTCTTTACGCTGGTCCTGATTCCGGCGGTCTATCTGACCATTGAAGATCTGAAGGCTCGGTTCGCCAAAGGGGCGTAATCTGTCCGGTTTGGAGACAACTGTCTGGTCGCGAACAGGGGGGTTGCGGCTTCTCTTTTGTTTTCGTTGCCACTTCTCCTTGGCATAGGGGATGCACCTTCCGGGGGAAACGTTAACGGAACCGAGGAGAGAGCCATGAGCGAACCGTATATCCACGATGTCGATCCGCAGGTGGTCTCGCTTTTGTCGGGGGTGGCGCTGACGTCTATGGCCTTTCTCTCCCTCGTCCTGATCGCCCTGACGTTTCTCCTCGACTAGCGGAGCCCGCCCCTCCCCGTACGATCCGCCGGTCGGAGGGTTACGGTGGGATTATAGTCCCCGATCGAGAAAATAGAGGGTGACCAAAAGGCCGACCGTCCCGGCAGCAAGCCACCACCCTCCGAAGAGCCACATCACCAACGGAATCGAAAGATACAAGAGCCGCATCCCGACGGAGTAGTGGTTGGCGCCCCGTTCCAGAATCGACTTGATGGCGTTAGGAGGGAAGCCAGAGTTCCCTTCTTTGTCGAGGACGTTAATCATCATCCCGACATGGTTGAAGTAACGGACGCAGATGGTGAAGTTGAAAAAGGCGGCGAAGAAATTGGTTCCCAAAACGCCGACCTTGACGACCCAAAGGGGATGGGAGATAAGCCGGATCTCACCGGCCTCCCCGGCGTTGAGAGCCAGATTGAAGGAGCCAAGCCCCAACAGAATCGCCGCCGAAGCGAGAAACGTGGCGCCCATTGTCCAGTTCCGCAACGTCTGAATGGCGAGGATATCCATCTTGCCGCTCATGATCGTATGCACCCAGAGCGACCGGATACGTCGGGCCAATCCCATGGTGACGCTCATCGGGGCGGTCTTGATCCGCCAGACGAGATGGACGTGGTAGAGAATAAGAACGCCGAAAGATACGACGGCGATCAGCTCTTCGGTCAGTTGCATTACGGGTCTCCGAGACGCGCCCCCTCTCCATTGAGAAGGCCCACTTCCATTCTACAACCTCGCCAAGAAAGAGGCGCAAGGGAGAAACAGGCGTAAACCTGCTTCACCTGTCGAGACCAAAGGCGTCGGCGAGCGCCGGATGTTCGTGGGTAACCGGGCTGACGTAAGCAGCCGCAAAGGTGTGGTGGGCCAAGCCGGACGATTTTAGAACCGTCTTGACCTGTCGTGGGGGAGGCGCCGAAGAGCGCCGGTGGTTTGAGATAGCGTGAGGCGTCGCGCCCTCCGCGTAGGAGTGGTGGGCCAAGCTGGACGATCTTAGAACCGTCTTGACCTGTCGTGGGGGAGGCGCCGAAGAGCGCCGGTGGTTTGAGATAGCGTGAGGCGTCGCGCCCTCCGCGTAGGAGTGGTGGGCCAAGCTGGACGATTTTAGAACCGCCTTGACCTGTCGTGGGGGAGGCACCGAAGAGCGCCGGTGGTTTGAGATAGCGTGAGGCAGATGACACCCCTGTCGGGGTGTGGTGGGCCCACCAGGAATCGAACCTGGAACCATCCGGTTATGAGCCGGAAGCTCTAACCAATTGAGCTATAGGCCCATTTCAGATCTCATGAGTGACCGACGTTGGCGATGCGGTGTCGAAACCGGATTCGGAACGCTCACGTACGTTCGTATACGCTCCGTTTCCTCTCACCCCCGGCGATTGAACGGATTCCCGTTCCAGGGGTACTTCGCCCGACTTCCCCCACCAGCGACAGACGCGATAACGCGCCCGAAAGCGCGACATTCCAAAACGGAGCCGACCCACCGGGCCCGACCCGTTCGTAGCGATGCGAACTATAACCCCGTTAGTTCTCGACGAACGAACGGAGCCGTTTGGAGCGGGACGGATGGCGAAGTTTGCGCAACGCTTTCGCCTCTATCTGGCGAATCCGCTCGCGGGTCACTTCGAAATCTTGTCCTACCTCTTCTAACGTATGCTCCGAATCCATGCCGATGCCGAACCGCTTCCGGATGACGTTCTCCTCGCGGGGGGCCAGCGTGTTCAGGATGCGGGCGGTCTGCTCTTTCAGGTTGGTCTTGATCACCGCCTCGATGGGGGAGATCACCTTCTTGTCCTCGATAAAATCGCCCAGATGCGAATCTTCCTCTTCGCCGATGGGGGTTTCGAGCGAGATCGGCTCTTTGGCGATCTTCAGGACCTTGCGCACCTTGTCGACCGGCATGCTCATCTTCTCGGCGATCTCTTCCGGGGTCGGTTCCCGTCCCAAGAGCTGTACCAACTGGCGCGAGGTCCGGATCAGTTTGTTGATCGTCTCGATCATATGGACCGGGATACGGATGGTCCGCGCCTGATCGGCGATGGCCCGGGTGATGGCCTGGCGAATCCACCAGGTGGCGTAGGTGGAGAACTTGTAGCCCCGGCGATATTCGAACTTGTCGACCGCTTTCATCAGTCCGATGTTCCCCTCCTGGATCAGGTCGAGAAACTGCAAGCCGCGGTTGGTGTATTTTTTTGCGATAGAGACCACGAGGCGAAGGTTCGCTTCGGCCAACGCTTTTTTGGCCATCCGCTCTTTGTGGTACCCCTTATTGATCGACGTCAAGGTATCTTTCAGCTCGTCGGAGGTGACCTGCGCCTCTTTTTCGACCTCTTTGATGTCCTTCTTGGCGGCTTTGACGATCGCCTCGAACTCGGCCTGCTTTTCGGGAGTCAGTTTCTTTTTCCCTTTGCGGACCACTTCGACCTTGCGGGCTTCCCGCAGACCAAGTTTCTCTTCGGCTTTTCTAATGGTCGTCTCGGCCTCGGCGCAACGACCGCCGAACCCGCGAATGTAGTCGATGATTTCGTCCATCCGGGCCGAATCCATCTTCAGGTCGCGAATGAAACCGGTGACCTGCGTCGAGTATTTCTCGAAATCCTTCTCCAACTTCGCCCGCTCTTTGACCGTCACCTTTTTGAGGCGCATCCGGCCACGCACCGCGTCGAGCTTGGTGTTGGCGGTTTTCATCTGGCGAGCCACCTGCGCGACCCGTTTGGTCTCGGCGATGATTTTTTTATCCGAGACTTCGCCGGTCGGATCTTCGAGGGAGATCATGTCGGTGATCGCCAGCTCCCCTTTTTTCACTTGCTCGGTCAGTTCAACGATAACGTTAACCGTAATCGGGCAGTTGATGACCGACCGCAAAACTTCGTTTTGCCCCTCTTCGATCTGTTTGGCGATCTCCACTTCCCCTTCGCGGGTCAGCAGAGAGATAGATCCCATCTCTTTGAGGTACATCCGCACCGGGTCTTCCGAGGAGACGAACGACTCTTCCTCGTCGCTCTCGTTGGCGGCTTTCCCTTTTTTCTTGCCCGATTTTTTCGCCGCCAGATAGGCGGCCTCCTCGGAGGCGTCGATCAGATCGACCCCGACCTCCTCGAATTTCCCCATGATCGTTTCGATCTGGTCGGGCGCAACGATATCGTCGGGGAGAGCCTCGTTCAGCTCGTCGTAGGTCAGATACCCCTTATCCTTGCCTTTCGCGACAAGGGTTTCCATCGGCGAGGCTTTCGAAGACTTGGCCACCTTTTTCTCCTGTTGTCCGGAAAGATGTGATCCCGACAAAAAGTTAAACACATATTCTAGAATTCAAGCGACGCAAGAAACAACTCTTTTTTTCAATCAGCGCCGTTGATCCATCAGAGCCGCCCAGCGTTCCTTGGCCCGGCGGAGCCGTTCGTTATCGCCCGCCCCTTCCGCCGCCACCAATTCGGCCTTGGCCGCTTTCTTGATCTCCGGGTCGAACCGGAGCTTTTTGAGGTAATCCTCCACGGCCCCTTCGGTGTTCTCGCTATCGAAGAGATGCCGTTCCCCCGAAATCGACGCACATTCGCGCCCGGTTTCTTCGTCTTCCGCGTAATTGATCAGATCGGCCGCCTCGGTCGCCCCGGCTTCCACCCCCTTTGCGATGGTGATGAAAACCTTCTGGAAAAGAGGATCGATAAAATCGACCGCCGCAAGATCGGCCGCCGCCGTGGTCAGCAACGCAGGCTGGGCCATCAGCATACGGAGCATCCCCCGCTCGGTCCGCTGGCGCGGCGTCGCCCGTAACGGTTTCTTCGGCGCGCGCGCGCGCGGAGCGTCGGCAGGAGGGGGCGCCGCTCGCCGCCCCGCCAACTCCTGCTCGATGGCCCGTCGATCCATGCCGCTTTTCGTCGCCAGGTAATCGACATACCCGGCCCGTTCGATCCGATCCGACGCGTGGGCGAGGTAGGGGATCGCCCGCCGCACCGCTTCGATCCGTTGATCGACGTCCGCCATGTCGTAGGCGCCGAGGATCCGGTCGACCACGTAGGTCAGAAACGAGGGGGCTTTGGCCACCGCTTCGTTCAACGCGTCGGCGCCTTTGACTTTCAGAAACTCGTCCGGGTCTTTGGCGCCGGTGAGGGTGACGGCGGCGACGACCAGCCCGAGCCCCATCAAGGCCGGGGCGCTCTTTTTCATCGCCTCCTCCCCGGCTCGGTCGGCGTCGAAGAGAAGGGCCACCCGGTCGCAGACGCGGGAGAGCATCTTCCCATGCTCTTCGGTAAGCGACGTGCCGGAGACGGCGCAGACGTTATGCAACCCTGCGGCATGGAGCGCCAGCGTGTCCATATAGCCCTCCACCACGATGAACGCGCCGGCCTCCCGGGCGGCCTTGGCCCCTTCGTGATAGCCATAGAGAACGTTCGACTTATGGTAGATCGGGGTCTCGGGGCTGTTCAGGTATTTGGGGGCTTTCTCGTCGTCGACGACGATCCGCCCACCGAAAGCGATGACCCTCCCCGCGGGGCCGGTGATCGGGAACATCAGCCGCCCCCGGAACCGGTCGATATAGTTGCCGCGCGACGATTTCTGCGCCAACCCGGCCGATTCGAGTTCGGCGTCGCTATACCCATTGCGCGACAGGTGGCGATACAGCTCCTCCCACCCTTCCGGCGACCAGCCGAGCTTGAACGTCTTCACCTGCTCGTCGGTCAATCCACGGGAGGCGACGTAACGGCCGATCGGGGAATCGCCCCCTGCTTTCAGCAAAAGCTGGTGGTAGTAGTCGGCGGCGGCGGCGGTGGCGGCGTAGAGCCTTTCGCGGGCGTCTTGTTTGGAGCGGTCTTCTTCGTTCCGGGGGATCTCCACCCCATAGCGGCGGGCCAGCAGGTCCACCGCTTGCGGGAACGTAAGGTTCTCGTATTTCATCAGAAACGAGAAGACGTTCCCCCCTTCGCCGCAGCCGAAACAGCGGAATATCTGCATGGAGGGGTTGACGTTGAACGACGGGCTTTTCTCTTTATGGAAGGGGCACAATCCTTTATAGTTCGCCCCGGCCCGTTTGAGCGGAACATGTCCCCCCACAATTTCGACGATGTCGGCTCGTCGACGAACCTCGTCGATGATCTCTTGGGGGATCGACATGGAGCGTTACGAGAGCCGCTCTTTGACGAGACGGTTCACCAACCCCCCGTCGGCTTTCCCTTTGGTCTTCGGCATCACCAGCTTCATGACGGCGCCCATCTCTTTCATCGAGGTGGCGCCCGTCTCCGTCACGGCGGCGTCGACGATAGCGGCCACCGCCGCTTCGTCGAGCTGCTCCGGCATATAGGCCATCAGGAACCCGATCTGCCGCTCTTCCGGCTCCACCAGATCGATCCGGCCCGCCTCCCGGAACTGCTCGACGGCGTCTTTTCGTTTTTTCACGTCGGAAGCGAGAACGTCGGTCACCTCCTGGTCGGACAGGGGATGGCCGACGGCGATCTCTTTATTTTTAATCGCGGCGGTCAACATTCGAAGGGCGGTCAGCTTCTCCGCTTCGCGGGCCTTCATGGCCCCTTTCAGATCATCTTGCAGGCGCTCTTTTAGGGTCATGCGATACCGGCTCTCCTTGGGGCGGTGGTGATGGATCAGTTCGGCTCTTGGGGGAATATCGCCCACGGGGCGCGAGGTGTCAACCGACGTCGCCCGGTCGACCGATCAGCACCCTTCAACCCAGTCGGTGTTGAGGGGGGAGGGGGTCGTAAGAAAGATCGTCGCCGACGGACTCACGGTGCAGCTGTACGACTCTCCTACGTTCACCCCCGGATTCCCCTGTTCGCCGATGTAGAGATAGAACGTGCCCTGCGGAAGGCTGGCGTTCATCGTCACCGACAGACCGGCGCCAGAGGCCGACTGAGAGGCGAGATTGTTTCCGGACCCTCCCCCAATCCAATCGAAATCGGTCACTTTAGCGTTCAGCCAGAAACTGGCCGACGAGGTGCAACTGACGGTAATGGATGCGGCCGCCGAAGAGGTGATCTTGTAACCGTCCCATTGGGGGCAGTTGAGGTTGCCGGTCGTCCACCCTCTGGCCAGCGTCAGGTTGACCACGTCGGTGTTAAGGCTCCTCGACCCGCTCCCCCCTTGGCCGTCGTTCACCGTACAGGTGACCGTGACGGGGCCGGTCTGGGTGAAGCGGGCGGTAACGGTGGCGCCGGTTCCGGTGATGGCGGCGGCGCCGCCGACGTTCCACGTATAGGTGAGGGGGTCGCCGTCGAGGTCGGTGGCGGCGCAGGTGAGGGTGGTGTTCTGTCCCGACACCGGACTGGCCGGGTTGGCCGTGACGCTGGTGACCACCGGGAGGTTGTTCAGGACGGTGATGGTCACCGACTGGCTGAGGGCCCCCCCGTGCGGGTCGGTGGCGGTGACGGTGACGGTATAGTCGCCCCCCTTGGCGGCGCTCCAACCGACGGTGGCGCCGGAGCCGACGACGGCCCCGCCACCCCCGTTCCAGCTAAAGGTGACCGGGTCGCCGTCGGGGTCGACGACGGTGGCGGTAAGGGTGATCGACTCGTTCGGCTTCGGCGTACGGTTCGATGCGGATATCGACAACGAGCTGGGGGGGGCGTTGACGTCGAGGTTGATGGTGATGTTGGCGCTCACGCCGGGGGCCAGCGAGGTGGTGGTCGAGCCGGTGAAGCTGTCGCCGAGGGTGGTCTCGACCAGTATGGCGAAGGTATAGGTCCCGGCGGGGAGGGTCCCTTCGACAACCCCGGTGTCTAAAGGAACCTGTTGCACGATCGGTTCGATCCCGTTACCGGTGATGGTGACGGTGACCCGGGTGATATACGACGGGGCGGCGTTCATCGTCGGAAGCGACGAGTTGTAGAGAAGACCTCTTTCTCTGTCGACGGCGTATTCTTCCGGAAAAACGAGGGTCAGCGAAATGCCGGAGACGTCACCCTCTTTATTCGCTGCTCCCGGAGTCCGGCAGCGTCGCAATGGAGAAGGGCGAGTGAGAAGGCCAGCATCATCCCCAGCCAAGGCTTCCTTCGCCGCGTCATACCATTCCTCCTCAAGGAGCGTGTCCCGCTCCTCACTATGCCTTCGGATTGTAGCACCGATGGTATCGTGGAGGGAAGCGTTACCATCGCTTCCTGGCTGTGGGAGACGGAAGGACAGGGGGAGGGTGAGGCGTTCGCGGGTTTCGCTACATGAAAGGTAGAATCTGCTCCCCATGAACGACTGCCATCTTCTGCAAAATCATCAAAGAGGACGTCAGCACGGCTCGCCCTATTCGAGTGAGCAGGTGGTCGCGCTTCGAAGATATCAGTCCGCAGGCGCCGTTCCGTTTCCTGATCGTGCCAACGGAACCTATCCCGAATAACTTCGCCCTGACCTGTGCACCCACGCCCTGCTCGGAGATCTTCACGGCGGCCAATACCATCGCCGCCGATCTCGGCGTCGACGCCACCGGCTTTCGGATCGTCACCAACTGCGGCGCCCACGGGGGGCAGACGGTGGAGCACCTTCATTTCCACCTCATGGGGGGCCGCCCCATGACGTGGCCGCCCGGTTGAGAAAACCGAAAAAAGGGGCGCCACCCCCGTCGGGCGATCCGGTCCGCCGGGCCGTGGCCGACGCTCTCGTCCGCATCGACGACGGCGCCCATATCGAACCGATCTTGGCCGCTCCGCCGTTCATGAACATGGAATCGCGCGACCGTCGCTTCGCCGCAGAGCTCCTCTTCGGCGTCACCCGGTGGCGGGGGGCTCTCGACCTGATTATTTCCGCCGACGCCTCCCTCCCCCCCGAACGGATCGACCCGCCGGTCCGGGCGCTCATTCGCATGGGGCTCTACCAGGCGGTCGGCATGGGTGAAGGAACCCCCCACGCGGCGGTCCATCAGGCGGTGCAACTGGCCAAAGAAGACCCGCGCGCCGAACGGAGCGCCGGTTTCGTGAACGGTGTCTTGCGAGGGGCGTTGCGTCGGGTCGGCGAAATATCCGGCGGATTCCACGCCAAGGTGGCTTCCGTATTGCCGGAGGGGCTCGACACGGCCCAACGGCTGGCGGCCATCACTTCGTTCCCGGTCTGGATGATCGAACGGTGGGTCAAAGCCTACGGCCCCGAAACGGCGGAGCGGATCGCCGAAGCGTCGAACAGACGAGCGCCGGTCTTTGTGCGGGTCGACAAAATCGACGGTCTCGACGAGGCGGCCGAACGGTCGGGAGTGACGCTGTCAACCGTCGATCTCCTCCCCGATTGCCGAAAGGTGGCCGCCGGTACGATCCTCTCCTCCTCGCCGCTGGTCCGTGAAGGGTTCGTCCAGCCGCAAGATCTCTCCAGCCAGTGCGCGGCGTCGCTTCCTCGCCCCCCCCGGGATCGATGGTGATCAACGCCTGCGCCGGGAAAGGAATGAAGAGCGATCTCTTCTCTCGTCAGGTCGGCGCCGACGATCACGTTATCTCGCTCGACCGGTAGGCCAAACATCTCCGCGCGATGGCGAAAAATATGCCGACGGCTGGAGGGCACGACCGGGTGGCCGCCGGTGGCGGCACGATCTCACCGCTCCTTGGCCAGATCCAAAAGGGCCGAACGGATGGATCATCGACGCCCCCCTGTTCAGCCACCAGGGTGATTCGTCGCCACCCTGCAAGCCAATGGAACCGAAGCCGGGACGCCATCGAAGAGATGGCCGCACTGCAACGAACCCTCCTCTCCCACGGGGCCGATGCGGTGGCGCCGGGGGGGTATCTGGTTTATTCTGTCTGCTCCATAGAACCGGAGGAGGGGGTCGAGCGGATCGACGCTTTCCTCGCTACCGACAAACGATTCGAAAGAGCCGGGATCGGCGAAAACCACCCGGCGCTGACGCCTCATCTGACGCCGGTCGGAGACCTTTTCTTCTTGCCGGGGGAGGGGGAGGCCGACGGCTTTTACGCGACGATGTTACGACGAACCGGGGAAGACTGATCCGATGCGCGACTACCTCTACGCACTCTTGATCATGCTGGTGGTGACCGTCGTCACCGCCGTCGGGACGATGGAGGTGACGCTTTATCGAAGCGGCGAAGGGGTGGCGGCGCCGTCGGTGACCGGCTTGAGCGTAAGCGACGCCCTCGACCGGGTCGATCGGGTCGGGTTGGCGTTGACGGTCACCGGCCTGGCCTACTCCCCCACGGTCGAGAAAGAGGGGATCGTCACCCAAACTCCCGAAGCCGGAAAAACCCTCCTGCCGGGAGAGGCGATCACCGTGACGGTGAGCCGGGGGAGCCGGACGGTGATTCTACCGGAACTGGCCGGCCTGCCGTTGGCGCAGGCCCGGACGATCCTCTCGACCAACCGTCTCAAGAGCCCCGACCTCTTGCGCATCCCGGCCGATCAGGCCGAAGAGACGGTGCTGGCCCAACAGCCGGCGGCCGGAGAGATGGTGACCCGGGAAGAAAAACCGGCGTTGCTCGTCTCCGCCGGTCCGGCGCCCCGCTACGTCATGGCGCCCGACTTCACCGGCATGCCCCTCTCGACGGTGATGAACAAAATCAAACGACTCGATCTCCGGGTGGCGCGCGTCACCTATACCCCCAACGACCGGGTGGAGAAGGGGGTCGTCCTGTCGCAGGAGCCGACCTTCGGCAAACGGATGGGCGCCGGGTCGTTCGTCACCCTGAACGTCAGCGACGGCGGAGGGGAGAGCAAAGGAGAGGATGGGGTCACCTTCCTCTACTTCACCGTCCCCGACCGCCCGGCGCCGGTCCGCGTGACGTTGTCGCAGGAGAACGAAAACGGGACGAAAGAGATCTATGACCGGATCCATCGCCCCGGCGATACCTTCTCGATCCTCGTGTCGATAGCCGGGGAGACCATGGTCAAAATCTTCCTCGACAACGAACTGGCCGACGTCCGCCGGTTCTCGCCGAAACCGTGAGCGACACGACCGCCGTCGGCCAGCTACTGCTGGTCGGCACCCCGCTGGGCAACCTGGCCGACTTCACCCCCCGCGGGGTGGAGGCGTTACGAACCGCCAACATCGTCGCCTGCGAAGACACCCGCCACTCGCGCGTTCTGTTCGACCATTACGACCTCGCCCCCGCGTCGGTGGTCAGCTACCACGCCCATAACCTCGACCGGATGACCTCCCGGCTCGTCGCCGCCATGGTCGACGGAGAGACGGTCGCACTCATCTCCGACGCCGGCACCCCCGGCATCAGCGACCCGGGCGCCCCGTTGGTGAAAGCCGCCATCGAAGCGGGGGTCGCCGTCGTTCCGATCCCCGGCCCCACCGCCCCGATCCTCGCCGTCACCGCTTCCGGGTTCCCGAGCCACCGGTTCGTCTACGAAGGGTTCATTCCCCGCAAAAAGGGGCGGCAGACCATGATGGAGAGTTGGCGCGACGAGAAACGGACCGTCATCTTTTTCGAGTCGCCCCAACGGATCGTGAAAACCTTGCGCGACATGGCCGAGAGACTCGGCCCCCGCAAAGTCTGCGTAGCGCGGGAGCTGACGAAGAAGTTCGAAGAATTTCTGCGAGGCGACATCGCCGGCGTCGCCGAGACCCTCGCCGCACGCCCGTCGGTGAAAGGAGAGATCACCGTCGTGCTGGCGCCGCGTAACTGGAAGGGGGAACGGGAGGAGGAAGATTTCTAAGGACACCCCGTCGATATATTAGAGAGGCGGGGCGCCCGGCGCCGTCCGCTCGCAGATTGCGTTGAAGGTTCAAGCGCGCTCAAGCTGTCGAGACCAAGCCCACAGCGGGGGCGGAGAAAGAAGAGGGGTGAGGCGCCCGCGCCGTCCGCCAGGACTCAGAAGTCGGATTCGAAGGAGGCTTCGATAATGAACTTGTGCCCTTTGATTTCGAAAGGTATCGCCACCACCGGCCCTTTAGCGATGGAATTGATCTCATGATGCGGACCCGAGACGATATTCGGAATCCCCGCCTCGAAAATAACCCCTTTTTCCGCCAACCGGCGTCGCGCATCACCCGAGATCATGTTCGTCAGCTCCCCCACCGCATCCTGCACATCATCGGTCATTTCAGGGAACTCCATCCCCAGCATACCGCCGACGATAGCGCAGATAGCCCCTTCGGAGAAAGACAACACGATAGAGCCTCGGCTCGCCCCGGTCAGCCCGATAACCCCCGAGATATCGCCGATCGCCTGTTTGTCCTTTTTGAGGAACGGCTTTCCGGCGATCGGTTCGATCATCGCCATCGTCTTGATGACATTGACCGTCGCCTGCAAAAACGGATTGATATACTCAGATTTCACACCAACTCCACTCGCTAAACATTTGCCGACCGACCCTCACACGCAGGCATTCTACTTCAAAGCGCCGACGACTTCTATACGCGATAGAGCCACATCGACCAGATCGGTGAAAGCTTCCCGTTGATCCGGGTCGAGTTTATAGAGGAGATCGGCGGCGATCCGGTCCGGGATACGTTCCATAAGTCGAGCCAACGCCTCCCCCTTTTCCGAAAGTTCGATCCAGATTTTCCGTCGATCCTGTTCGTCGCGCGTTCGTTTGAAAATCCGCCGGTCGCTCAGCCCGGTCACCAGCCAGGTGGTCGTCGAAGGAGGAGCGCCGATCCCTTTGCCGATCCCGCCGATGGTGATCCGTCCCGCCTTCGCCACCACCTTAAGCGCCTGTCGTTCCGAGTGGGAGAGCTCGCGCGAAAGGAGGGGGAGCGTCGATTCGATTTCCTGATAGCGGGTCACCATCAGTTCGATAAGTTGACCCAACGTTCCGGTTTCTTTAGACGGATGCACCAATGCCTCTAAAAAAAGATTACTCTATGATAGCGCATGCTACCTTCCCATATTTCAAATGTCAATTATCATTACAAACCAAAACGTTTCCGACCAAGAAGTATCAAGGCAAGACATTGATACTTTGCGGCTAAGTCGCCAGCCCTTCAGGTTGCGCCCGATTTTCAATATCTTGCTTGGCAGAGAGCTCTTCTCCCTCGGCTTCCATCTCTTGAGCCAGCGAAAGCAACGTCACCCCCTCTGTCCGGTTCGCCATTCCCCCACGCGCATCATCGAAGAGCGTCGAGATACGGTTCCGCACCGGATCGTTATCGCCACGGGGCGCCGCGAGGGCTTCGGCGTTAAAGGCCACCATCAGCTCGGCCACCGTAATCTCGTCAGGAGCGCGGGCGAGCAAGATCCGCTCCTCCCCTTCCACCTGTTCCACATAACCCGCCGCGTGCAGCTCTTTGACGATCTCGAGATAGAACTCGGCGGTGATCGAGAGGCGGTCTTGGAGCGCTTCCGGGTCGAGCGCTCCCTTGCCGGTAATGAACGACCGGGCCGTCTCCACCGCCACGCGGAGACCGTAGTAGGTTATGTAGGCCCGTCGGTCGAACCCGTCGTCTTCTTTGAGCTTCACCTCCTGCGGATACTGAATGGCGTAGGCGATGACCGCCCCGAGAAGCACGATCAGCCAAGTGACGTAGAGCCAGAAGAGAAAGATCGGGATGATGGCGATGGCGCCGTAGATCGCCTGATAGGTGGCGTAGTTGGCCAAGTAATAGTTGAATGTCGCTTTGGTCGCCTTCGAACAACGTTCCTGCGGCGATGGCGCCGATAAGGGCCGGGCGGAACCGGACCGTCGTGTTGGGTATCAGCCGATAGACCAAAAAGAAAGCGATCCAGACGAGGAGGAAGGGCGCCGCCTTCAAGGTCCAGCTTTGGAGATAGGTGTACTCCTCCCACGTTTCGCTGGCCATGGCGGTTTTCAGCTTCGCCGTCAACACCAGTGACACCGCCACCAGAATCGGCGCGAAGGTGATGGCCGACCAGTAGGAGATGAACTTGTTCATCAAGGTGCGACTTCGTTCCACCCTCCAAATCATGTTGAACGACCATTCGACCGTGTTCAGCCCCCATATGACGAAGAGCGCCAGGAAGAACGCGCCGAAGGCGGACACCGACACCGCGTTCCCGGCGAAGGTCTGTATGTTCGCCTCGATGACCGACGAGAGCTGCTCGTTGGGGAGAAGCCGAGTGAAGATGAAATTGAGCGTCGCCTCCCGTGAAAGTTCGAAAGCGGACACGGCCGAGAGGATGACCGCCGTCGCCGGGGCCAGGGCGATAAGAGAGGTGTAGGCCAAGGAGGCGGCGTAGGTGGGGCAGTCGTCCCGCATGAACTTGTCGAAGATTTCGTAGAGCGTTTTTGCGCGCCAGGCGAGGAACCGGACGACGGTCGATTTCTCTTCCAGATCGGTCTGGAGGATTTCGACGATCTTGCGATAGAGGGGAGAGTCGATCATCGTCGCATCGTTCCGAAAAGAGTTGGAGGCGCCGCCCGGATTTGAACCGGGGATAAAGGATTTGCAGTCCTCTGCCTTACCACTTGGCCACGGCGCCACAGTCATCGTTTACGCTCCCGCCATTATAACCCGACGAGAGCGAACGGAACGACAAGGGAAGGATTGTAACCGGCGACAGGCGAAATGGGAAGTTTAAAGAGAGGGGGGCTATAATGAACCGAACGAAAATCGACACCGGAAGCGAACCATGCCCGACACCGACACCATCGCCCGCCAATTACGAGAAACCCTTCCTGCCATCCGCGCCGCCGTGGAAGGGGGCGACGGTGATAGGTTGCGTCGCGTCGGCGCCGAAGGATTGTCGATCACCGAGATCGTCGCCGGGCTCTACCGGATGGAGAGCAGGCTTATCCGCCCCGCCATCACCGTCATGATCGACGACGACATGCCGCGGTTGCCCGGTTTCGATCTGGCGACGAAAGCGCGCAAAGAGGGATACGGCGCCTACGATGTGACCCGGACCATCCGGCAATGGGGCGAATTCCGAACCGGGAGCGTCGTGCTGGTCGAGTCGTTGGACGCCGACGCGCTGGAGAGACCCGGCTCGATTGGAGGGAAGCTTATGACCATAGGCCAGCTACTCGACTGGTGGGTGGCGGAAGAGGAGAAGTGGGTGGGGAAATTGGGGAGGCTCTGAGTTGAGTGTGGTATCACACTTTCCCCAACGCTTTCAGAATAGCGTTTTTATAGACGTTTTCCTCTGGTAGCGTGACGTTATTAAACGCCTCTTGCACCTTATAGACCGTTGTCGTGTGCATAATAGCTTGCCGTAAAGGGACTAATTCTGAATCTGTCTGGGTTCGCTCAAGGTCATGCTTGTAAGCGACAAAAGTGATCGACGCCGGTTGAAGTGAATAGCGTACAAGACCGTCAGAACCACCGAGGCGACCCATGATACGTTCATAGACAGGTTCGGGACAGACAAAAAACAAGCCCTTTTTGCATAACTCTTCCCGCTGAAGAACTTGGCCTTTGTAAATAAGTTGGGGGAGTATCCGTTTGGAGACGTTTTCCCAATTCAAACCTGCCGTGGTTTTGACGATTTGGCGATTCTGGCTTAAGGCTACGAAACCATTCCGATAGTTACCTGTGGTGTCGATGGTTTGGACTTCAACAGCAACGAACTCCTGTAGCTCTCCAGAGACATCCAAATAGGCAAGCACCCAGTCTACGAAATATCCCCCTTTGCCCGACTTCTGTGGGAGACGGAGTTCTCCACCCCAACGCTTGCCAAATACCGCCACGCACGGTTTACCGCTGGCTTTAGCCGAGGAAACCGCCTCACGTCCTGGGACAAGTTGAAGGTTTTCGCCGAACGCCTTCGTTGTTATCTCCCGAAGTATCTTGTATTCATCCGCATACAGTCGAATTGGGCAACATATTACCGGTCCGCTGGTGATCGGTTTTATGGTGCAAACTCCCGAAACGACGCCGTCATTGAATGTTTTTTCACAGATATCATCTATGACCGGACAGCGCTTTTTTTCGGCGGCGATGCGAGCTTCGTCAGAACAGTCATTCGACCGGTAGCCAAAGAATTCCCAAATAGTCCCAGCCATTACAAAGCCCTTGCAAGCGGTTCTGAGCTATATCCCAATACGTCGACAAGCGATTTGCCGATAGCGGTCGCCAATAGGGGGGGGACGGCATTTCCTACTTGCTCATACTGCTCGACCCGTGAACCGGCAAAATGGAATGAATCGGGAAAAGTTTGAAGTCGCGCCGCTTCGCGGACGGTAAAGATTCGATCTTGGTTATAGTGAAAATAGGCGCCCCAATGCGGATCACATTTGGTAAGAATCGTCGATGCTAAACCATCGGGGCTTACCCGACCATATCGCTTCGTGTGGTCGGAACGACGTGCTCTCTGCATTCCCATTGGTAGCATTTTTGGTGGGATATCGGTCCAATTCCCACCGGGCGGGATATAGGCAAGGCGTTCCATGTTGACGGTGCTTAGGCGAGCGGCCTCATGGTTCACCACCCCCTTTGAACCTGCCCGCATGGCTTTTTGGAAGTCATTGATTGGTTCGGTTTGGTAAGGCTTTACGTGTTCACCAATCTCTCCGTTTTCAAGAGGTGGAAGGTCACCTATGGCGTCCGCTACGGTAATAAAGGGAGGCAACTCAATTTTTCTGGGGAGGGTCACCAAATTGCGTCCTTCAAATCGAGAAGTGAAGTTTACACGAAGAGGAGCCTTGAGAACCGGTTCCGGGAAAACGGGCGAGGATGTCTCCCCCTTTCGTATTCCAAGGATTATGGTCCTCCATCTCGTTTGAGGAACGCCGTAATGAGGGGCATACAGGATTCTCACGTCAGAATGATAGCCATGCTTTTCAAGTGCGGTCAGAATCGCTTGCAGTGTCAGCCCCCCTTCAAAAGAGACCAGTCCGGGAACATTCTCAATAAGTACGGAGCGAGGGGAAAAAGTGTCTACAAAGCGAAGAAATTCTTTAAATAGGTGATTCCGCGCATCACTCGTAGATCGGAGCGGGGCATTGATGGAATATCCTTGGCAGGGTGGCCCTCCCGCGATCAAATCCAACTCACCTCTTTTAATGCCGAGATGTTTTCGAACTTTGGCGTCGTCCACCATTCTGATATCGCGCTGATCGACCATGACTTCGGGATGATTGAGCGTGTACGTCTCTGCGTATCGCTTTTTAATCTCATTTGCGTAGAGACAGGTGAAACCCGCTTCTCCCAATCCTTCAGACAATCCACCGGCCCCGGCAAAGAGGTCGATCATGGTGAGTTTAGACATATCTTCTTTTTCCAAAATTTCAGAAAAGCATTCTAGCGTGACCAGCAAGAAGAGTGAGTAACAGGGCTACCCCTACCCCAACGCTTTCTCTATCGCCGCGACGACCTGCGCTTTGGCCTCTTCCAACGGCGCTTCGATCGTTAGCCCGGCCGCTTTGGCGTGGCCGCCCCCACCGAACGCTTTGGCGATCTTGTTCACGTCGATGTCGTGCTTCGAGCGTAACGAGGCGCGGGTGACGCCCGGTTTGGCTTCCCGAACCAAGGCGGCGACTTCGACCCCTTCGACGGCCAGCGCGTGGTTGACGAATCCTTCGGTGTCGATTTTTTCCCATTCGGGCGACGTGACGAACGCCAACTCGAAATGGGCGGTGGCGATTTTCCCCCCTGCGTGGAGTTCGACGGTCTCTAACAATCGCCCAAGCGCTTTGGTTGTCTCAAACGTGTTCGTATAGAACAATCGCTCGCTAATCGTATGGGGTTCGGCTCCTGCGGCGACCAATTCGGACGCGGCGACGAGCGCCGATGGGCTGGTGTTGCTGAACCGGAACCGGCCGGTATCGATGATGAGCCCGCTATACAAATAGACGGCGCAGGCTTTATCGACGTTGAGCCCCATGGCCCGGACGACGGCGTAGACCAGTTCGGCGCTGGAGCTGGCGGTCGGTTCGACGAAGAGGACGTCCCCTTTCCACGCGTCGGCCGGGTGATGGTCGATGATCAGAATCGGCGTTCCGTCGGGAACCAGTTCGGCCACTTCGCCGAGCCGCTCGATGGTCGGGGCGTCGACGATGACCAGCGCGTCGGGAGCTTCGCCGCTAAAAGGCGCCGGGTCGGCCATGGAGGCGATGGCGTCGAAATCGTCGAAGTAATTATAGGTGGCAGGGGGGGAGGCTTCGATAACGACGGCGGCTTCTTTTCCCTTTTGCGACAACGCCCACCGAATCCCCATGGCGGAACCGAGTCCGTCGCCGTCGGGGTTGACGTGGGTCGAGATGAGATAGCGCTTGTGGGCCGAGAGAAACGCGACCACCGACGACGGGACCTGCATGAGACTCCTTATCCCCAAATCATGGAAACATTATCGAGGCGGGCGCTGGCGGGAGAAAACGGAATGCGCACGTACGTGCGTGCGCGTTTCGCATGCGACGTTGACACCCCGGCGGCAATGCGGATAGTTTTCATCCGAAGACCGATGGCGGCTCTTTCAGGAAGTTGATAAACCGGCTTTTCTCGATCGCCTTGGTGTACGACTCCTCCGCCGAGACCCATCCCTTTTGCAACAGATCCATGATCGCGTCGTCGAGCGAGCACATGCCGAATTTTTTACCGGTCTGGATGGTAGAGGGGATCTGGAAGGTTTTCGCCTCCCGGATAAGGTTGCTGACCGCCGGGGTGCAGACGAGGATTTCGAGCGCGGCGCACCGCCCTTTTTTGTCGATCCGTTTAAAGAGGTTCTGCGCGACGACCGCCTTTAACGTCTCCGACAAGGTGACCCGGACCTGCGATTGCTGGGTGTTGGGGAAGACGTCGATAACCCGGTCGACGGTCTTGGCGGCGGACTGGGTGTGGAGGGTGCCGAAGACGAGGTGACCGGTCGATGCGGCTTCGAGGGCGAGCTGGATCGTTTCGAGGTCGCGCATCTCGCCGACGAGGATGATGTCGGGATCTTCGCGCAACGCCCCGCGCAATGCGGACGAGAACGATTTCGTGTGGGTGCCGACCTCCCGGTGGTTGACGATGGCCGCCGACGATTTGTGAACGAACTCGATCGGGTCTTCGACGGTTAGGATATGGTCTTTCCGAATCTTGTTGATGATGTCGATGATCGCCGCCAGGGTGGTCGATTTACCCGACCCGGTGGGGCCGGTCACCAGAACGAGCCCCTTTTCGAGCTCGGCGATTTTTTTGAAGATCGGCGGGAGGCCGAGCTGGTCGGCGGTCAGAATCTCCGACGGGATTTCCCGGAAAACGGCGGCGATCCCATATTTTTGTTGGAAGAAGTTGGCGCGGTAACGGGCCAGCCCCGGTATCTCGTAACCGAAGTCGAGATCGCCGGTCTCTTCGAAATGTTTCACCTTCTCTTCCGGCGTGATCTCGTAGAGCATCGCTTTCAGCTCTTCGTTCTCGAGGGTTTTATACTTCACCCGTTCCATCTCGCCGTGGATACGCAACACCGGCTGCTGCCCCGAGACCATGTGCAAGTCGGAGGCGCCCTGCTCGTTCATCAATTTGAAGAAGGCGTCAATCTTTGCCATATCGCGTCATCCCCTGTCGTAGTGTGTAAGCGCGGCCACGGCGGCCGCCCGCACGGCCTCCACCGGAAAAGCGTTCCCGCCGGTCCAGAGCCGAAAGGCCCGGTCCCCTTGGCGAATAAGCATCCAGAGTCCGTCTTGCGTCTTCGCCCCGTTGTCCCGCGCCCGTTTCAGGAAGTCGGTGTCGAGGGGACGATAGACGATATCGACCGCCAGCGCGTCGGGAGGGATGGCTTCAACCGCCGGGAGGTTCGTTTCGCTCCCCCCCCCTTCCATGCCGACGCTGGTGGTATTAACGATTATATCGGCGTCAGCCACGGCGTCCAACAGATTCGCGTTCATGGGCAGCGGGGTCGTCGCCACCCCGGTCGCGTCGGTCACCGTTCGGCACAGCTCGACGGCGCGGGTCGCATCCCGATTGGCGATGGTGATATGGGACACCCCGGCGCGCGCCAAAGCCACCGCCACTCCTCGGGCCGCCCCCCCGGCGCCGTAGATGAAGACGTTCTTGCCGGTCGGATCGGCTCTGGCGTCTTCACGTATCCCGTCGACGAACCCGAGGCCGTCGGTGTTATGCCCCACGAATTTTCCGCCGACGTTGACCACCGTGTTGACCGCGCCGATCGTCGCGGCGTCGGGGGTGATCTCGTCGAGGTAGGGGATGACCGCCACTTTGTGGGGGACGGTGACGTTGAACCCGTCGACCGACAAAGCCCGCAACCCGGCGATCGCTGCGGCCAGGTTCGCCGGGTGGACGTCGAAAACCCCGTAGGAAAGGGGGATGCTTTGAATCTCCCCGGCCAACGCATGCATGGTCGGCGATAGGGTATGGCCGATGGGGTGGCCGATGATGCCGAGGGTCAGTGGCTTGCTCATGGGAAAACTATCTGCGTTGTCTCCGGGTTGCCGTCATTATGGCACACCCTATGACCACTTCCGGCAGGACCAATGTCCGGCAGGGCATGGATAAGGGGGGCGCCACAGGCTACAATGGCCCGATGCGAATATCAGTCTTCTCGGATATCGACCTCTACCCGGTCACCGGGCGGTCTCACTACGCCGGGCGGTATAGCGACCAAGAAGCGATAGCGGCCTTGGCCGCCGGAGGGGCGAAGATCGTACAACTACGCGAAAAGGGGATCGACGACCGGACGTTGTACGAGCTGGCGCGGCTCTTCCGGGAGGAGACAAGCCGCCACGGCATGCTCTTTATCGTCGACGACCGGATCGACATCGCGCAAGCGGTGAAAGCCGACGGGGTCCATCTGGGGCGGGGCGACCTTCCGCTGCCGGCGGCCCGGAAGATCGTCGGGCCGTCGATGATCCTCGGCGCCTCGTCGCACGACCCGGGGCAAGCGGTCGAAGCCGAGCGGCTCGGCGCCGACTACGTGAACGTCGGCCCGTTGTTCGCCACGCCGACGAAACCTTCCGCCCTCCCCATCGGGCTTACCCCCTTGGCCGAAGCGGTGAAAGCCGTCTCGATCCCGGTCACCTGCATGGGGGGGATTAACGGAACGAATCTCGACGCGGTGCTCGCCACCGGCGCTCGCCATCCGGGGGTCGTCTCGGCGGTCTTCGGCGCCGACGATATCGCGGGGGCGACCCGATCTTTGGCGAGCCGTATACAAACCGCGCGGGGAGCGTGAGTCGTGGCCGAACCGACCCCGATGATGAAACAGTACTTGGCTTTCAAAACCGAGTATCCCGACTGCATTCTCTTTTTTCGCATGGGCGATTTCTACGAGATGTTCGGCGACGACGCGGTGGTGGCCGCCAAAGCTCTCGGCATCTCGCTGACCACCCGGGACAAAGGTTCCGCCAACCCGATGCCGATGTGCGGCGTCCCCCACCACGCCATCGACACCTATCTGCCGCGGATGATCAAAGCCGGGTTCAAGGTAGCTATCTGCGAACAGGTGGAAGACCCGAAGAAGGCCAAAGGGCTGGTCCGCCGCGACGTGACGAGAGTCGTCACCCCCGGCACGGTCATGGAGTCGACCATGCTCGACGAGGGGGAGCATAATTTTCTCGCCGCGATTTCCGCCAGTAAACGGGGCTACGGTTTGGCCGAGGTCGATCTCTCCACCGGGTTGTTCAGGGCCTGCCAATTCACCGGCGCCGACGGAGTCTCCCGGTTGCTCGAAGAGCTGACCCGGATCGACCCGAAACAGATTCTGGTTCCCGAAACGGTGGAGGAGTTCAAAGAGCTTTTCGCCGGGCTGGCGGCCGACCATCCGAACCGGGTCGACCGATTGGAGCCGTGGCTTTTCGGTCTTCGTTCGGCCAAAGAAAAATTGCTGGCCCATTTCAACGTCACCTCCCTCGACGGCTTCGGCCTCGAAGGGGAGGATCTGGCCATCGCCGCCGCCGGTGGGGCGTTGCACTATCTGCTCGACACCCAAAAAGGGGCGCTCGATCAGGTCCGCCGCCTCATCCGCCACAACCCGTCGGCCGGGATGTCGCTCGACCCGGCGACGTTGCGTAATCTTGAGTTAACGAAGAATCTGATCGACGGGGGACGGCGCGGGTCGCTTCTCGACCTGATGGACTTTTGCCGGACCGCCATGGGATCGCGCCTGCTGCGGGAGTGGCTGATCCGCCCCCTGACCGACGTCGCCGCCATCGAAGAGCGTCTCGCCACGGTCGGGGCGCTGGTCGACGACCGCCCCCGGCGCGAGACTTTGTGCGACCGGCTCGAAGGGATCGGCGACCTGGAGCGGATCGCGGCGCGGGTGACCCAGAAGAACTGCTCCCCCCGCGACCTGCTCGCCCTGGCCGGGGCGTTGACCCGTCTCCCCGCCATTCGAGAAGCGATCACCGGCCTCCCGGCGCCGTTGACCGAAACGTGGTTGAAGGTCTGGGACGACATGGAAGATATGGCCGACCTCCTGGCCAAAGCCATCGCCGCCGACCCGCCGATGAACGCCCGCGACGGGGGGGCGTTGCGGAAAGGATTCGACCCGGCGTTGGACGAACTCCGCTCGATCAAGAGCGACGCCCGCAAGGCGCTCCTCGCTATGGAAGAGGAAGAACGGAAACGGTCGGGAATCGCGCAACTGAAAGTGAAATACAACAAGGTCTACGGCTACTTCATCGAGGTGAGCCGTCGCCAGGCCGAGCAGGTTCCGTCGGACTGGATTCGGAAACAGTCGCTGGTCAACGCCGAGCGGTTCATCTCGCCCGGGTTAAAGGAGCTGGAGGAAAAGATCCTTCACGCCGAAGAACGAGCTACCGAACTGGAGCTGGCCCGGTACGAAGAGATTCGGGAACGGACGGCGACAGAAGCCCATCGGGCCCAGTTCATGGCGGCCCTGCTGGCGGCGGTCGATCTCTTCGCCGGGCTCGCCGAGCTGGCGACCGAACGGGCCTACGTCCGACCGGGCATCGACGACAGCGGAGCCTTGACCATTGTCGGGGGACGACACCCGATCATCGAAGCGGCGTCGTTGGCGGAGCGGTTCGTCCCCAACGACACCACGCTGAACCGGGACGACCGGCGCCTTGCGATCATCACCGGCCCGAATATGGCGGGTAAATCGACCTACATCCGGCAGGTGGCGTTGATCACCCTGATGGGACAAGTCGGTTCGTTTGTCCCGGCGACGTCGGCCCATATCGGCGTGACCGACCGGATTTTTACGCGGGTGGGGGCGCAGGATCATCTGCAACGGGGGCAATCGACCTTCATGGTCGAGATGAACGAGACGGCCAACATCTTGAACAACGCAACGTCCCGGTCGCTGGTCATACTCGACGAGATCGGACGGGGGACATCGACCTTTGACGGTATCTCCATCGCCTGGGCCGTGGCCGAATACCTTGCGGCGGTCGGTTGCCGGGGGTTGTTCGCATCCCACTATCACGAGCTGACCGAGCTGGCCGAGTCGGCGCCGGGGGTGACGAACCTGAGTGTGGCGGTGAAAGAGTGGAACGACGAGATCATCTTCTTGCGCTCCATCGTCGAGGGGGGGGCGGATCGTTCCTACGGCATTCAGGTGGCGCGGCTGGCCGGGCTGCCAAAAGAAGCGCTCGACCGGGCCGGGGAGATATTATCCGAACTCGAAACGAACGAACGGGACGCCGAAGGGCGACCGAAACTAAAAGCGAAATCGGGCGACACACCGGCTCATTATCAGATATCCCTCTTCGCCCCCACCCCCTCGGCGGTGGAAGAGAAACTGCGGAAGATCGACGTCGACGCCCTCACCCCCCTCGACGCCCTGAACCTTCTCTCGGCCCTTAAGCGGTCGCTCTCGTAAGAAGGAAGAGGAGGACGTCTCCTCGACCTGCCTACGACGAGACGGCGAACCGCCCCCGGAACGGTCTTCAAACCAACAGGCCGGGGATGCGCGGGGGGCGGTCTTCCGCCGAGCGGCGGTCGGCCCCTCGCCCCCGCGTAGTCACAAAAAAAAAAACGGGGCGCCAGAATCGGCGCGTCCATGCAGTCTTGCGCACAAGCGCCGCCCCAATCGGGGCCGGACCATGGACTCCGGTTCTCACACGCCCCGTTCGACAAACCCTGACGCCGCCACCCGGGCGATCCCTCAAGACCGCCGGTTCTGCAAACGCCACCGATAAGAGCCCGAACCCCAAGAAGGCCCGTCCGCCAAACCGCCCAGCCCGACCGTACGGGTCGCTATCGTCGGCGTCGGGAGACGTCCCTCGCGGGCTCCCAAGGCGCCTCGTTTAAGACTTGGCGGCGACTTAAGAACTTCGGTCCCTCCGGCGGATTCGAGCCGGGATGTCGCACGAGGGTAATATTGGTCCAGTCGCCTCATCTGTCAAACGATTCGCCCCTTTTTCTTCGAGGCCTCTTCTCGCCCGTAAAGCCGTTGACCTTACAAGCGTCGGCAAGGGATAATAACTGCTTCATCCCCATCAACGGTGCGAGAAAAAAGTGGTCCCCGGCATCGCCCCCGACAAGTTCAAAGAAGAGTGCGCCGTCATGGCCGTTTTCGGTCATGAAGAAGCGGCCAATCTCACCTACCTTGGACTCTACGCCCTGCAACATCGCGGGCAGGAGGCCTCCGGCATCGTTTCCTCCGACTATGCCCGTCACCATGTTCAAATCGGCGTCGGGCTGGTTTCGGAGATTTTCAACGGGAAGAAAATCGATCTCCTCAAAGGACCGATGGCCATCGGCCATAACCGCTATAGCACCGCCGGGGAATCGGCCTATAAAAATGTCCAGCCGCTCGCCGTCGATTACGCCGACGGCCCCCTCGCCTTGGCCCATAACGGCAACCTTATCAATGCCGACGGCATCCGGGGAGAGCTGGAACGGGAAGGGTCGATCTTCCGCTCCACCATGGATTCGGAGGTGATCATCCATCTGATCGCCAAGAGCCGCAAAGCCCGGTTGCAAGACAAAGTTATCGACGCCCTCTCCCGACTGGAGGGCGCCTACAGCCTCGCCATCATGAGTGGCGACGAGATGATCATCGCCCGCGACCCGCACGGGTTCCGCCCCTTGTGCATCGGGCGGTTGGGCGACGGCTACGTCTTCGCCTCCGAGACCTGCGCTTTCGACTTGATCGACGCCGAGTTCGTTCGGGAGGTCGAGCCGGGGGAGATACTGGTTCTCAATAGCGAAGGGATGCAAAGCTTGCACCCCTTCCCCAAGCGACAGCCGAAGCATTGCATCTTCGAATATATCTACTTCGCCCGCCCCGACTCGATGATTTTCGGCCACACGGTCCATGGGGTGCGGAAGCGATTCGGTCGGCGTCTGGCGAGGGAACTCCCGGTGGAGGCCGACTTCGTCATCCCGGTTCCCGACTCCGGCGTGGTCGGCGCTTTGGGATACGCGCAAGAATCGGGCATCCCTTTCGAGAAAGGGATCATCCGCAACCACTACGTCGGACGAACCTTCATCGAACCGACCCAGTCGATCCGCCATTTCGGGGTCAAGATCAAGCTGAACCCAATCCGGGAACTGATCGAAGGGAAACGGATCATCTTGGTCGACGACTCGATCGTCCGCGGGACCACCTCCAAAAAGCTGGTCAAGATGGTCAGAGACGCCGGGGCCAAAGAGATACATCTGCGGATCTCCTCCCCTCCTACGACCCATTCGTGCTACTACGGCATCGACACCCCGGCCCGGACCGAGTTGATCGCCGCTACCTGGTCGGTGAAACAGATCGCCGATTATCTTGGGGTCGAGTCGCTGGCCTACCTGTCGCAACAAGGGATGCTCGACGCTGTCGACGGGCCGGACGACCATTTCTGCCGCGCCTGTTTCAACGGCCAGTACCCGGTCACCACCCCCCAGATCGAAGCCCAGCTCGACCTCATCGAAGAAGCCCCCTACGCGGGGTGACCCCTGCGCCGGGTGGCGACGCCCCACCGCTCCTCATTAAGGGCAACCCCGGCGGCGCATGGCCCGTTCGGCGCCGCATTCGTAAAACGTAACCCCGATTGCCCCACCGAACCGGACAAATGGGGTGCGCAATCGCGGGGACGAACGAGTAAAATGGGCGACACGACTCTCCGCCGATTTTTAGAACCAACGACGAGCGATCTATCGTGGATGCAAAACAGTTTGTCCATCTTCATCTTCACAGCCAATACTCCCTCCTCGACGGCGCCATTAAGTTCAAGCCGCTGGTCGAGAAGGTCAAGTCGTACGGCGGCAGAGCGGTCGCCGTCACCGACCACGGCGCCATGTTCGGCGCGTTCGACTTCGCCAATACCGCCATCAAGTCGGGGGTCATGCCGATCATCGGTTGCGAGGTCTACCTCGCCCCCGGTTCCCGGTTCGACCGGGGCGAGGCGAATAAAAACGTCGATTACGACGCCCGCTACTACCACCTCGTATTGTTGGCGCAAAACGCCAAAGGGTACAAAAACCTCTGCCAGATGGTCTCTTCCGGTTATCTGGAGGGGTACTACTACAAGCCCCGGATCGACAAAGAGCTGCTGGCGGCTCATTCCGACGGGCTCATCGCTCTTTCTGCCTGTCTCCACGGCGAAGTGGCCCGCAACCTGAAATACGACAAATACGATCAGGCAAAAGAGGCGGCCGGGTTCTACGCCGAAATATTCCCCGAGCGGTTCTATCTCGAAATACAAGACCACGGCATCGAAGACCAACGGAAGGTCAACAAGCTGATGGTGAAGCTGGCCAAAGATGCCGGCCTGCCGCTGGTGGCGACCAACGACGCCCACTATCTGAACAAAGAGGACGCCCCGGCCCACGACGCCTTGCTTTGCATCGGCACCGGCAAACAGATCGCCGACGAAAACCGGCTCCGCTATCACGGCGACCAGTTTTATGTGAAGACCCCCGACGAGATGTATCGCCTCTTCGGCGAGATCCCGGAGGCGTTGACCAACACCCTTGCGATAACCGAGCAGATCGGCTTTACGTTCGAGGAAGGGAAATATCATCTCCCCGACTATCCGACGGTCGCGGGGAAACCGCTCGAAAAGGAGCTGGAGGATCAAGCGATCCACGGGTTGCGGTTGCGCTTCATCGAAGCGGAGAAAAAGGGGGCGCCCGTCTCGGTCGAGCGGCAGAAAGATTATATGGACCGACTCCATATGGAGCTCTCGGTCATCAACAAGATGGGGTTCCCCGGCTACTTCCTGATTACGGCCGACTTCATCGCTTACGCCAGAGCCAACGATATCCCGGTGGGGCCGGGACGTGGTTCGGCGGCGGGCTCGATGGTCGCCTACGCCATGCGGATCACCAACCTCGACCCGCTCGAATACGATCTTCTGTTCGAACGGTTCCTTAACCCCGACCGCATCTCCATGCCCGATATCGATATCGACTTCTGCATGGATCGCCGCAGCGAAGTGATCGACTACGTGCGGAAAAAATACGAAGAGGGGCATGAGGGAAAACGGGTGGTGCAGATCATCACCTTCGGCGCCATGAAAGCCAAGGCGGTGGTCAGGGACGTCGCCCGGGTCATGGGGATCGAATACGCCACCGCCGACAAGATCGCCAAGCTGATCCCCAACGATCTGAACATCACCCTCGAAAAAGCGTTGCAGCAGGAAGAGCGGCTGGAGAAGTTGCGCAAAGAAGATCGGCAAGTGGCCAATCTTCTGGAGATCGCGCAAAAGTTGGAGGGGACCGTCCGCCACGCTTCGACCCACGCCGCAGGGGTCGTCATCTCGCCGGAGCCGCTCACCGAATATCTGCCGCTCTACAAGCCGAGCCAAAGCGACGACGTCTCGACCCAGTTCCCCATGGGGGATGTGGAAAAGCTGGGGCTTCTCAAAATGGACTTTCTCGGTTTGCGGACCCTGACCGTCATCCACAACGCGCTTAAACAAATAGAAGCCAATCACGGCGTCACCATCGATATCGACGCTATCCCGCTTAAAGACGGGAAGACCTACGACCTTCTGAAAAACGCCCGGACCTTCGGGGTTTTCCAGCTCGAATCGAGCGGGATGCGCGACCTGATTCGGAAGATGAAACCGACCGACTTTTTCGACATCATCGCGCTGGTCGCCCTCTTCCGTCCCGGCCCGATCAACTCCGGCATGGCCGACGCGTACGTCAAACGAAAACATGGCCACGAAGAGGTGGTTCACGAGTTCGAATGTCTCAAAGAAGTCTTGGGCGAGACCTACGGCGTTATCGTCTACCAGGAACAGGTGATGAAAATCGCCAACATCCTGGCCGGCTTCACCCTCGCCCAAGCCGACTCGTTGCGCAAAGCGATGGGGAAAAAGATCAAAGCGATGATGGACGAACTGGAGGTCAAGTTCGTCGACGGCGCCGTCGGATTGGGGCATGACAAAGAAAAGGTCGAAGAGCTCTGGGGGAACATCGTCATGTTCGCCGAGTATGGCTTTAACAAATCGCACTCCGCCTGCTACGCTCTCGTCGCCTACCAGACCGCCTACCTGAAAGCCCACTACCCGGCGGAATTCATGGCGGCGTTGATCACTTCGGAGATGGACAACTCCGATAAAGTCTTGCGCTACATCCAGGAGTGCAAAGAGCTCGGCATCGCCGTCACCCCGCCCGACGTCAATCTTTCCATGTCCCCCTTCTCGGTCCACGACGGGGTCATCCGGTTCGGCCTGGCCGCCGTCAAAGGGATCGGCGCCGCGTCGGTGGAGGCGATCATCGCCGCACGGGAAGAGGGGCCGTTTGCGTCGATGACCGATTTCGCCGAACGGGTGGACGCCCAGTCGATCAACAAACGGGTGATGGAAGCGTTGGTCAAATGCGGCGCTTTCGACAGTATGGGATCGCCCCGCCAGATGCTCTTCGGCAATATCGAAAAGGTGATGGGCGCCGCCCAGAAAACCCAACGGGACAAAGCCATGGGGCAAGGGGATATCTTCTCCCTCATGGGGGGGGACGGCGCAGAGAGTGGCGCCGTGATCTTGGACGAGGCCGACGAGTGGCCCGAGAAGGTCCGCCTCTCTTTCGAGAAAGAGGCGCTTGGGTTCTATTTAACGGGACATCCGTTATCCGAGCACGTCAAGGATCTAAAACTGTTCGCCACCTACAATTCTTCGACCATCACCGACGCCCCCCCCCAAGGGGAGGTTCGGATCGGCGGCGTCATCACCGCCAAACGGAACCTGACCACCAAAAAAGGAGACCCGATGGCCCGGCTCTCGTTGGAAGATATGACCGGGACCATCGAAGCGCTGATTTTGCCGAAGATATATAAAGAATGTGTCGAACTCCTTGAAGGGGACGAGCTCCTCTTCATCAAAGGAAAAGCCGACGTGGACGAGGAGAATCTCACCGTCACCGTCATCGCCGACGAGGTGCTCACCTTCCCCCAGGCCCGAGCCAAGTTCACCAGCAGCGTCCATATCCATCTCTCCACCACCGGGCTGGAGCGGGAGTTGTTGGAGGAGATACGCGATGTCTTTAAACGCCGTCGCGGCAAAGCGCCGGTGACGTTGCATATGAAATCGCCCAAAGGGGTGGTGGTGATGCGGGCCGGATCGTACAGCGTCGACGCCACCGACGAACTGGTGGCCGACGTTGAGGCGCTCATCGGCGAAGAACGGGTGACCTTAGAATAGACCGCGCGCCACGGTCGGCCCCGCACGGCGCTCAATAAGCGACGGTCTCGACAGGTTGAGCGGCTCTTAACGATACGACAACTGATACACCGCGCCCCCTCGTTGCAGATAGATGACTCCGCCGCCGAAGGTAATCGCTTCCAAAGCCGCCCTCTTTAGATCGTCGGCGGTGTCGGTGACGGTCCGGTTGATCCGCCGTATCACGTCGCCCGGTCGAGCGCCGGTGAGCGCCAATCCCCCGTCGTCATCCAGATCGATGATGACGCACCCCTTGTCGGTCCGCAAACCGTAGTCACGGACCAGCTCCCGGTTGTTGGGAACGACAGCCGCTCCGAGCCATTCTTCCACCACCCGTTCGGCCACCGGCCCGGTAATCGGAGCGGCGGTGACGGTGAGGGTGACGCGCGTCCCGAACCGGAAGAGCGACAACGTGATGGCGTCCCCGCCGGTCAGGTTAAACAATCGGTCGGCCACATCGCGCCGCCGGTCACCTTTTTACCGTCGATCCGTTCGACGATGTCTCCCGGCTCGACGCCGGCCACCTGCCCCGGCCCTCCGTCGAAGACTTTGGTGACGAGGGCGCCGCCACTCTCTTTATATGCGAGGTCGCGCCGCATCCGAACGGAGAGTTCTTCGGCGACGAATCCGGCCCAGCCTCGTATGACCCGTCCGTGGGATATCAGATCGCCGACGATCCGCATGGCCCGGTCGATGGGGATGGCGAACCCGATTCCTTCGGCGGAACGATAGATGGCGCTGGTGACGCCGATGAGTTGGCCGTTGATGTTGAGCAACGCTCCCCCGGAGTTGCCCGGGTTGATCGGGGCGTCGATTTGCAGAAAGTCTTGCAACAAGACCCCGTTCTCTCCTTTGATGTCGCGGTTGATGGCCGACAAGATACCGGTGGTGACGGTGTGGGAGAGGCCGAAGGGGTTGCCGATGGCGATGACGCTTTCGCCGATCATCAGGTCGGACGATTTTCCCAACGGGGCTACGGGTAACCGTTTGGCGCCTTCGACCCGGATGACGGCGATGTCGCTCCGGGGGTCGGCCCCGACCACTTCTGCGGCGAACTCGCGCTGGTCGGCGAGGGTCACCCGAATGGCGCTGGCGCCGTCGACGACATGGTTGTTGGTCAGGATGTATCCGTCGCCACTAATGATGACGCCGGAACCGAGACTGGTCCGTTCGACTTGTTGCGGGGGATAAAGGTCGCCGAATAAACTTTGTCCGCCGAATCGCTGCCGGAAAGGATTGACGCTCTCGACATATTTGGTGTTGATGTTGACGACGCTGGGACCGACCCGCTCCACCGCTTCGACGACCGCCGTCCGCCGCTCTGCGGCATGACCGACCCCGCCGAACCAAAGAACCGCCAGCAGGGAGAAAGAAAGGAGGAGGACGTTCTTTTCTTTAGATGTAATGTCTCGCATCAGTTGCAACACGTGGGAGTGATGACCTCGCCTGGCGTTCGGCGACCGGGCCGCTTTCCCGGTCGATTATCAAGCCGGTCTTGCCCGAAGGTCAAGACCGGCCGCGCTATCTTCTTTCTCTTCCCCCGTTTCGGCGCCATCGTCGATCATCACCTGGTCAGCGATATGGCCCCGCCCGTCGGTGGCGCGACGGCGACACCGTCCGCTCGCGCGCCCGTGGCGCAGGCGGGCGGCGATCCGCCGTAGGGGAACCCCCCGCTCAAAAGCGCCGCCATCACCATCCGTTCGTCGCGACTAAGACGATAACCGGACGCCGCGCGTCGTGTTCGTTTCGCAACTCATGCCGAACACGACGCGCGATGCCTTTGCAACCGACGTGAGACGCTACATCCCAAAAAGAACGTACATCCTCTTCCTCGCTTCCCCTCGCAGGAGGCCTATTGTTCGTCGGGAGTGGTGAGGACGAAGAACTGGGTTGTTTTTCCCCGGCGGATCAGGAGGGCCAGATTTTCGTTCGGTTTAGATTCCTCCACCATTTTCTCGAACTGCTCCGCATCCTTGATCTTCGTCCGCTTCGCTTCCAGAATCACGTCACGGGGGCGGAGACCGCTTTGGGCCGCCGCGCCGCCCGGCGCCACCCCGGTCACCACCACCCCCGTCGGTTTATCCATTTCGAGTTGACGCGCCATCTCTTTCGTAACCGTCTCCACCGACAGCCCCAGCTTTTCGATAGCCGAGCCGTCGTTACCGTCGGCCCCCTCCCCATCGAGTTCGGCGCCGTCAGTCGGCATTTCGCCCAGCTTGAACGAAAGAGTCATCTTCTTTCCGTCGCGGATGATACCGAGCTTGATCTTCGTTCCCGGTTTTTGCGCCCCGACCATCCGGGGGAGGTCGGAAGAAGTCGGCACCTCCTCGCCGTCGAAGGTCACGATCACGTCGCCGATTTTGATCCCCGCCTTCAGCGCCGGAGAGTCGTCCACCACATCGCCGACGAGGGCGCCCTTATCGTTTTTGAGGCCGAACGCCTCCTTCATCTCCGGCGAGATCGTCTGGATCATCACCCCCAACCATCCCCGGGAGACTTTTCCTTCCTTAAGATCGGCGAGAATAGCCTTGGCGACGTGGATAGGCGTCGCGAACCCGATCCCGATATTCCCCCCCGCCATGCCGCCGGTATAGATCGCCGTATTGATGCCGACCACCTCCCCTTTGACGTTCAGCAGCGGTCCGCCGGAGTTCCCCGGATTGATCGACGCGTCCGTCTGGATAAAATCGTCGTAAGGCCCCGCGCCGATCTCCCGCCCTTTCGCCGAGACCACCCCCACCGTCACCGAACCGGCGAAGCCGAACGGGTTGCCGATAGCCATCACCCACTCCCCCACCTGGAGGGCGCGCGAGTCCCCCAACGTAAGCGCCGGGAGATCGTCGTCCGGCTCGATTTTAATAAGCGCGATATCGGTTTTCGGATCGGCCCCGATCAATTTCGCCGGATACTCCTTGATTTTCGTATCGTGTCCGTCGCCGAAAGAGACCACGATCTCGTCGGCCTGTTTGACCACATGATAGTTGGTCAGGATATAGCCGTCCTTCTCCACCACGAAACCCGATCCGAGCGACTGCCGCTCCCGCTCTTGAGGCGCTTCGCCACCGAAGAACCGTTCGTAGAACTGTCGCATTCGCTCGTCGTCGGTGCGGGGCCCCATCCGTTTTTTCGGTTTCTGTTTCGTCGAGATATTTACCACCGCCGGCGACTGCTCCCGGGCGATCTTTGCAAAGATAGTCGCCGGGGGAGCGATCTCCTGATCGGCCATCGCGCTCATCGGCGAGAGGGGATCCGGTTGCGAGAGAAAATGGTTGGCGCCTGCGCCGATGAGGACGAGAGCCAGGGCCGAGAGGGTGGTGCGGGTGGTTTTTATGAAGTTCGACACGTTCAGTCTCCGGTCGGTGTTGTGTTCTTTTATTGGGGTGAGTATAGCATGTCGTGTTGTTGTGTATCTGTTTGAGGTTTGTATCGAATTGTAAAATGGGGGCTAAAAAAATGTTTGACATTTAGTCGAATTATGTAAGAATATTGCAAAAGCTGTCAAAAGCCATCTATTGTTACCAACATAAGTTGACGCATGGCAAAAAACGAAGATACCGAAAAAAAGGTGCCGGTGACCACCCACCTTTACCAGCGACAAATCGAACACCTCAATAGGGTCGCCAAAGAACTCCAAGTTACCAAGGCGGTCCTCTTTCGGGAGGCGATCGAGCAGTTGCTGAAACGGTACGAGGAGCGGCAGCTCGATATCGGCATCAAGTGACCCTTTCCCTTACGCGGGAAGGGCATTGTGCGTGGTGGTGAAAACATTTCGATGACGGAAAGTTGCGCCACCCCCCAAATGTTTGGCATCAGCTTGGAGTAGGCCGGATCAAGACCACCACTGTACTGACCACCACCTTGTTGGCGGCTCCGGCGACGGAGTCGTCAGCAAACACCACTTCCTTCACTTCGGCCTGGTCTAAGTTACGGCGTCCTCCCCGGACGTCTTTGGTGTAGACAGGCCCCCGGTTCTCCCCGAACCGGGGGCTCGTCACCTTAAAGGGCCCTACGCGGGCGGCGACCGGCTCTCCCGTTACCGCTCCGGCGACGGCGTCGAGGCGTTCGCCTACGCTTTAACCGATCCGAATGCCCTCGTCGCCGATACGATCATATTTCATATCTTATGGGCTCTTCTCCCCTTAAAATTCTCCCTTTTGGCGTCCATTAAGATTCAATGAGTTGCCTGCCCCCTTTTTTCCCCTTCCCAATTGTCTTGCCGCCGATCCGCTTGGCGTGGTATAAGGTATTGAGACGTGAAAGGTTTTGGGACTACGGTTCCGTTCCGATCAGGTCGTTTTGGTCGAATACACAGGGTGAACAACCCCTGCGGCGTTCGCGAGAGCTGAGCGTTTTTTGAGCCAATGCTCATGTTTCGGGAGCCCACACTGACCGTGGTGCGCATGTCCGCGGATCGGAAGATGAGAGGGGTAACCCTCCTTCCTTCGGCAGGTCCGATTCGGAAAGCCTAAAGCGGTTACACCGGGCGCCCACCTGGTTATCCAGGTTCAAAGAACAGGCTGCACGGCGCAGGCGGGGGTTTTCTATATCCCTCGGTCCGACGGGGGTTTCTCGTGGGCCGAAAAAATGCGGAGCGTCGGTTGACCCGGCGCGAACACGATACCGGCTAATACGTGACGCCGACCATCTCGGTCTCACGATGTGATGTGGCTGAGCGCTGAAAAACGTTATCGAAGCGGGCGCTACAAGGAGAAGCCGGGCGGGAAAGCGGAGCGTACGCGAGCGTACGTGAGGATTTCACGACCCGGTTCGACACCGTAGCGACAATGCGGATAGTTTTTCGGGCTCAGCGAGTTAATACCCCGGCGCGTCGATAGACGACCGGAGAGGAAAACGTAAACGTGATACTTCGCCTGCTGGAAATGGTCGTGACGACGCTGACTCGCGTGAGCGGTCCGTCGGCCCTTCCGCTCGACACGCTTGTCGATCGGAGCGCCTTTTCCTCGCAGGGCTCCTTCAGGGCCGTTCCGGTCACCATCTCCTCCCGGTCGCACGCCTATGGGCGTCGCGCCACAGGAGGGATGACCGACGACATCTTCGACCGGGCCGACGACGCCCCGCTCGCTTCACCCCGCGTCACGCGGTGGGTGAAGGTCGACTGATCCCCCCCGTCACGTTCGTCACCCTCTCCTCTCGTCGCCCGACGGCCGATAACCGGGGACGTCTCCCGTTCGGGACCGTCCCCCCCATTCCAACAGGGGAAAGGTGTTCATGGAACTGATTATCGCCGCGCTCGTTGCGCTCGTCATCGGCGTCGCCGCAGGCTTCGTCCTTCGCAAAGCCTCCGGCTCGGCCAAAGCCGAAGAGATGGAAGCCGAAGCTAAAAAGAAACTCGACGAAGCCGAGCAGATCGTCGCCCGGTCGAAAAAAGAGGCCGAAACCATCGCCAAAGAGGCTCGGCTGGAAGCCAAAGAGAGCACCTTAAAGGCCAACGCCGAATTCGAAGAGCGGATTCTGGAACGGAAAAAAGAGATCGAAGCTATCGAAGGACGGCTCCTCCATCGAGAGAAGACCCTCGACAAAAAAATCGAACAGGCCGAGAGACGCGAAAACGACTACAACCGGAAAGAGCAAAAGCTCGACGAGATCAAACAGGGGCTCGAAGAGAAGCGAGACGAGATCGACGAGCTGGTGAAACAGCAGGTCGACCGGTTGCAGGAGCTGGCCGGACTGACCGCCGAACAGGCGAAGGCCGAACTCAAAGAGCGGCTCTTCGGCGAAGCCCGGCTCGAGGTGGCCGGAACGGTCAAGCAGATGGAAGACGAAGCGAAAGCCGAAGCCTCCGACAAAGCTCATTTCATCATCGCCCAGGCGATCCAACGGTACGCCTCCGACCATGTCGCCGAGAACACCGTCAGCGTCGTCGATCTCCCCAACGACGACATGAAAGGGAGGATCATCGGACGGGAAGGGCGAAACATCCGGGCGCTGGAAGTGGCGACCGGGGTCGACCTGATCATCGACGACACCCCCAACGCCGTTATCGTCTCCTGTTTCGACCCGGTCAAACGGGAGATCGCCCGGCAGACCTTGTCGCGGTTGATTCACGACGGACGGATTCATCCGGGCCGAATCGAAGACACCGTCGCCAAGATCACCAAGGAGGTGGAGCAGGGGATTAAAGAAGAGGGCGAGAAAGCGGTCTTCGAGCTGGGGCTCGACGGTATCCACCCCGAATTGGTGAAGACCTTGGGGCGGTTGAAATACCGGACCTCGTATTCGCAAAACGTTTTGCGCCATTCCATCGAGGTCGGCTTCTTGGCCGGGATGATGGCCGCCGAACTGGGGCAGAACGTGAAGTTGGCTCGCCGGGCCGGGTTGCTGCACGACCTCGGCAAAGCCTCGACCAGAACCAGGAGGGGACGCATACCCAGATCGGCCTTGAGTTGGCCCGGCGCTATAACGAGCCGAAAGTGGTTCAGAACGCCATCGCGTCGCACCACGAAGACGTCCCGGCCGAATCGGTGATCGCCGTCTTGGTGGCGGCGGGGGACGCTTTGTCGGCGTCCCGTCCCGGCGCCCGGCGGGAGATGTTGCAGAACTACATCAACCGAATGCAGAAACTCGAAGAGATCGGCCAGTCGTTTCCCGGCGTCGAGAATGTCTTCGCCATTCAGGCGGGACGCGAAATCCGGGTGGTGGTCGAGCCGGACGCCATCCGCGATTCGGAGGCCTTCTTCCTGGCGAAAGATATCGCCAAAAAGATCGAGGGCGAGCTGGCCTATCCGGGCGAAATTCGGGTGACGGTGATTCGGGAGACGAGAGTCACCGACTTCGCCCGTTGACGGGAAAGGAAAAGCTATCTGCGTTACCGCCGCGTTGTCGAAAGCGCTTTTCCACTCCCCGAGGCGCCTGCGCGGCGGCAAGGGGATCTACCTCTCCGAGAAAGAGTCGCCTCCGATGTCGGCTTGGTCTCGACAGATGAGAGACGGTAAACGTACCTTCCAAGAGGGGAGGGGCATATTTCCCTCCCCTCAACCACTTCCTGGAGCCTTGTTTTGAAAATATTGATCCTCGGCGACGTCTACGGTCATTCGGGCCGTCGCATCGTGAAAAATCGGCTGGCCAACATGGTCGCCATGACCAAAGCCGATTTCGTCGTCGCCAACGGCGAGAACCTAGCGGGCGGATTCGGCATCACTCGCGACACCGCCGACGAGATGTTCGCCGCCGGGGTCGATGTCCTGACCGCCGGAAACCACACGTGGGATAAGAAAGAGGCCCTGAAGCTGGTCGAGAACGAGTCGCGGGTGTTGCGCCCGGCCAATATCCCGACCACCGCTCCCGGTCGGGGCACCGGGATCTACGAAAAGAATGGGGTGAAGATCGGCGTCCTCAACCTGATGGGACGGGTTTTTATGGACGCCATCGATTGCCCCTTCCAAAAAGCCGAAGTCGAGCTGGCGAAATTGCGCGAAGAGACCAACATCATCCTCGTCGACATGCACGCCGAAGCCTCCAGCGAGAAACAGGCCATGGGCTATTTTCTCGACGGACGCGTCTCGGTGGTCTACGGCACCCACACCCACGTCCCCACCGCCGACGAGAAGATTTTGCCGCGCGGAACCGGGTTTCAGGTCGATGTCGGGATGACCGGGCCGATCCACTCGGTCATCGGAGTGAAAACCGAGATCATCCTGAAACGGTTTACGCAAAAACTCCCCGAACGCTTTGAAGAGGCCCACGGCCCTGCCGAGCTGAACGCTTTGCTCGTGGAGTTGAACCCGGTCACCGGACTTACGAAATCGCTCAACCGGTTTCATCTGGAAGAAGAGCCGAAAGACTGAGCCGCCATGCGGTATCGGTCGAGAGCGAGCCGCAGGACACCCCCGGAACGGGAACCAAAACCATTACCGAGGGTGCGAAGTGCCCCCGGAACGGAAATCAAAACTACTACCGGGGGTGCGAAGTGCCCCCGGAACGGAAATCAAAACTACTACCGGGGGTGCGAAGTGCCCCGGAACGGAAATCAAAACTACCACCGGGGGTGCGAAGTGCCCCCGGAACGGGAACCAAAACCATTACCGAGGGTGCGAAGTGCCCCCGGAACGGAAATCAAAACAACTACCGGGGGTGCGAAGTGCCCCCGGAACGGAAATCAAAACTACCACCGGGGGTGCGACGAGGGGCGGCTCTTACGGGGAGCGGTAGGCATAAAGCCCGTAAGGGTAAATTAGGCCTCGTTATCGACCGTACCCCCCGTCCCTTCCAGCGCCTGCCGAGCGTTCTGCGTATTTTGCGCGTCCTGCTGCGCCGTCGCCCGACCGGTTCCCCGCGCCGTGGCCGGAGGGTTCGGCCCTTGGCCGGCGGTATTGAGAGGACGCGCTTCGACCGTCTCTCCCGCCTGACCCGACGGCGACGGTGTGCGGACCCCACCCGAACCGGCCGCTTTTTTGTAGGGGATCGCAAGATTCGCCTTCGTCTTCGTCGCCGCTTCCTGCCGGGAGACGTAGCGTGTTTCGGCCATGTTCGTTACCCTCGGGTATCGACTTTGTCGCCGGAACCGAGCAAGGCCTTTTTGGTGGCCGAGACGATCGGGTCGGGGAGACCCATATTCACCGGCTGCTTATAGGCGGCCCGCCCCGCCTGTCGGCGTTGCTGATCGGCCCGTGCGGCAGGGCTTGTGGGGGGACGAGACGTTTTCGGTTTCGGGCGTTGCGCCTGCTGATCGGCGGCTCGCGAGACCGCCGACCCGGTGTTACCCGTGGTCGTGATCGTAGCCATGAAACCTTCTCCTTTACGGTTAGGCCGAGGTCGAAACCCCTTGTCCGCTTCCGCCATACTGCGCTTGAGCCGACGAACGGGTCTGCTGGTCGTTCGTCTCGGCCTGCTGGTTTTGTTGCGGCGGCTGATCTTGCGTCGGCGGGGTCGGTTGCGCGGCCGGTTGCTGTTGCAACCCGCTGGCCGTTCCCAGATTACCAATCGAACCTGTTTCCATGATTTATCCCTTTATATTCAGTAACGCGCCGATAGCCGCCGACTGAGCCGCATTCGATTGCGACAAAGCGTTGGTGGCCACCTGCGACTGGATTTGGTTGCGGGAGAACGACGAGGTCTCCTGCGCGTAGTCGAGCCCTCGGATCTGCCCTTCGGCTTGGGAAAGCCCCTCTTTGAAGACCCCCAGGTTTCGGGCCGACGAATCGAGCCGGTTTTGTAGGGCCCCGATATCGCCACGAGTTTGGTTCACCTGGCTGATGGCGGTGTCGAAGGAGGAGAGAGCGCTAAGCGCCCCCTGTTGGGTCGAGACATCGACCGAATCGACCCCGAGAGTCGCCGTGTCGGTCGCTTCCACCACATTGGCCGAGAGCCGGTCGGCGCCGGTGCTTTGGATACCGGCCTGGATCGAGACCTGATTGGACGATCCGGGGGCGAGTTCGCCGTTCAACAGTTTCTGGCCGTTAAACTCGGTCACGCCGGAGATACGGTTGATCTCCTGTTTGATCGAATCGACCTCCCGTTGGATGGTGGCCCGTTGATCATCGTTCAACGTCCCGTTGGCCGCTTGGATCGAAAGCTCCCGTCCACGGGTCAAGAGGTCGGATATCTCGTTGGTGGCGCCTTCGGCGACCCGCGCCAACGAAGCTCCGTCGTTGATATTCCGCTGGGTCTGATTGGCCGAGCTGATATCGGCGGCAAGCTGTTCGGCGATGGCAAGGCCAGCGGCGTTATCGGCGGCGCTGTTGATCCCTTTGCCCGAAGCCAGCTTGGCCAGATTCCCCCCCAGCCGGTTAAAGCTGTCGCCGATGTTCCGTTGGCCCACCTGCGAGAACGAATTATTTACATTAATAGCCATGACAGACCTCTCCCACTTGGTGTCTTTACGATACGCCCCAGCGATTCAAACGTCAAAGGACATTTGGTCGGTTCATCACCGTAACCCTTTGATCGGCGATCGTCTCCCATGGCGCACACTCCCTACTCGACGTATCGGCATGGAGAGGAGTGAACTTGAGCCGACCAGCGAAGTTTTTTGCGTTTTTTTAGGCGACCGTCGAAGGAGAGAGCTTAGCCATTGATAATAAACGCTATGCCATCATCGCCTCCCCCTTCCTTCTATAGAGCGGATTCCGCAGTGATCCCGCAAGGGGGAGTCTGGACAATTGTCTATGCAGTGGCGACCGTTCTGTCCAACATGAGGACAGCCGTCCCGATATGTGGCGCGTCGTATCGGGACATAGACGGCATCGCGACAGGGCATGAGCGACATAAGATGTTGATTAACATCAAGAAATGTCTTTGGCACACGCCATGCATTGGTAGTAGGCAACGGCGCAAGTCGAGAACGAAAACGAAACACTGGAGATTATGATCATGAACGACTTCATCAACTTGGAAGACAGCAAGCTGATCGCCGCCTTCGTTGGTGGCATGATCACCCTCTCCGGCGGATTCTTCACCGTCATCTCGGCGCTGGCCTAACCCGTACACAACCGGCGACGCCGGATTAACCTTTAGGAGATCACGAACATGCAAAACGTAAACACCATCGAAGACGGCAAGATTCTGGGCGCCATGTTGGGGAGCGCGGCTCTCCTGACCGCCGCTTACTACCTGCTTCTGGCGACCCTCTCGGCCACCTTGGCCGGATAACGAAACAACCGAACAACCGAACTACTTTTCAGGAGATCACGAACATGCAGAACGCAAACACCATCGAAGACGGCAAGATTCTGGGCGCCATGTTGGGGAGCGCGACGCTCCTGACCGCCGCTTACTACCTACTTCTGGCGACCCTCTCGGCTACCTTGGCCGGATAACGAAACAACCGAACGACCGAACTACTTTTCAGGAGATCACGAACATGCAGAACGCAAACACCATCGAAGACGGCAAGATTCTGGGCGCCATGTTGGGGAGCGCGACGCTCCTGACCGCCGCTTACTACCTGCTTCTGGCGACCCTCTCGGCCACCTTGGCCGGATAACGAAACAACCGAACTACTTTTCAGGAGATCACGAACATGCAGAACGCAAACACCATCGAAGACGGCAAGATTCTGGGCGCCATGTTGGGGAGCGCGACGCTCCTGACCGCCGCTTACTACCTGCTTCTGGCGACCCTCTCGGCCACCTTGGCCGGATAACGAAACAACCGCCGGCGCCTATTTCCTGATCCTTACGGTCACACTCAGTTCCTAAGAACGCTGACCGTCGGCAAAGGGGAACCCAATCGGGTCCCCCTTTTTCCGTTTCTCCGCCACTCTGTTATCATTGAATTCACGTTAACGTCTGGGCGCTTGGTCGTCTTGCAGGAGTATATGAGTAACGATCTGGTCATCGTCCCCCTCTTTAACGAAGTCGAAACCGTCGAAGAGTCGCTGCTGGCCATCCGACACTATCATCGTGGCGACATTCTGGTGGTCGACGACGGTTCCACCGACGGTTCCACGAAAATTCTCGACCGGCTCGACTTTGTCACCCTCTTGCGCCACGAGACGAACATCGGCTACGGCGCCGCGCTCAACGACGGATTCGCTTGGGGGGTTGAGCGGGGCTATCGGACCGTCGTTACCTGCGACTGCGACGAACAGCACGAACCTTCGCTCATACCGGGGTTGCTCGACCAACTCGGCGAGAACGACATTCTCTCCGGCTCCCGCTATTTGGAAGAGAGGATCGACGACGACCCCCCTCCCACCGACCGGCGGTGGGTCAACCTGACCATCACCAACTTGATCAACGAGATGACCGGCTATCGACTGACCGACGGCTTTTGCGGTTTTAAAGCCTACCGGGCCGAGAGCCTGGCGAAGATGCCTCTTACCGAACCGGGCTATGCGCAACCGTTGCAGATGTGGGTGCAGGCGGCCGCTTTGGAATTGACCGTGGCCGAGATCCCGGCGCCGAGGATCTACAAAAACCTGAACCGAAGTTTCGGCGAAGCGCTTGATGATCGGGATCGGCGTCTCGCCTATTACCTTCAAACCATCCGATGCGAACTCGACCGGTGGCCCCGGTTCGCCGACGCCTCTTCGCACCCGCTGTTGAAAGAAGAATGTCGATGACCGACATACTGGTGGTCGGAACCCATCCCGACGACGCCGAGCTCGGAATCGGCGGTTCCGTCGCCGCTTGGATCGGCAAAGGGTACGACGTCTCGTTGCTGGATCTGACCGACGGCGAGCCGACCCCTTTTGGCGATCCGGAGACCCGGGCGAAGGAGTCGGCGGCGTCGGCGAAGGTGTTGGGGGTCACGAGACGAATCACGCTCGATCTACCGAATCGGACGGTGGTCGATAATCCCGCGTCGCGCCGGAAAGTGGCCGAGGTCTATCGAACCTTGCGCCCGGAGATGGTCTTCATTCAAGGAACCGTCGACGCCCATCCCGATCATCTGGAGGGCGCCCAGTTGGCGTGGAAAGCCCGGTTCGACGCCAAACTGACGAAAACCGATATGGCGGGCGACCCCTATTTTCCGAAAAAGGTGATCCGCTATTTGGCGTCGCACCTGCCGCATGTCTTCCAGCCGACTTTCGTCTTCGACGTCAGCGAAACGTTTGAGAAAAAGCTGGAGGCGGCCCTTTGCTACAAGAGCCAGTTCGCCGCGGCCGAACGGGAAGAGTGGCTTGTCGAGAAGCTGACCACCATGGCCCGTTACTACGGCGACCTGATTGGCGTCCGCTACGGCGAAGCCTTCATGAGCGAAGAGACCCTTGGTCTGTCCGACCTTCGCGACATAGTCCGTTAACCCCTACGCGGGGAGGCGACGGGCGCCACCGTTATCGACGAGAGCCGCGCTTGACAGCGTGCCCCCTGCGCGGGGAGGCGGCGGGCGCACCGTTATCGACGAGAGCCGCGCTTGGCGGCGTACCCCCTGCGCGGGGGCGGCGGGCGCACCGTTATCGACGAGAGCCGCGCTTGGCAGCGTACCCCCTGCGCGGGGGGCGGCGGGCGCCACCGTTATCGACGAGAGCCGCTCCTTCGGACGCTCTTTCCTCTTGGCTTCCGTATATCATGTACCCATGGATATTAATCGACTCTCTCTCCCGGTCGGTGACCGGACGGCCCTTTGCATCCCCCCCATGGCCGACTGGCCGAAGGTGGTGGAGGCCAACCGAGCGCTCCCCCGCGACGTCGCCATCGGTTCCTGCGCCATCGCCGACTTGGCCGCTTCGGCCCGAGCGCGGGCGGTGCTCGACGCCGCTTCGTACACCCGGTCGTTGGGGTTGTCGACGCCAAGCCCCCTGTCGCTTGGCGGAGCGGTGGTCGCGTCGGGGCATCAACCCTATCCGTTCCATCCCGGCGTCGCCGCCAAAGCTCCTCTCGTCGGGCGGTTGGCTGAGAAGATCGGCGGCATTCCCCTTTTCATCTCGGTCGATTCGGACGACTTCCGCCACGACCATATCCCTCTCCCCACGGTGGTCGAAAAACAGCTGGTGCGCGCGGAGCTCCCCTTCCTGCCGCGCGCGGGGGCGCCACTCTACGAACGGGGCGGCAGCGAACCGTGGAGCGTCACCATCGAGCGGGTCAAAGAGGTGGGGGAACGATTGGCGGCCGACCCTCGGTTCGGCGTCATGCTCCCCGATATCGATGGCTACATCGAACGGCTCTTGCGGCTCGCCCCCCCGGGCGACCCGACCCCGGCGGCCCGTGCGATTTTGTTGCGCCGCGCATGGGAGAGCGACGTCGCCGGATCGATCCTTGAACTCCCGGTCAGCTTGTTGGCGGGGCACGACACTTTTCTCGCCTTCGCCGCTCATATGGTCGGCGAGATCAAACGGTTCGCCCCGATCTATAACGGCGAACTCGCCCGTTACCGGCGGGAGCGAAAACTCCGCTACCCGGTCAACCCCTTCCCCGATTTAAAGGGGGACGCCGACCGACGGGAGACCCCTTTCTGGGTTCTGACCGACGAGGGGCGCGAGCCGTTGTATGTCGACGGCGGCGGCGCTCTTTTCGCCGGGGCGGAAGGCGAAGCGGTAGGGGATCTTGCGACGTTGCGCGACGGCGACGTTTCGATCCGCCCGAAAGCGGTCCCGTTGTCGATCTACATGCGGCTCTTCGTCTGCGATTTTTTCTTGCATGGCGTCGGCGGCGCCAAATACGACACCATCACCGATCCGGTCATCGCCCGGTTCTACGGCGTCGAGCCGCCGCAATATGGGTGTGTCACCGCCACTTTGCACGCCCCCATGGAAGCCCCCGACGATCCGGCGGAGACCATCGCCGAGACGGAACGAGCCTTGCGCGACATCGACCAACGTCCCGAGACCTTGGCCGACCGGGTGGAGGACGCATCGACCTTCACGCCGTTGGCCGAAGAAAAAAGTCGCTTGGTGAAAGCTATCGGCCAGCCGGACGCCGACAAGAAAACCATCGGTCAACGGATCGGCCAGCTTAACCGGGAGATGGCCATGCGTCTTATCGACGAACGGGACCGGCTGAACCGTCGTCTGGCTCTCTTGCATCGGGTCAAAGAAGCCCACGCCGTCGCCACCTACCGGAACTACCCCTACTTCTACTACGACCCGCTGGCGGTGTTGTCGTTGTTCGGGTGACGAACGCCGTTTTCTCTCGAAGGCGACGTTATCTTGTGATGCTTGGAATCGTTCCCGGGGCGCCCGTCAAGGAGCGACGGAGCGGGGAAGGTGGAGCGAGAAACGGCTTCCTCCTCCCGGCGAACGTTCGTATGCAATTTTCCCCTCATGGGCGTGGGCGATGTCATTGGCGTAAAGGAGGCCAAGACCGGTGCCGCGTTCTCCCGCGCTCCCGTGCGTCGTACGGTTTACCCCCGGCATGAAGAGATCGGCCACTCGCTCCGGCTTGACGCCCACGCCGGTGTCGCTTATGGAGATGACCGTTTCTTCTTCGGTTTGGGCGCAACAGATCGCAACCACCCCCTTGGACGGAGTGAACTTGATGGCGTTGGAAATTAGGTTCTGCATCAATTCGGCGATCAGGCTCCTGTCGGCCCAGATGGCGCTCCCTTTGGGGATATCCCGCGCCACCAGTTCGATCTTCTTCTGAGAAGCCGTGAGCGCATTGACCTCCAGAACGTCCGTTACGAGCTGATCAAGCTCTATCCGTTCCTGTTCGAGAACAATGGCGCCGCTCTGCAGGCGGCTGACTTTCAGCAGAGCTTCGGTCATCCGAACCACGTGCTCGCAGGTGGCGCCAACCGACGAGATGATCTCCTCCAAGGAGGGCTCGATCGAGTAGCTCTTATCGCTCTGAACCTGCTTGATGAGGGCGGCGACCGATGAAAGGGGGGAGCGAATATCGTGGGAGACCAGAGAGACGAACTGATCCTTGAGATGGTTCGCATTTTCGGCCGTCTCTTTCGCCCGCCTGAGAGACAGCTCCATACGTTTCCGCTCCTCGACCTCCTGTTCGAGCTCGTCACGCGAAGCGGTGGTTCGTTTGAGCGATGCCGTCATATCGTCGAAAGCGCCGGAAAGAACCCCCAGTTCGTCCGAGCGATGCAAGCTTACCTTGTAATCGAGATTCCCTTCGGCGATCCGTCTGGTTCCCTCAACAAGCGCCTCGACGGGGCGCGTAATGGTTCTCCCGAGGATCACCGCCAGAATAAGCGCCGCGACGGCGATGAAGATGGCGATCAAAACGAAAAGGTTTCGCGTCTGAATGATCGACGCATAGGCGACCGCCTTTTCTATTTCCATGAAAAAGTTCCATGTCGTCGGCTCCCATACCTCGCCCGAGACTCCTTTGACGGCGCCGGGGGCCAGTATGCGCGTATGGATAGATGCCGTCACCGGCGCAACGACCATGAGGGCCTCTTCCCAGCGCATGTCGTCGAAAGCGCCATGAACGCCGCTTTTCACGACGGCTCGTACGATCTTTGAGAGCCGCTCGCTTTTTTCCGGGTCGTTACTGGCCAACAAGGTTCCCTGGGAGCGGGCGAGAAAAGCGGTGATCTGTTGTTTTTTGATCGCCTCGTCGGCGACGATGTCGAGGATTGTGGTGACTTTGTAGTTGATCTTCAACACCCCGATGGCGGTCCCCCTATCCATGATGGGGACGACTACCCCCATCGCGAGAGCATTGATACTAAGATCCATCCCGCGATCATCGATGAAGATGGCGCCCCGACCGCCGACGAAACTATCAACCCACCATTGCTCATCAGCCTGGTAGTAGTCGGTTAAAATTTGGGTCATGGCGATGGCGGCGCTCCGACGATCGGTGATGAACAGTTCGCCGTAACGGGAATGATCGAAACTCTGATACCGCTTCAGGAGATCGGACAGGGGAGCGTCGAGGACGGTCTTGGCCAGTTGCGTATCTCCCTTCCGGGCTATCCACTCCTCATCCTCGGCGAGGATCGACGCCAACGCCTCTTCCTCGGTGAGATCCGCGTAAGCCGCATTGGCCCGTCTCACCGCTTCCACGACTTCCTGTTGTCGGGCGAGCCGTTCGGCCTCCCGTACGCGGTCGTCGATAATCGACGCCATGAAGGTGGCTTTTTCTTCCGCCATATTCTGAAATGAAGCGGTCACCTGCTTTTCCAAGGCGCTTCGGTTTATCGTGATCGAGAGATACGAGACAAGGATAGCGGGGATCAAAGAAATCGCCAGCAGTAAAAGAATCAGTTTTCTCGAAATGCTCATCACGGATATTCGAATAAGAGTGTTCTTTTGGCCATGATTGTGTCTACTTCATTCTACGCTTCTGGGCAGGCGAAAAGAAAAAGAACCCTTCTGAACAGGGGTCCGGTCGGCGGCGCGCCGCAACGCAGCGATGGTCAAAAATGTTGGGCGCGACCATTCGATCGCAGGGGGAGAGGAGGGCGTCGGGCCGATCTTTCTCCTCGTCGAAAGGTAAGGAAGAAAACGTGTGCAGGGGTGTGCGAAAATGGGATTCGCGTAAATAAGGGGATCGTATGACCGGGCTGATTATCGGCGTCACGTTGGCGGGAGTGGTATTCTTCTTCATCGTCAACGGCTGGTATCTGTCGCACGATATGGACGACGATCCCTACGATCCCTTCGACGAAACCGCCGACCGGGAAGCCGACGAGGCGTCAAAAAACAAACGGGACGAAGATTCATGAAGGTTACCGACTTCATCGGCGAAGAGCTGATCTTTACCGGACTGGTCGCAGAAGGGAAAGCCTCCCTCATCGGCCAGATGGTCGACAAGGTGATCGCCGCGGGACGATTGACCCCGGAGCGGCGCGATCCGTTGGTCGATAAGTTGATGGAGCGTGAAGCCCTCTCGACCACCGGGATCGGCGGCGGGGTGGCGATTCCTCATGCGTCGGGGGAAGCGATCGACGAGATGATGGTGGTGGTCGGGCAAGTCCCCGACGGGGTCGACTACGACGCCATCGACGGCGCGCCGGTGAAGCTGCTCTTTATGATCATCGGTTCCGAACGGTCGCCCCGCACCCACTTGCAACTTTTGGCCGCCATCGTCCGGGTTTGCAAGAACCGTCCGCTGGTGGAGGGGCTCGAAACGGCCGCCACCCCGGCCGACGCGATGGCGTTGTTCGTCGGAACGGATCGGGGTTAAGGACGATGAGCGGTAGCAAAGAGCTCTTCGTCTGCGTTCTGAACGAACCGTCGGCGGTGGAGGATGTGTTGGCCGGGTTTCTGGAAATCGGCGTCACCGGCTCGACCATGATCGACACCAAAGGGATGGGGAAGATCATCTCGCAAGATATTCCGATCTTCGCCGGGTTCAAGAGTCTCTTCGACGGCGCCCGCGAATCGAACGTTACGATCTTTTCGGTGATGGACGCCGACATGGTCGACGAGGCGATTCGGGTGGTAGAAGAGGTTAACAAGTCGCTCGACGAACCGTCGTCGGGGATCGTCTTCACCTTACCGGTAGGGCGCGTCAAAGGAATCGGCGGGGGTTAACCCCTCCCCGACATAACCTGATGGACCTCGTCTGGATCGTCATCATCCTCTTTGCCGCCGGTTTTCTCGGCAGTCGCTTCGCGTTCTCCAAACAGCGTCTCCCGGCGGTAGTCCGCGACATGTTCATCACCGGGTGGGAGTTTATCTTCATCGGCATGTTCCTCGGCCCCTTGGGGTTCGATCTGATCGACGAAACGCGGATGACGCAACTTTCGCCGGTGATGGCGTTGGGATTGGCATGGGCGGGGCTGATCTTCGGCATACAGATGCGGTTGGCCGATCTGAAAAAGGTCGACCGGGGATTGCTGAAGCTGACCTATTTCCAGATGGGTGTCACGGGGGCGATTATCTTCGGTCTCTATCTGGTGATGGCTGCCGTGGGGCAGTCGTTTGGCGTTTCGGAACTCTTCGCCGGCGCCGGGGTGGTGGCGGCCGCTTCGGCTCTCTCGTCTCCCACCACCATCTCCCTTGTCGCCCCGTCGTTTCCTCGAACGTCGGCGCCCCTCTTTCGGCGTCTGCTCACCGTCTCGACTCTCGACGTCGGCCCGGCGTTGGTGGTGGTCGGGCTGATCTTCTGTCTCTTCCTACCGGTAGGGCGGGGAGAGTTCGATCTCGATCGGGGAACGACGCTCCTCTTTTTCTCGATCCTCATCGCGTTGGCCATGGCAGGGATTTTTCGCTATTTCGGACGGCGTCGATTAAAGCCGGAAGAGGAGCTGACGGTCCTGCTCGGGTTCCTGACGTTTCTTTCGGGGGTGGCGTTGTTCCTTAAGCTGTCGCCATTGTTCCTCTCCTTGATGGTCGGGGTGGCGCTGGCCAATACCCTGAACCGGGACGACCCGGTTTTCACGACCCTCTTCGCCACCGAGAAACCGTTCTACGTCATCTTGCTCATTCTCTCCGGCGTCCTCTGGTCCCCGGCGGGGCCGCAAGCGTTCATCGTGGCGTTGGCGATCACCCTGGCCCGCATCTGGGCCAAAGGAACCGCCGTCAGGATCGGCGCGGGGCTTTTTCGTCCCGATGGGGGGATGCCCAACGAGGGGGGATTGGGGCTGATCGCGCAAGGGGCGTTGGCGTTAGCCATCGGGCTTAACTACGTTATCGTCTATCCCGGCCCCGCGTCGCAGCTTGCCTTCGGCGTCATCGCTTTCACCGTCGTTCTCAACGAAATCATCGCCCCGTTTTTCATTCGGCTGGTGGCCAACCGTGACGCCGCCCGGAAAGGGGGGAGATGATCTCCTTTAGCTCCGATACCTTGCGCCACTTTTTCCTCATCGCCATCATGCTGGCGGTGACGGCGCTGACCCATCATCTGGGGGGGGGGTTGTCCCACGAGTTCCGCCCGGAAGAGTCGGCCCTGGCGTTGGGGTTCCTGTTGCTCTTCGCCTTTCTGGTGGGGCGGATCGTGCGAAACCTCGGCGCCCCGATGATCACCGGTTTTCTGCTGGCCGGCATTCTGGCCGGACCCTACGGCTTCGGCATGGTCAACTCCGCCGCCGTGGAACCGTTACGGCTGGTCAACCTGCTGGCCCTATCGCTGATCGCCTTCACCGCCGGGGGGGAGATGCGCGTGGCCGCTTTCCGCGCGCGGCTGAAGATTTATGTCGGCATCGCACTTTTTCAGACGGTGATCGTCATCGCCTTGGTGGGGGGGATATTCCTGCCGGTCTTTTGGTTCAGCGGATTGGTGGGGGACGACCCGGCGGTGATCGTTGCGGCGGCGCTCCTGTTGGCGGTCATATCGTCGTCCAACTCTCCGGCCACCGCCATCGCCGTCATCTCCGAACTTCGGGCCAAAGGGGCGGTGTCGGAGATGATCATCGGCGTCACCGTGTTCAAAGACGTCATCGTCATCTTGCTCTTCGGCTTCGCCATGGCGGCGGCCAAACTGATGACCGACGCCGGGGAAGCCGGATTCGGATTCGTGGGGCATCTGGTCTTCGAGCTGGGCGCGTCGTTCATCCTCGGGGCCGTGGCCGGGGGGGTGGTGATTATCTATCTGTCGAAGGTCGGCGCCAACGTCCCCCTTTTTCTCATCGGCGTGGCGTTGGTCATCGTCGAACTCTGCGAAGGGCTCGGCATTTCCCCTCTTATCATGGCGATCACCGCAGGGTTCGTGGTGGAGAACGCCTCCGAAAAAGGGGAAGAGCTGATGGCAGGTTTGCGGCATAGTTCGTTGCCGGTCTTCGTCATCTTCTTTTCGTTGGCCGGGCAAGGGCTGCAAATATCGGCGTTGACCATCCTTTGGCCCTACGCCTTATTGGAGGCGGGAATCCGTCTTTACGGCATGCGTATGGGGACCTATCGGGGGGCCCGCTGGGCCGACGGATCGGAAGCGGAGGCCCGCCACGCCTGGAGCGGGTATGTGGGGCAGGCGGGGGTGGCCCTCGGGTTCGCCATGATGATTCAAAACGCCTTCCCCGAGTGGAGCGAGATGCTGGTGGCCCTTGTGCTGGCCGATATTGTCATCAACCAGTTCATGGGACCGCTCTTGATGAAACGGTCGCTGATCCAAGCGGGCGAAGTGGGCGCCGACGAACCGAGGCCGAAAAAGAGAAAGACATAATGCCCCCCTACGCGGGGGGAGCGCGACGGGCGCCACCGCTATCGACGAGCGCCGCGTTCTTCGCCCGCTCATTTTACGAGGCTTAAGGATGGCTATCTTCCATGATGTACCGCGTGCGGTGAAGGAACGGCTCGCCACCGCCGAACGGGTGGCGGTGTTGACCGGCGCAGGGATATCCGCCGAGTCGGGAGTCCCCACCTTTCGTGGCGCCGAGGGGTTATGGAAAAACTTTCGCCCCGAAGAATTGGCCACGCCGGAAGCGTTCGAGCGGGAGCCGGTGACCGTCTGGGAGTGGTACGACTGGCGCCGAGGAAAGGTCGCCCCCTGTCAGCCGAACGCCGGGCATCAGGCGTTGGTCGCTATGGAGAAGCGGGTCGCCGACTTCACCCTGATAACGCAAAATGTCGACGGGTTACATCGGCTCGCCGGATCGACCGACCCGGTGGAACTGCATGGCGACATATGGCTGACCCGTTGCACCGGTTGCGGCGCCGTGGCCGAAGACCGAACCGTTCCGTTAGAACCGATCCCCCCGAAATGCCGATGCGGCGCGATGCTTCGGCCCCATATCGTCTGGTTCGGCGAATCGCTTGATATGAAGAAACTGGGTCGCGCGCAACAGGCCGCCGGTGATAGCGATGTTTTTTTGGTTGTCGGTACCTCGTCGGTCGTCTGGCCCGCCGCCGGGTTATCCGAAGTCGCCGCCATGAGTGGCGCCACCATCATCGAGATCAACGTCGAAGAGACGCCACTCACCCCCATGGCCGACGTGACACTGTTAGGCCCCGCCGGGTACCACCTGCCGAGAGTGGTCGAGAGGTGTTGGCCGTCGTGACCTGTCCACAACGGCGTGGCGAAGACACGCCCGTATCGACGCCGTGTGGAGAGAGCCAGGCGCAAGCCTGCCGGGGATCGTCGAGAGGTTGGGGGTCTTGACCTGTCCACAACGGCGTGGCGAAGACACGCCCGTATCGACGCCGTGAGGAGAGAGCCAGGCGCAAGCCTGTTGCGCTTACCCCCCTCTTTCGGCCACAATGTTTCCTTTTTCCTACAAAGGTAGCGACCAACCCGTGGCCAACGAAACTTCCCGCGCCGTCAAAGGTGTGAAAGACACCCTCCCCGACGTCGCCCCCCTCTGGCGTTATGTCGAATCGGTGGCGGCCGATATTTTCGATCTCTACAACTTCGCCGAGATTCGCTTGCCGATCTTCGAGAAGACCGAAGTCTTCAAGCGCTCCATTGGCGAGACGTCCGATATCGTCGAGAAAGAGATGTACACCTTCACCGACCGGGGCGGCGAATCGCTCACTCTCCGCCCTGAAGGGACGGCCTCGGCGGTTCGGGCCTATATCGAACATAAACTCTACCATCCCCCCGGCGTCACCCGGCTCTTCTATATGGGACCGATGTTTCGAGCGGAACGTCCCCAGGCGGGACGGTTCCGTCAGTTTCATCAGATCGGGGCGGAGGTCTTCGGCTCCGACGATCCGGCGATCGACGCCGAGCTGATCTTGATGCTCCTCGATTTCTTCACGGCCCTTAAAGTGCCAGGGTTAAAAGTAGCGTTAAACTCACTCGGTTGCCCGGTCTGCCGACCCGGTTACCGCGAAAAGCTCCTCGCCTTTTTGAAAGAGCGCGAAGATAAACTCTGCGACCCCTGTCGTTCTCGCATCGACCGGAACCCGTTAAGGGCGCTCGACTGCAAAGTCCCCACCTGCAAAGAGACGGTGGTCGACGCCCCGACTATCGACGGATCGCTCTGCGGCGAATGCCAAGACCATTTCGAAAAGGTTCGTCGCCCGTTGCGCGACTTGGAAGCGCCGGTGGTGGTCGATCCCCGTCTGGTACGAGGGCTCGATTACTACACCCGAACCGCCTTCGAAGTGACCAGCGAAGGTCTCGGCGCCCAGAACGCTGTGGCCGGTGGGGGGAGGTACGACGCCTTGGTGGAAGAATTCGGCGGTCCGGCGACCCCTGCCATCGGCTTCGCCCTCGGGATGGAGCGGCTCATCGGGTTGATCGATCAAGAGGGGATGGAACTGACCCCCGACGAGCCCGATATCTATCTGGTCCTCATGACCGACGCCGCCAACGAACGGGCTTTTGAGATGTCGCATCGGCTCCGCTCCTACGGGTTCCGGGTCGATCGAACCTATGGAGGGGGGAGCATGAAAAGCCAGATGCGAAAAGCGGACAAATCGGGCGCCCGCTATGTGGTGATTCTAGGAGAAGAAGAGATGGCCACCGAGATCGCCACAGTCAAAGATATGGTCAGCGGCGAGCAGCGCCAGATTCCTTTCGCCGAGCTGGCCGAAGCCATGGATGAAGAAGACGAACCCAACGTCGATTAGTCCCCAATGGTCCTAAAAGTAGACAGACTGTCTACTTTTAGGACGCGCCCCGGTGGTGATGGACATCCGTCCGATTACAACGTCATGATTATTATGTCGTTGCGCCGTATCTCTTTCCGTAGCGACGGCGCCTTTCTTGCCCCTCTTTTGGGGGAGAGAAAACGATGCGACACCATAACGGCAGTTACCCGACCCTCCATCTGTTGATGGCGCCCCTCCTGATAGCAGGGGTGATCGGATGCGCCGCCGACTGCCACGCCGACGGAGGCGCCCAGACAACGGTCACCTTCTCCGGCTCGTTGCGTAATATCTTCGTCGAACCGAGTCCCGCCACCATCGCCACGACCGACGACTGGCGGGGCCAACTTAACCGAAGTCTCCTCCCTTCAGGTCGGGCGCATCTCTTTGTGGGCGCCGCCGGAGAACGAGATTTTTCGAGTTGGCGTCCCGATGACGACCGCCCCATGCCGGTGGAGGTTCGCTCCGCCTTTCATGATCGGGCGCGGGAAGAAACCTATCGGATCGCCTCCGAGATCCTTTTTTCGTGGGGACCGATCAATCGAATAAGGCAAGCGTTGGAACCCTACTCTCGCCCGTTGCAACTCTACAGGGTCACCGACGGAGGGGTCACGGCGGGGCTTTTCGATCAGAAAGTCGCCCCCAAAGGGAGCCGGGTCTTCAACCTTCGGCTGGAACTCTCCCCCCGTCACAATCTGAATGTCTGGGCGGAGATAGCAGGAGGGGTGACCATCGGCTTTCTCGAGGGGCGGACAGGCCAGATTCGATGGGAACCGGCCAAAGAAGATTACCGGGTGGCTCTTTTTCAGGAAGGGAACGACCGGACCCTTTTGGCCGCCTCCTACTCCTTCTAGCCCCCGGAGGCGGGGACTCCGTCGTCCCCACCGTTAATGAGGAGGCGACAAAGGCCCGCAAGGGTCACTCTTCGTCGGGGAGATCGTCGACCATCATCTCCTCAGTTTCGAACCCTCCACCGGTGGCGCTACTGGTGAAGATATCGTCCCCCTCGGAATCCGAATCGGTATCCTCTTCCGCCTCGTCGTTATCGTAATCGGGGATCACCGCCGGTTTCGCCGATTTCGCCGACGGTTTTTTCGGCGCTTTTCGCTGATCGGCCCCACATTTCGGGCAGACCGGCTCTTCTTTTCCGAGATCGTAGAATTTCACGCTACACGAGAAGCAGGTGTAGCGATGGCCATATTTTGGATGGGTCATAAGCACCTATGTATTCAGACAATTAGACGGCGCGGAACGGCAAAGCTTTCATGTCCCGATCAACCCCGTACCGTGGTACGAAGAGACAGGTTAGTGATACCCAAGTCGGCGGAAAAGCGCAACCTTTTTCTGTCATATCGGTTCGAGAAAGGCGCCCTTAATCGGCCAAGCCAAAAGGAGCGAAGACGGTAGGCGAAGGCCTCATCGACGCCGGACATTTGTTGGGTACCGTCAGGGAGAAAAGGTAGCGCAAGCTACTCCCATTCGATGGCGCCGGGAGGTTTTATAACCTGTCGAGACCGAGGCGGCGGAGGCGAAGGCCTCATCGACGCCGGACATTTGTTGAGTACCGTCAGGGAGAAAAGGTAGCGCAAGCTACTCCCATTCGATGGCGCCGGGAGGTTTTATAACCTGTCGAGACCGAGGCGGCGGAGGCGAAGGCCTCATCGACGCCGGACATTTGTTGAGTACCGTCAGGGAGAAAAGGTAGCGCAAGCTACTCCCATTCGATGGTGCCGGGAGGTTTTGAGGTGATGTCGTAGGTCACCCGGTTGATCCCCCGGACCTCGTTGATAATGCGAGAAGACATCTTCGCCAACAGATCGTAGGGGAGATGAGCCCAATCGGCCGTCATCGCGTCTTTGGAAGTCACCGCCCGGATCGCCAAGACGTTTTCATAAGTCCGTTCGTCCCCCATCACCCCGACCGATTTCACCGGAAGAAGAACGCCGAACGCCTGCCAGACATTCTCGTACTCCCCCCCCTTTTTCAGCTCGTCCAAGATGATCGTGTCCGCCTTGCGGAGGACGGCAAGTTTTTCGGCCGTGATATCGCCGATCACCCGAATCGCCAGACCCGGACCGGGGAAAGGGTGACGCCAAACCATATCGTGCGGGAGTCCCAGTTCTTCTCCCAACGCCCGGACCTCGTCTTTGAACAGTTCCCGCAACGGCTCGATCAAGTCGAGATCGAGCAGTTCCCCCAGTTCCAGATTGTGGTGGGTTTTAATCACCGCAGAAGGCCCTTTGAACGAAACCGACTCGATCACGTCGGGATAGAGGGTCCCTTGGGCCAAGAACTTCACATTCTCGATCTTCTTCGCCTCTTCGATGAAGACATCGACAAACGTCGGCCCGATCTTTTTCCGTTTCTCTTGCGGATCGACGATCCCCGCTAGCTGGGTGAGGAAAAGCTCGGTCGCATCGACCTTGATCACCCGCATGTGGAAATGGTCCGCATAGGTGTCCATCACCTGATCGGCCTCCTTTTCCCGCAGGAGCCCGTTATCGACAAAGATGCAGGTCAACTGGTCGCCGATCGCCTCGTGGATCAACCGCGCCGCCACCGAGGAATCGACCCCGCCGGAGAGACCGCAGATAACGTGAGCGTCGCCGACCTTCGCCCGGATCGACTCGACCTGCTCTTCGATGAACGAACGCATGGTCCAGTCGCCCGCGCAACCACAGATCCGGTAGACGAAGTTCTCCAGCATCTTCGTCCCGTTGGCCGAGTGGGCCACTTCCGGGTGGAACTGGATACCGTAGAGGTTTTTCTCCCGATGCTCCATAGCCGCCACGGGAGCGTTTCCCGTATGCCCCGCCACGGTGAAATCGGTCGGTCCCCGTTCGATCCGGTCGCCGTGGCTCATCCAGACGTCTTGCTCTTCGGCGAGGCCGTGGAAGAGAGGGCATTCGGTATCGACCGTCAGCCGAGCGTAGCCATACTCCCGATGGGCCGCTTTCCCGACCACCCCACCGAGGAGATGGGTCGTCAGCTGCATCCCGTAGCAGATGCCGAGCGTCGGCAGTCCCATCTCCCAGACCTCCCGGTCGACCATCGGGGCGTCGATATCGGTGACGTAGCGGGGGCCGCCGGAGAGGATGATCCCCTTGGGGGCGAAGGCTTTAATGTTCTCCATCCCCCAATCGTAGGGGTGGATTTCGCAATAGACATGGGCTTCGCGAACCCGGCGGGCGATAAGCTGGGTGTATTGCGATCCGAAATCGAGGATCAGGATACGTTCGTGATGGAGCGTTTCGGTCATTTTTTATTCCGCGTTCGGTTACTCAGAACCCAACGTGTAGTTGGGAGCTTCTTTGGTGATCTGAATGTCGTGGACGTGCGATTCCCGCAACCCGGCGTTGGAGATACGGACGAACCGCCCCTTCTCCCGGAGTTCGGCGATCGTCGATGCGCCGCAGTAGCCCATGCCGGAGCGTAACCCCCCGACCATCTGGTGGACGACAAACGCCAGCTCCCCTTTGTAGGGGACCCTTCCTTCGACCCCTTCCGGGACCAGCTTGACGGCGTTGGTTTTTTTATCTTGGAAATAGCGGTCGGCGCTCCCTTCGGTCATGGCGCCGATGGAACCCATCCCCCGATACGCTTTGTAGACTCGCCCTTGGTAGAGGATCTTCTCCCCCGGCGATTCTTCGACCCCGGCGAAAAGGCCGCCGATCATCACCGACTCGGCCCCGGCGGCGATCGCCTTCACGATGTCGCCCGAATGTTTGATCCCCCCGTCGGCGATAACCGGGGTGTCGGTTTTGGCGCCTTCGACGGCGCAGTCGTTGACCGCCGTAATCTGCGGCACCCCGACACCCGCCACGATCCGGGTGGTGCAGATCGACCCCGGCCCGATGCCGACCTTCACCGCATCGGCGCCGGCTTTCACCAGATCGCGAACCGCCTCGGCAGTGGCGACGTTGCCGGCCACGATCTGAAGTTCGGGATAGGTTTTGCGGATGCTTTTGACCGCGTTAATGACGCCGCTCGAGTGGCCGTGGGCCGTATCGACCACCACCAGATCGCAACCATATTTGACCAGTTCGGCCACCCGTTCGTCCCGATCCCCCGCCACGCCGAGAGCCGCCCCGACGCAAAGACGCCCTTTATTGTCCTTGGTGGCGTTCGGGTAGGCGATCGATTTTTCGATGTCCCTGATCGTGATGATGCCGACGAGACGACCTTTGTCGGCGACGAGCAGTTTTTCGACCCGGCGTTCGTGGAGGAGCTGTTTGGCCTCCTCGACGGTGACGTCGGGCGAAGCGGTGACGAGACGGTCGCCGGGGGTCATCAGGTCGGAGACCGGGCGGGCCAGATCGGTCTCGAACCGCATATCCCGGTTGGTGACGATGCCGACCAGCCGGTCGCCGTCGACCACGGGGAAACCGGAGAAACCATATTTTTCGCAAAGGCGGAGGGCGTCTCCCACCACCTGCGACGGGTTCAGGCAGATCGGATCGACGATCATACCGGTAACGTGCCGTTTAACCCGGTCGACCTCTTTTCGTTGCTGTTCGATGGTCAAGTTCTTGTGGACGAAGCCCATACCTCCCTCCAGCGCCAGCGCGATGGCCATCCGTCCTTCGGTGACGGTGTCCATGGGGGCGGAGATAAGAGGGATGGCCAGCCGAATGGAGCGGGTCAGCCGGGCGCCGGTATCGACCTCCATCGGAACCACGTCCGATTGGTTCGGTTGCAGCAAAACGTCGTCGAAGGTGAGAGCCTGCCGGATATCGCTGATTTTGTCTTTCATGCCGCCTCTGGCGCTTGAGTGAAAACCTTATTTATAGAGAAGGAAAGAGAGGTGTTCAAGGGGTTTCTTTCGCGGAAGTTTTGTCGGCTTCAGCGTCTCGGCGCTGGTGTGTTATAAGTGGACGGAGTAAAATCCACCCGATATACCCTCTTTTCCGAACCAATGGCGGATGATCCGATGACCGAAGAAAAACGACCCCTCGTCCTCGCCGTCGACGACGAAGAAGACAACACCCTGCTCCTTAAAGGCCGTCTCCATCGTCGCGGCTACGACGTCGAGACCGCCCCTTCCGGCGCCGAGGCGCTTGCGAAGATGGGGGAGATCGCGCCCGACATCATCCTCCTCGACGTCATGATGCCCGGCATGGACGGGTTCGAGACCTGCCAGCGGATCAAAGAGATGCCGCGCGACGAATTCTTGCCGATCATCCTGCTGACGGCCCGCGACGACAAAGAGAGCAAGGTCAAAGGGCTCGACATCGGCGCCGACGACTACGTGACGAAACCTTTCGACATCGACGAGCTCGAAGCCCGCATCCGGGCGATGCTGCGCATCCGCGATTTGCAGACTAGGCTGACGGTCGAACAGGGGCGGACCAAAGACCTGACCAATCAGCTTAAGGAGAAGCATCGGTTCGGCGCCATCGTCGGAGCCTCCGAAACGATGCAGGAGATTTTCGAGAAGATGAAAGGCGCCGCCCGGATCACCTCGCCGGTCATCATCACCGGCGAGTCGGGGACCGGCAAAGAGTTGGTCGCCAACGGCATCCACTACGCGTCCAAGCGCTCGGATAAACCGTTCATCCCGGTCAACTGCGCCGCCCTGCCCCCCGACCTGATCGAATCGGAGCTGTTCGGCCACAAGAAGGGGTCGTTCACCGGCGCCGTAAAAGATAGCGCCGGGCTCTTTAAAGCGGCCGACGGGGGGACGATCTTCCTCGACGAAATCGGCGAGATGCCCAAAGACGTCCAAGCCAAATTATTGCGCGTTCTCCAAGAGGGCGCCATTCGTCCGGTAGGTGGCAGCGACGAGATGAAGATCGACGTTCGGGTCATCGCCGCCACCAACATCGACCTGGAAGACGCCATCGAAGAGGGGGGCTTCCGGGAAGACCTCTACTACCGGATCACCGTCCTCTCCATCGAGCTTCCGCCGTTGCGGAACCGGAAAGCCGATATCCCGGCTTTGGCGACCCACTTCATCAAAAAGTTCAACGCCCAGTTCGACGCCGATGTCAAAGGGGTCGACGAGACCGCCATGGAGGTGTTGAAGAACTACGACTGGCCCGGCAACATCCGGGAGTTCCAGAACGTCATCGAACGGTGCTACGCTTTCGCCGATATCGATCTGATCGGCGAGCGGCATCTGACCCTGCATCGGAGCCGCAAACGGGGGGCGCAGGCGACCGCCAACGAAACCCCGGCAGGCGGCGGCGCGACCGCCGACTACACCGAAGACGATTTCCCGACCTTGGAAGAGAGCGAGAAGGCGCTGGTGGAGCGAGCCATGTCGGTGGCCGACTCTAACAAGGTGAAGGCGGCCAAACTGTTGGGCATCCACCGGTCGCGTCTCTATAAAAAGTTGGAGCATTACGGCATCGGGCTGTAGTATAGGCGCTCGGTATGAATGTGGAGGAAGTCTGATGAGCATTCGGGCGGCGGGACGGAACGTCTGGCGGCGGGGGGGAAGCTTCGCCCTCATGATCGTCTCGCTCTTCATCCCTACGTCGGCTTCGGCCTACGATCTGGGGCCGCAGTTCTCCGTCCACGGTTTTTTCGACATGGAGTACCATCAGGCCAGCGCCTTTGAAGGGATGGAAAGAGGCGACGCCGCCGATCCGCGGAACGGCGCTTTTCGCCAGCACCACGTCAACTTCCTGATCGACACCAAGGTCCGCCCCGACCTGACCGCCAAAGCTCATATCGAACTGGAATATGGCGCCGACACCGAACTCGGCTACGGCGGTGTCATTCTCGAATACGGCTGGATCGACTACGCCCTTAAGGGGGATCTGCTCCGGTTGCGGGCGGGGAAACTCTTGACCCCCTTCGGTATCTACAACGAAATCCACGACAGCTCTCCGGCGTTTCTCTCGGTCTCGATTCCGTGGGTTCTCTATAAAGGGAGCGCCATGGGGGGCTTCTCGGTCATGCCGAAATGGACCACCGGCCTTGCGCTCGCCGGAACCTACAACCTTCGTAGCGGCCACGACATCAGCTATGTCCTCTACGTCGGCAACGGCGAGTCGGTGGGGAACAACGACCATTATTACGACGACAACCCGAACAAAGCGGTCGGCGCCCGGGTCGAGTTCGTTTCGAGCGAAGGAACCTATAAAGGGGTTCTCTCCGGCTACTACGGCGACAAAGCGGTAAGTCCCGACAGGCAAGCCGAAGAACATGCCGCCGCTATTCTCTCTCTCGAATACGCCCCCGGCGACCTGAACGTTCACGGCGAATACGCCTTCGCCAACATCGCCGGATGGCGCGAAAGCTCCTGGTACCTGATGACCTCCTACCGGATCGGCGACCTGACCCCCTACGCCCGCTATCAGTTCATCGACCCCGACGACGAAGAAGGGGACGACACCTGGGGCGCCGCTACCGGCGGGATCAACTACGTGGTCAACAGCAACCTGATCTTTAAAGCGGAGCATACGATCCACAACCGTGGTTCGGCCAACCTCGCCATCGCCCACGACACCCCCAATTTCAGCGAGACTCAGGTCGCGCTGACCCTCTTTTTCTAAGGGGGGATACGATGCGGCGCAGAGCATTCGTCGGCGTAATGGTGGCCCTCATGATGGGGGTCGTCGCGGCGCCCTTTGTGGCGACGGCTAGCGACGACGACGAGCGGAAACTGGTGGTGGTGGTCAACCGGGATAACGACGTCTCCAACATCGACCTCGAAGATCTGCGCGATCTCTATCTGGGGAAACGACGCTTCTGGGCCAACCGATCCCGGGTTCGCGCGGTCGATCTGATCGAGAAAAAGACCTCCGAAGAGAAGACCGCCTATACCCGCTTCGCCCAAAGCTTTCTCGGCAAAAACCCGGCCGCCCTGAAGAACTATTGGATAAAGATGATCTTCTCCGGCGCCGGGCAACCCCCCAAACAGCTGGTCAGCGCCGCCGAGGTGATCGAATATATCGCCAACGACGAGGGGGGGATCGGTTATCTCTACGCCGATCAGGTGACTGACGAGGTGCGGGTGGTAGCCATTTCTCGACCCGAACGGTGAAAAACAATCTGCGGGGTCGTTGCGGCGTCGGAAGCGTGTTCGCCATGCCCGCACACCCCGCTTGCCGCGACCACGTTTTTCACTCTCCTCGGGCGCGGGGCCCTAAAATAGGGGCGTAACCGGCAGTTATGAAAAACGTCTCGATCAAAACAAAGCTCTGGGCCAACCTCGGCCTCTTTCTTACCTTCGCTCTCATCATGTGGGGGCTCACCTTCGTCGCCAGTTCAAAAATCAGCGGCTATCTCGACGCCTCCAAAGTCGAGGTGATGACCCAGGCCGACCATCTCCGCCAATCGCTCAAAGATCTCGAAAAACTCTCCAACGACGCCGCCCAGTTGGCCGAACCGTCGTTGCTCGACGACGCCGACCGACGGGCCGAAGATTTCCGGGAGGCTCTCGCCGCTCTCATGCGGCTCGACCCGGACCATCTTGCCGAATACAAAATCACCAGCGGCCATTTCGAGACCTACCAAAAAGCCTCACGCCGGGCGGCCGAATTGCTGATCGAAGGGAACGGCTTCTCCGAAGAGTTGATGGGGCTGGCCGCCGAGGTGAACCAGACCTTGCCGGAACTGAGAAAAGACGTCGAACAGCTTCTGGAGCGGATCTACGACGACTTCACCGGTCTTTTGGAGCGCTCCACCCATGTGGCGACGTTGCTGGTGACCCAGATCTTCGTCCTGATGATCACCTTGGTGATGCTTTCGGCGATCATCTTCCCGATGATCATCCGTTCCATCACCCGCCCCATCGAGCGGCTGGTCCACGCCACCAACGAGCTGGCCAAAGGGAACCTCGACACCCAAGCCGAAGTGATCAGCCACGACGAGATCGGGGTGTTGGCCCTTTCGTTCAACCGGATGGCCAGAGCGCTCAAGGAAAAAAGCGACGCCCTCGAAAAAACCACGTGGGAGCTGTCGCAGGCCCTTGAGATCCGCAAAGAGATGCAAAAGCGGATCGTCGAAGTGAACCAGGAGCTGACGGCGGCCAACGAACGATTGCAAGAGGCCGACCGGTTAAAGTCGGACTTTCTCGCCTCGATGTCGCACGAGTTGCGGACCCCGTTGAACGCCATGATCAACTTCTCCGAGCAGATCATCGAAGATTGGGATCAACTCTTCGAAGACCCCGATTGGGCCAAAGACGCCGTCGGCATGCTGGAACGGGTCTTGCGCAACTCCCGTCATTTGTTGTCGCTTATCAACGACCTGCTCGATCTGGCCAAAATCGAGTCGGGCCATGTGACCCTCGATCTGGGGCGAAGCGACCTGAAAGAGGTGGTCGCCGACGCCACCGCATCGGTCTCGGCCTTGGCGAAGAAATAGGGGCTCGCTCTTACCCACCGGTGGCCCGACGACCTCCCCCTCTTCACCATCGACGAGCGGCGGGTCTTGCAGGCGTTGATCAACCTGTTGGGGAACGCCATCAAGTTCACCGACGAAGGGAGCGTGGAAGTGGTGGTCGAGCGGCATCCGAGCTACCCGGAAGGGGTGGTCATCAACGTGGTCGATACCGGCGTCGGAATCTCCGAAGCCGATCAGAAGGTGATCTTCGACCGGTTCCGTCAGGTCGACAGCGGCAACGCCCGAAAACATGCCGGCACCGGCCTTGGGCTCAACTTGGTCAAAGAGCTGGTTGAGCTCCACGGCGGAACCGTCGGCGTCACCAGCAAGTTCGGCGAAGGGTCGTCCTTCTTCATCCGCCTCCCCTACACCGCCATGCCCCCCGAGAAATCGGTGGCCTCGTAAACCGCCGATTATCCCCCATCGTCGGCCTCTTTTCGTAACCCCCTCCACTGCCGCAAGATAGCGGAATCACGTCTGTGGATAACTGGTGGATAAGTCGCTCGTCTCGACAGTTCATAAATTTGCAACGGGGCAATGGTAAAAAGCGGGTACCCACCAGCTTTAAGCGCTTAACGCATGGTTATTCAATATAATACGCAATAACTGTGAAAAAAATGGTTGAGGAATTTCCCCCTCGTTCTTTCCTCGATTAAGGTTTTCCACAATTGCTCTTTCTTGTAGCAAAAGGGGGGGGGGAAGGGGGAAACCACAAAAAAACGGCGCCTCCTAAAGAGACGCCGGTGGCGGTGTGAAAGAGGTTATCGTTTCTCGACCGGGAGGTAATCCCTTCTTGCGTCGCCGACGTAAAGTTGGCGGGGACGACCGATTTTCAATCCCTTCTCGGCGATCATCTCGTTCCATTGGCTGATCCAACCGACGGAGCGACCGATGGTGAAGATGACGGTGAACATGTTGGTCGGGATGCCGATGGCCCGTTGGATGATGCCGGAGTAGAAATCGACGTTGGGGTAGAGCTTCTTTTCGACGAAGTAGGGATCTTTGAGGGCGATCTCTTCGAGCTTGAGGGCGATGTCGAAAAGGGGGTCGTCGACCTTGAGGGCTTCCAGTACGTCGTAGCACGACTGTCGGATAATCATGGCCCGAGGGTCGTAATGCTTGTAGACTCGATGCCCGAATCCCATGAGGCGGAACGGGTCGTTGGGGTCTTTGGCTTTGGCCACATATTTACTGATGTTCCGGGCGTCTTCGATCTGTTCGAGCATCTTGATGACCGCCTCGTTGGCGCCTCCGTGGGCAGGGCCCCAGAGAGTGCCGACCCCGGCCGAAATGCAGGCGAAGGGGTTGGCCTGACTCGACCCGGCCAGCCGGACCGTGGAGGTGGAGGCGTTCTGTTCGTGGTCGGCGTGGAGGAGGAAGATCAGGTCGAGCGCTTTGGCCGCCACCGGGTTGATCTCGTACTCCTCGGTCGGGAAGCCGAACATCATCCGCAAGAAATTCTCGGCGTAACCGAGGCTGTTTTTCGGATAGACGAACGGTTCCCCTCGGCTGTAGCGATAGGCCCATGCGGCGATGGTCGGCATTTTGGCGATGATCCGGTGGGCCGAAATCTCCCGGCTCCGCTCGTCGTGGATGTCGAGGCTGTCGTGATAGAAAGCCGACAAGGCGCCCACCACCCCCACCATAATCGCCATCGGGTGATCCCCGCGGCGGAATCCGGCGTAGAAATCGCGCAATCCTTCGTGGACCATGGTGTGGTGAGTGATGATGTTCTCGAATTCCTTTATCTCGGCGGCGCTCGGGAGCTTCCCGTACCAGAGGAGATAGCAGACTTCGAGAAAATGGCTCTTCTCGGCCAACTGGTCGATCGGATAGCCACGGTAGAGGAGCGTCCCCTCGTCGCCGTCGATGAAGGTGATCGTCGACTGGCAGGAGCCGGTGGAGGTGAAGCCGGGGTCGTAGGTGAACATCCCCAGTTCTTTATAGACCGAGCTGACGTCGAAAACCGGGGGGCCGTGGGTTCCGCGCAAGACCGGCGCTTCGACCGACTTGCCGGTGGTGTTGTCGGTAATGGTGACCGTCTCTTTCGCCATAATCGCTCTCCGTGGGAATGGGGGGAATCTCCCCGCCGTTGTCGATCAGATTACGGAAGTTTCGTATGCGCTCCGTCGCACCAAGGGGGCATTTTGGTCTGTTTACAGAGACACCAAGGAACTTTCCCCTTTTCGGTGATCACCACCTCTTTGGGGGCGATACCGGTTCCTTTGTGGGAGCCGTCGCAGAAGGGTTGCCCGGCGGATCGACCGCACGCGCACCAGTGATAGGTTCCCGGCTCCATGTCCATGACCATGGGCCGTTTGTCAAAGACTCTCGGTTCGTCAGCCACGGTTCGTCTCCTGTGCAGGATGGTTTCAATCGCTTTCACCATGATAACGCAACGAGGGATGGGAAGCAGGTTTCCTTCGAGATAAAAAGGGGTTGACATCTGGCGCGTGCGGATAAACAATGTAGATACATTACAAGGTCGCAAACGACAAAAGGCTCAATGCAATGCAGACAAAGGTAAGCCGGTGGGGCAACTCGCTTGCGGTCCGATTGCCGACGTATGTGGTCGAGAAGATCGGCGTTCATGAGAACGAACCGGTAGAGATCGACATTCGGGAGGGAAGCGTGGTGGTGACACCGATCCGCCAAACCGCCTACTCGTTGGACGAACTGCTCGCCCGTATCACGCTACGCAACCGGCACGAATCCATTGAGACGGGCGAGCATGTTGGTAATGAGGTTTGGTGATGAAGCGTATTTCGCGCACCCCTGACCGGGGGGATTTCGTTTGGCTTGTGTTCGATCCTCAAGCGGGTCACGAGCAGGCGGGGCGACGACCAGCGTTGGCCATCTCCCCTGCGTCGTATAATCGAAAGGCGGGGCTCATGCTCTGTTGCCCTATCGCCAGCAAGGTGAAGGGGTATCCTTTCGAAGTGGTGATTCCCGATGGGGCGCCGGTATCAGGAGCCGTCTTGGCCGATCAGGCGAAGAGTCTCGATTGGAAGGCCCGTCGTGCAGAAGTGATCGGGAAAGCCCCTTCAGAAGTCATTGGTGAAGCCTGCGCAAAACTGATGACGCTGGTGGAATAGACGCACCATTAGGTAGCCCCCGGTTCGCCGGGGGCTTTTTTGTTTATAATGCTCTGGTTCATTTTTCTCTTCCCTGTTCATCTGAAAGCGACATCTGGATGTCTCGACTTCTCGCCTTCGCCCGCCTGCTCGACGCCGTCTCCGAGGCGACGGGACGCATCGTCTCGTGGCTGGCGTTGGTTCTGACGGCGCTGACCGCCTACGACGTGGTCGCCCGCTATCTTTTCCATGCAGGGTCGGTGGCGTTGCAGGAGGCCGAATGGCACGTCTTCGCCGTTCTGTTCCTCATCGCCGCCGCTTATACCCTTAAGCATGACGCCCATGTTCGGGTCGATGTCTTCTATGGGCGTCTCGGCCCGCGCGGCAAAGGGATCGTCGATCTTTTCGGGACGGTCGTCTTCCTTCTCCCCTTCACAGCGTTGCTCACCTGGACCTCCTGGAACTTCGTCTCGATGTCGTGGGAGATGGGGGAAAGCTCTGCCGACCCGGGGGGGTTGCCGTATCGGTGGCTTATGAAAGGGATGATCCCGGTCGGTTTCTTTTTGGTCGGCTTGCAGGGAATCGCGTTGTCGATCCATAGTCTGATCGCCGTTATCACCGGAACGCCGCAAGGGGACGACGACCCCCGGGAGATAAACGTTGTTTGAAGAGTACCTCCCCCTTGTCATGGTCGGCGTTCTCTTCGCTGCGTTGATGCTCGGCTACCCGGTGGCGTTCACGTTGGGTGGAGTCGCCCTCTTCTTCGGCTGGTACGGGTTCGGTCTCGACTTCTTCCAGCTTCTTCCTTTGCGGGTCTGGGGGGTGATGACCAACTTCACCCTGCTGGCGGTTCCGTTGTTCGTCTACATGGGGGTGATGCTCGAAAAGTCGGGATTGGCCGAAGATCTGCTGGAGACGATGACCCTCCTCTTCGGGCGCATCCGTGGCGGGATGGCGGTTTCCGTCGTCGCCGTCGGGGCGCTCCTGGCGGCGTCCACCGGCATCGTCGGCGCCACCGTCGTGACCATGGGACTGCTGGCGCTCCCGTCGATGCTCCGCCGGAACTACCAGCCCGAACTGGCCGTCGGGGTGATCGCTTCGTCGGGGACGTTGGGGCAGATCATTCCTCCGTCGATCATTCTGGTCCTCCTTGGTGACATCATGAGCGTGCCGGTCGGCGATCTCTTCCTGGGGGCGGTCGTGCCGGGACTCGGGTTGGTGACGTTGTATATCGTCTATATCTTCACCGTCGCAGGCTTCAAACCGGCATGGGCGCCGGCCATCCCGACGGAGGAGCGGGCCGCCGTCTTGCGCCCGGAACTGTTGCGGCGGATCGGGTGGGGATTGTTCCCCCCCGTCGTGTTGATGGTGGCGGTCTTGGGGTCTATCTTCGCCGGCGTCGCGTCGCCGACCGAATCGGCCGCCATGGGGGGTGTCGGGGCGATGATCCTTGCGGCGTTGAACCGTCGGCTAACGCTGGAAGCGTTAACCGACACGGTTCGGACCACCACCCGCCTTACGTCGATGATCTTTATTATCCTTGTCGGCGCTTCCGCCTTCGGTCTCGTCTTTCGAGGGTTGTCGGGCGACGATATGATCCGCGACTTTCTGGAGATGGAGATGTTCGCGGGGCACGGCGCGCTCGTCGTGGTGATGGGGGTTCTGTTCGTTCTCGGCTTCTTCTTGGACTTCATCGAGATCACCTTCATCGTCGTCCCGATCATGGCGCCGATTCTGATCGACGCCGGTTACGACCCGGTCTGGCTCGGGGTGATGATCGCCATGAACTTGCAGACCTCGTTTCTGACCCCCCCCTTCGGCTTCTCCCTGTTTTATCTGAAAGGAGTGGCGCCCCCGTCGATCACCACCGGTCATCTTTATCGGGGGGCGATCCCTTTTGTGACGATACAATTAGCGGCCCTCGGTTTGCTGGTTCTTTGGCCGGAAACGGTTCTTTGGCTGCCCGCCCTCGCCAAAGAAATGATGTTCGGGAGATAAGCCGGCGCCCTTCGCAAACAGGTCTATCGGGTGTTGGAACGTCCCGTGGCCGACGACAAGTTGGCCGGTCTCTCTCGCGTCATCGACTGGACTTTGATGACGGTGATCGCCTTGAACGTCATCGCCACCATCATCAGTTGGGTCGAAGACATCCGGGGGAATATAGCGAGTCGCTCTATTTCTTCGAAGTCTTCTCGGTCGAAATCTTTACCGCCGAATTTCTGTTGCGCCTCTGGGCATGCGTCGAAAATCCGAAATGGGGTCATCCGATTACCGGGCGGATCAAGATGGCGTTTACTACGATGATGATCGTCGACTTTCTGGCGATCGTCCCCTTTTTCCTCCCCATCGCCTTTGACTTCGACACCCTCACACTCCGGACGCTTCGACTCCTTCGGCTGATTCGTCCACCTCCACTGCCTCCTTTGCCCCCACTGCCACGAGCCGGTGGCGCTCGACCAGGCCGAGATGTTGAGCGAACCGGAAGATATCCTCCGGGCCAAGAAGAATAAACGTTCAGGAACGTAACAACACCCAGTCAGGCCGACACAAGGATGCGTCGGCGTTTTTCGGGAACGACAGGTGACCGAAAAACGGAGTCCGCCAAAAACCGCGGTTTTTGGCGGACGAGGGAAAAAGCCATCGATGGACTTTTTCCAGAACCGCTAAAATATCGGTCGACCGCTATCGTGGCAGGCCGCCCCCCCCGACGCGCATCCGGCGGCGGTCGGTTGCGCCACCATCGGCGCCGTCGTCTGGGCCCGATATCCCCCCGACCGGTCCCCGCCGTATTTGCTGCGGAGGCAGAAGTTCCCTTGGCTGTTCGTCGGCAACGCCCAGACCATGCCGCTGTTGTTCTCTTTGATGTAGATCGTCGTCCCCACCGTCGCCGATCCGGCGTAGCTCATGGTTTTCGACGTAGCGTGACACCCCGAGCGGGTGCAGTCTTGCCCCTTGTAGGAGCTGTGCCCCCCTTCGGTTTCGCAGGTTTGGGTCACCGCTCCGCTGGTATCGAAGAGCCCCCCCGGCGTCTCGGTCGGCGCCGCGGTCGGTTCGGTGGTCGGCTCCGGTGTCGTGTCGGTCGTGTCGCTTGATGACGACCCACCGCCGCACGCGGTCAGCGTCAACGCCATCAGAGCGGCGACACCAAGGTTAAGAAGATACCCTTTCATCGTCCTATTCCTCCCATCACGTTTGGTCGAGCCCCTTGGCCCGCATATAGGCTACTTCCCCTTTGGCGCTCCAAGGGGCGATCTTTTGCATGAAACCGCGGTAGGCGCCCAATACTTCGGCCATCGCCTTGTTCCCGGCGGCCAAGCCATCGAGGGTCTGGTCGGTCAGTTTCGCCAACGCTTTAAGCGTCGCGTCGTCGTGGCGCAACAGTTCGACGCCATACTTCGTCGTCAGCTCTTTTAAGGCTCCCCCGTTGGCCGCTTCGAATTCAGAAAGCGACGTTTGGTTCGCTTCGGCGGCGGCGCTGGCGACAATGGTTCGCAGATCTTTCGGCAACGACTCCCACTTCGCCCGGTTGACGGTCAGTTCGATGACCCCGGTCGGTTCCCGCCAGCCGGGATAGTAGTAGCGCTTCGCCGCTCGATAAAAGCCGAGCTTCATGTCGTGATACGGCCCGACCCAGTCGACGGCGTCGATGACCCCCCGTTCCAGCGCGGTGTAGAGTTCCGAGCCGGGGAGAAGGACGACGTTGACCCCGGCGGCGGCCATCACCTGCGCCCCGAGCCCCGGAACCCGCATCTTGATCCCTTTCAGGCTTTCGAGTCCGGTCAGTTTCTTCTTGAACCACCCCTCCATCTGGCAACCGGAATTGCCGACGGCGAAAGGGACAAGGTTATGGGGGGCGTAGACTTTTCGCCAGAGATCGAGCCCGCCACCGTGGGTCAGCCAAGCGTTGGTCTGCTGGGTGTTCATGCCAAAGGGGCAGGAGGTGAAAAATTGCGCTTCAGGGACTTTCCCGGCCCAGTAGTAGCTGGCCGCATGCCCCATCTCGACCATCCCTCCCGAGACGGCGTCGAAGACCCCAAGGGGGGGGGCCAACTCTCCCCCGGCGAAGACTTTTATGTCGAGTCGTCCGTCGGAGAGTTCTTTTACCCGTTGGGCGAATTTCTCCGCCCCGGTCTGAAGGATCGGGAAAGCGGGGGGCCAGCTCGTCACCATCTTCCAACGTATCTTCGGGGCGGCGTGAACCGCCGGAGCGCCGAGTATCGCCCCTGCCGCAAGGGCGGCGGCTCCGGTCAAAAGTTCGCGTCGTCTCGTGTCCTTCATCGTCCGGTCGCCTCCCGCGCATGTTGGTAGGCTTCTTCGCCGGTGGCGGTCCACGGTCCGATGGTGTCGGCGAAGGAGCGGAAGGCGTCGTAGACTTTTTTCGTGAGGGGGTCGTCGGTCGCCATCTGTTCGAGGGTGGCGTCGGTCTGTTGGCGCAACCTTTTGATCACGTCGTCGGGGAACGGTTTCACCTGCACTTTATATTTGCCGGTCAGCTCGGCTAAGGCTTCGCCATTTTTCGTGTCGAGTTCGCCGAGTGACTCCGCGTTGACCCGGGCGGCGGCCACTTCGACGATGGCCTGCAACTCTTTGGGGAGTTTCGCCCACGCTTTGTTGTTGGCGATCAGTTCGATGACGGTCCCCGGTTCGTGCCAGCCGGGGTAGTAGTAGTATTTGGCGGCTCGGTAGAAGCCAAGCTTCATGTCGTGGTAGGGGCCGACCCATTCGAGAGCGTCGATGACCCCCCGCTCCAGCGCGGTGTAGAGTTCGGAACCGGGCATCAGCACCACGTTGACGCCGGCTTGGCTCATCACTTTGCCGCCGATGCCGGGGATCCGCATTTTGAGACCGGCCAGGTCTTTGAGGCTTTTGATCTCCCGGTTGAACCACCCCCCCATCTGGACGCCGGTGTTGGTGACCGGGATCGGATGGAGGTTAAAGGGAGCGTAGACCTCTCGCCAGAGTTCAAGCCCCCCGCCTGCGTACATCCACGCGTTCATCTGCTGGGCGGTGAGGCCGAAGGGGACGGTGGAGAAAATCTGCGCCGCCGGGATTTTTCCCGACCAGTAGTAAGGCGACGAATGCCCCAGCTCGACCATGCCGCCTGATACGGCGTCGAAAACCCCCAGTGGCGGTACCAACTCGCCCCCGGCGAAGACTTTAATGTCGAGCCGACCGTCGGACATCTCCTTGACCAGCCGTGCGAACTCCTCGGCGCCGGTTTGGAAGACCGGGAAATGGGGGGGCCATGTGGTGACCATCTTCCACCGGATTTTTCCGGCGGCGTGAACGGCGGGGGCGGCGGAGATGGCGCCGACGGCGGTGGCGGCCCCGCTTCGGCGCAGGAATTGTCGTCGGTCCACAGTTTTCCCTCTTGTCGGATGCCGGGTCTCTCTCGCTGGAACGGTCGAGAGGCGATCAGCCTATTTCGTCCGAGGAGCGCTTCAGGTCGATCATCTCGCTCCCCGGCACATATTGGGTCGAGACGATCCGGGTCAGTCTCCCCATCCTGATGACGATATCTTTGACTCGCATCGAAAGATTCAATCCGTCCCGCACGGCCACGGTCCGCTCTTCTTCGGTCAAGCTTTCCCAATCGGAGAGGAGTTCCAGATTGCCGATGATCCCGGTGAGGGGATTGTTGATCTCGTGTTGCAGCGTGACCGCCATTTTGAGGACCGCTTCGAGCTGCTTTTTCTGGGAGACTTCGGTTTCGAGAGCTTTGATCCGCAGATGAGCCTGCACGCGGGCCAACAACTCTTCCGGGTTAAACGGTTTCGTAATATAGTCGTTGGCGCCGATCTCGATCCCTTTGAGCTTGTCGGCGATTTCCGACTTGGCGGTGATCATGATGATCGGGATAAAACGGGTTTTTTCGTCCCCTTTGATCCGGCGGCAGACCTCGAACCCGTCCATGCCGGGCATCATGATGTCGAGGAGAATCAGGTCGGGAGTGTTTTCGGCAACTTTCGCCAACGCCTGCAACCCGTCGGAAGCGATATCGGTGACGTAGTCCCGATTCTTGGAAAGGGCCATCTGCACAAGGAGGGCGATATTCGGATCGTCGTCAACGATCAGAATCCGTTGTTGCTCCCTATTCGTGTCGTCTTGGCTCACTTCCAAACGCCCTTTTGTTTTTCCCATAGTAACACCGATAAGGGGGGGCTTTGACGGGGGAAAGGGGAAAAATTATCCCCGCTATTGGCCAGAGAAAAGCCGGCCCCAAAGGAGCCCTCTCGCGGGTGTTCTTCGCCGAGCGTTTCGAGGAAAAGACGGTCTGGACAGGTCAAGGGGGCAAGCCCGTCGCCATCCCGCATAGGGGATCAGTCGGATTCGATGGTGCAGGTGAGAGGGAACCCGTGGGCTCTGGCCGAGGTGTGGACCATCTCCACTTTGAACTCGGCCCGTTCCAGCGGCATCAGGCCGATTTTGGCGCAACCGGTGGTGTGGATCTGGTACATCACTTCCACCGCCCGTTCGGCGTCGTAGCCGAAAACGCGGGTCAGCATCTCGACCACGAAATCCATGGTGGTGATGGGATCATCATGCATGACCACCCAATACATCGGGGCGAGAGAGACCTTCGAGGATGAATCGTTCTCCGGGCGGTCGAGGACCGGCGGCTCGATGAGGGTAGGCATGGTCGTTTCGATCCTGTGCGCGAAAAAGGTTATGGAACCGGGAAAGCCAATTATTGTACGCGTGCCGAAACGAAGCGCAACTCTTTTTTTACCTCGCCATACGGGCGCGGTATAATCCCCCCATGGACGACAAGTTATCGAAGGTCAACCGGTTGGGGCAGTTTCTGGCCGCGTCGCGGTCGGAGGAAGAGGTGTTGGAGATGGCCATGGTCATCTCCCGCGACATCTTGGGTTACGACCACGCCATCTTGCGGCTCCTTGTCGGCGACCGGCTGCTCTCCCGCAAATGGACCGGCTTCCCCCGGGAAGCGGCCGAGCTGGTCATTACGGTCGGCGAGGGGATCAGCGGCGAAGCGGCCCGAACCGGTCAGACCATCCTCGTGGAAGATACCACCGACGACCCCCGGTTTCTGGTCGGCGTCGAGAACTGCCGCTCCGAGCTGTGCGTGCCGATGCGGTATAACGACCGGGTGATCGGGGTCATCAACGTCGAGTCGGACGAGGCCGCCTTCTTTACCCAGATCGACATCCAGCTTCTCGAGACCCTCGCCGCCCAGGTCGCCGCCGCCATGGAGACCTCCCGGTTGCGGGAAGCTTTGGGGCGGGCCGAGAAACTGATGGTGGTCGGCAACATGGCCAGTTCGATCCTCCACGATATCCGCAACGACATCCACCGGCTCAACATCGCCGCCGACCTCTTGGAGCGGGGAGGAAACGACGCCGACAGGACCGTCCGGGTGGCCGGGATGGTCCGTCGATCCGGTGAGAACATTTATAGCCTCATCGAAGACATCTTCGAGTTCGTCAAAACCGGCGCCACCACCTTGCGCAAAGAGATGGCCCCTTTGGGCGCCCTTCTTTTGCCGGTTGCCGAGTTCGCCCGTAGTCTCCCCCCCGGTAACATCGACGTCACCACCGCAGGTCCGATGGATATCGAGATCGACGTCGACTCCCGCCGGTTCGGACGGGCGTTGATGAACCTCGCCCGGAACGCCGTGGAAGCGATGCCCGACGGGGGAACCTTTGCGATCGGCGTGGAAGAAAAAGAGGGACGGCTCGTCGTCACCATGGCCGACACCGGCGTCGGGATCGACGAGGACAAGCTGGAGAAGATCTGGGAGCCGTTGTTCACCTACGGTAAAGCCCACGGCACAGGCCTTGGTATGGCCATCGTCCGGAAGATCGTCACCGACCACGACTGTACCGTCCATGTCGCCTCCATCCCCGGCCAAGGGACCACCTTCACCCTCGACCTGACACCCTTGCGGCAGGCGTAAACCCGCTCCTTCTTTAACAAGCGTAGGCGCCCCCAACCGTTCGAGCGCGAGGCGGCGTGGACGTCGACCTCTTATTTGGCGGGTGAGGAGGAGTTCGGGCCTTCGCCTGCCACGCCCGCATAGTGGGTGGCGAAGAGCGACGGCGCCCCTTCCATCGGGAAGACGTCGAGCGCCCCTACTGCGAAGCCTGCCTTTGCGACCAACGCCGGGATGTCTCTGTCGAGCCGACACCCGTCGGCCACGATCCGGTTCAAGGGAGTGAGACGTCGTTGCCATCGGGCGACGGCGGGATGCGGCGAGCGGCCATGTTCAAGAAAGAGAAACCGCCCCTCCGGCTTGAGAACGCGAGCCACCTGCGAAAGCGCGCGGTCGATGTCGTCGATGCTACACAAGGTCCATGCGCTGACCACGGTGTCGAAAGAGGCGTCGGGGAAGGGGAGCTGGGCGCCGTCGAGGATATGGTAGGCGACCGCAAGACCGGCCCTTTCGGCCCGTCGTTCGGCTTTTTCTCGCATTCCTTCGTTGATATCGACGGCGGTGATCGAACGGACGGCGTCGGGGTAGTGGGGGAAGTTCAGCCCCGGCCCGGCCCCCAACTCCAGCGTAACGCCGGTGACGTCGGCCAAAAGCCGTTCCCGATAGGTCGGAAAAGGGGGGCGGTCCATGACCCATTCGAGGAGATGGGGGAAGATTCGCCGGGAGTAAAAACCTCTCATATCGTGAAGAGAAGGGGTCCTTTAGCCCGTCGATGAAAACGTTATCGAGGCGGCAGGCTCACGCCTGTTTTCCACTGACGAGGAGGCGGAGCGTACGCGTAAGTACGTGAGCGTTTCGCGTACGGTTCCGGCGCCCTGGCGCCGGCGCGGACAGTTTTTACCTGGCAGGGATGTACCGGCGTTTTTCAGGAACGACACGTGACCGAAAAACGGCGTCCCCAAAAACCGCGCTTTTGGGCGAACGAGGGAAAAAGGAGACGAAGAAGCTTTTTCCACAACCTGCTAGAGCGTTCGCAGATATTCGACGATGGCGCCCAGTTGTTTCGGGTCGCACGCCCCGGTCGGGGGGCAGTTGTGGGCCGCTCGCTCCATCAATGTTTCGTGATCGTATTTCTTGCCGACACCGGCGAACGACGGTCCGGCGCCCCCTTCTGCGCCGGTGGGGCCGTGGCACCCGTGGCATCCAAACTTCTGGCTGGCGTAGAGTTTTTTCCCCTCGTCGGCCTTTGACATGTTCGGGGCTGCGAAGGCGAGGGGGGCGAGCGAAACCACCACCGTCAGGGCCATCGCCACTCGGCGAAACGTGCGCATATCAACCATTCTCCCGGATAAGAGTTTCGAGCAGAGAGGCCAACGTCTCCGCCCCCTTTTCATGGGGGACCTGGCAGGTACCGACCCGTTCGTGTCCCCCGCCGCCGTTCGCCAGCATAAGTCTACCGATGTCGCTTTTGCACGAACGGTTCATGATCGAATGCCCCACGGCGAAGACGGTGTTCTGTTTTCCCTTCCCGTCGACGATCCAGACCGAGACGTTCTGGGCCGGATAGAGCGCGTAGATGACGAACCGGTTGCCGGTGAAGATTTCGTCGGCGTTCCGCAGATCGGTGACGATGACGTTTTTCTCGACACGGGTGCGCTCTTTGATCATCTGCTGGAACCGCTCCTCCTGTTCGAAGTAGCGTTCGACCCGCTGCACCACGTCGGGGAGGGCGAGGATATCGTCGATGGCCATGGTGCGGCAACATTCGATCAGCTTCATCATCAGGTCGTAGTTGCTGATGGTGTAGTCGTGATAGCGCCCCAGTCCGGTGCGAGGGTCCATAATGAAAGAAAGCAACGCCCACCCTTTCGGCTTTAAAACTTCGTCGGGGGTGAACGAACCGGAGTCGGCTTTATCGACCCCTTCCAACATCGGGATCAGCCGTTCGTCGAAGGTGGCCAGCCCCCCGTAGTAGTCCCAGATGACCCGGGCCGCCGAAGGGCATTGGTGAGAGGCGCCGACGTAGCGCCCTTCCAAGTCGAGCCGTTCGCGCTCGCTGGCGTGATGGTCGAACCAGAGACCGCACCCTTCGGCGAAGGGGACGTTGGCCAGGACGTCTCCCTTGTCGACCGGGACTTTGCCGTCTTGCAGATCTTTCGGATGGACGAAGCGATAGTCGGTGACGACCCCCGCCTCCACCAGCAATACGGCGCACGCCAAGCCGTCGAAATCGGAACGTGTGACCAGTCTCATCGGAACGTCCTCCTTGCGATCATGGTATCACCGCCGGGGTCTTAATCTTGCGTCGATCGGGTATCGATGGCGATGTTGGCCAGCGCGTCGGCCCGTTCGTTCCCGGGGTCGCCTGCGTGCCCCCTCACCCATATCCATTTCACCGTGTGGCGGCTCGTCGCCTCTTCTAAGGCTTGCCACAAAGCTTTATTCTTTACCGGCTGTTTGGTCGAGGTGATCCACCCTTTTCGTTTCCACCCCTTGATCCATTCGGTCATCCCTTTGACCACGTAGGAAGAGTCGGTGTGAAGCGAGACTTTGCTCGGGATTTTTAAAGCGTTCAACGCTTCGATGGCGCCGGTCAGTTCCATCTCGTTGTTGGTGGTATGGGCCTTGTAGCCGTAGAGCTCCTTGGTCTTGCCGGCTGCGGTCATAAGCGCCCCCCACCCGCCGGGACCGGGATTGCCACGGCAGGCGCCGTCGGTATAGATCACAACATGCGGTTTCGCTTCGGTCATCGTTTGCTCTGCGAAAAAGGCCGTCCGGCGTTCCCGGACGGCCTCGGTGAGACAGGGTCGTCACATCCACTCTTGAAAAACGTCATCGAGGCCGGCGAGGCAAGGAGCCGACCGTCGCGCAAGCGGAACGTACGGTTTAAGTACCTGCGCGTTGCGAAACGGTTTGCGACGCCGCAGCGGCCATGCGGATGGTTTTTCAGAAATCGAGGTCGAACTGGACCGTAAAGGTGTTCTTCCCGCCGGTCTCCTCGTCGTTATAGATATCGTAGCCGACCAGCGCTCCGATATTCGGCGAGAACCGCCACGCCACGCCGAACGAGAGGGCTCCATAGGCGTTGTTCCCCCCCATGTAATCGACCGCCGCCCAGAGCCGGTCGTCGATTTCGGCCAAGGTCCGATCCCACGAGAGGAGAACGCCGGTGTTGTCGGCTTTGCCGTTGGCGTCGCGCAGCAGTTTGTCGTTCCCGGCGTAGTAGCCGACCGAGAGCCGTCCCACCACCGGCAAGGTTTTCCCGACCAGCCCGTAGATGATGTTGAAGTCGGTCTGGTCGCTTTCGGTCCCCCAGTCGTAGACGCCAAAGGCGACCGCCGGGAAATAGCGCATCAGCGACTCTTCCTTCACCTGAATCTTCGCGTTCAGATAGAGGGGGAAATCCGATTGCTCGCGGACGTCGAGCCCCACCTCGAACCCGACCTGCGGCGTGTCGGCCACCCCGGCGGTGACCCCGAAGACCGTCGGCGACGCCCAGCCGCCGTCTTCCGATTTCGTGAAGAGGGTCGTGTAGTTGTCGACCCCCAGATGCACGGTTCCCGCCGGTTGGGTGTCGGTGGAGGGGATCCAAACCTGGGTCGACGGCGTGGCCGAAGCCGAACCGGCCCCGACCACCGAGGCGAGGAGAGCCAACGAGGCGATACGAGAGATCAATCTGGTTTTCATCATGTTCCTAATCATCGGTTAGTAGCGGAAGGCGACGCCGACCGTGGCGCCCGACCATTGCACGTCGGCTTTCGTGTCGGAAGCTTCGACATTGACCGAAAGGTTCCTGAAGCCGAGAGAGACGGCCACGTTTTCGATGGGGGTGATGTCGAGCATCGCTTCGAAATCGAACGCGCTCGACTGTTCGTAGCCGATGCCGGCCAGGAACATATGGAGCGACGCCCACTGGCCGAACGAGAAGCGACCCGACAACGAAAGCATCGGCACCACCACCGACGCGTCGGCCGAGTTGGAGAGGATCTGGTTCGTCACCAAGGTTGTTTTGGTTCGAATCGCGTCCCCGGCAAGACCGATGCCGACGGCGCCCCCTTCCGATTTGTAAAGCTCGAACTCGTAGCCGAACCGCGTGAACGAAAGGGTCATGTCGGTGGCGACGCGACTGCCGGTCGGGTAGGTGGCGCCGTTGAAGACGAACGACGAGCTGACCGCCTGATTGGCCGAGTAGGCGAAACCGACGTAATTAATGTGAATGCGGTTCCGATCCCAGAACCGGGCGCTTAAGGAGACCGACGGCACCCCTTTGTTCCGTTCGAGGCCGAGATCGTTCACCAGATCGACGTTGGTCCCCTGCAGGCTTCCGTTGTCGGCCCGAATGTTTGCGCTATAGGCGCTCAGCCAATAGTAGGCCCGCGCCTCCACGTTGTAGTTGACGGCCAGATCCCTGCCGTAGGTCGCGGGGGGTTCGTCGGCCGACGCCGGCGCCGAAGTGAAAGCCAGCGAAACGAGAAGTGCTGAAAGGAAGTGAAGAGGACGCATGGGTAAACCCTTTTCGGCGAAGTTACGGGTTAACAAATTAACCGCCAGTCTACCATCCGAGGGCGAAGATTTCACCCCCTCCGGCGCCGGTTATGGGGAAGGGCGAAGATCGACGAGACGTAACTGCGGACGGGTCGAACCGTTAAAGCGGTTCACCCCCGGCTCGAAGAGAAGATCGTAGCGCCCCGGCCCGGTTGTGCGGTCGGCCAGATGAAAACCGATCGCCTCCCCCCCTCCGGCCAACGTCAGTCGAACGTGGCGCCCCTCCTTCCCCACCGGCGTGACTTTTATCGCCTCCACCCCCTCGGCCGCGAATCGGGGAGAAGGGTTCCCCTCGCCGAAGGGGCCGAGAGCGCCGACGGTTTCGATGAAGGTCAGGTCGAACCGAGCCGGATCGACCTGAGCGTCGGCGATGAAGGTCGGCGCCCGGTCGGCGTCGGACAAGAGTCGTGAGGCGACCTGACCGAGCCGGTCGACCAGTGCGGGAAACCGTTCGCGGGTCACCGACAACCCGGCCGCCATCGGATGCCCCCCGTGGCCGGCCAGCAGGTCGTCGGCCGCGCCCAAGGCGGCGGCCACGTCGAACCCTTCGATGGAGCGGGCCGAACCCCGCCCCGGCCCGTCGCCGTCGAAGGCTACCACCACCGCCGGAACGGCGAAGGTCTCGACCAACCGGGAAGCGACGATCCCGACGATGCCGCTCTTCCACCCGTCGCCCGCCACGACCACGATCCGGTCGCGGGCGACCCGGTCGCGGTCGATAGAAGCCAACGCCGCGTCGCAGGTCGCTTCTTGCAACGCTTTGCGGGCCCGATTCTCGTTCTCCAGTTCGGCGGCCAGCTCGGTCGCCGTTCGTCGGTCGTCGGTCAGCAAAAGATCGAGCCCCCGCAGGGCCGAGCCCATTCTTCCGGCGGCGTTCAGCCGGGGGGCGATGCCGAAGGCGACCTCCATCGCGTCGACGTGGGCCGGGTCGATCCCGGCGTTACGCATCAGCGCCGTCGTACCGCTCCGATCGTCACGGGCCAGACGCTTAAGACCGTGAGCCACCAACGTCCGGTTGACCCCCGTCAGCGGAACACAATCGGCCACCGTGCCGATGGCCACCAGATCGAGAAGATCGCCAAGGTTCGGAAGGCTTTCTTTCGCTCGCCCTCGTCGATGCAGTTCGCGGCGGATGCCGATGGCGAAAGCGAAGGCCACCCCGACCCCCGCCAACGGCGCCCAGTCGGCGTCGTCGGGCGCCAGCCGGGGGGTGACCATAGCGAAGGGGGTCGGCAAAGTTTCGGGTAACAGATGATGGTCGGTCACTACCACGTCGATCCCCCCGTCGGTGGCGATGGTGATCGCTTCGTGAGCCGCCACCCCGTTATCGACGGTGATCAGAACGGCGGCGCCTTCTCGCACGATCCGTTCGGCGGCCAAGGGGCCGAGGCCGTATCCTTCCCCCTCCCGCTCCGGCAAAGCGCAATCGACCGTGGCGCCGACGGCGGTCAGGAACCGGACCATCAACGCCGCGCCGGTGATTCCGTCGACGTCGTAGTCGCCGAAGACGACGATCCGCTCGTTTCGTTCGATGGCGTCGGCCACCCTTCGGGCGCCTTCGGCGAGGTGGGGAATCGTCTCGGGATCGGGGAGAGAAGCCAGATCGGGGGCGAGGAAACGCTCCGCTTCGTCCGGGTCGGTGACGCCACGGTTGACGAGGAGCCGTGCGATGACCCGATCGACCCCGATCCGGACGACCAGTTCTTCTTCGGCCTTCGGGTCGCCGGGAAGGATCTCCCAACGGGGGGTCACTGGTCGCCGATCCGGTAAAGCGCTCGGACGATGGCGTCTTCCACCCGGTCGGCGCCGTTATAGCCGCATCGGTTATCGTTGAGCATCAGGGCGAAGGCGAAGCGTCGTCCGTCTTTGGCCGCCACCACCCCGGCCAGATTCGACACGCCGGTCAGCGATCCGGTTTTGACCCGGGCGAACTTGGCGATCGGCGTATCGGCCAGCCGTTGGTGGACGCTCCCTTCGGCGCCCATCAACGCCAGCGACGCGATAAAGTCGGGGCCGAGATCGAACCGCTCCCGGACCGAGGCGATCAGCCGGGTGACCTGAGTGGCGGTGACCCGGTTTTCGTGGGAGAGTCCCGACCCGTCGGCGAGTACGGTTCCCGGCTGGTCGGCGCCGATGGTTTTGATGAACTGGCGGATCAGCTTAAGCCCCGCTTCGTGGGAGCCGGGGGCTTTCGTCTTTTCGGCCGCCATGGTCTTGACGATCTGCTCGGCCACGAAGTTATTGGAGAAGCGATTGAGTTGCCCGAGGATCGTCCGCAACGGCTCCGACTCGTGGGCGAAAAGGAGAGGCGCTTTGGCCGGGGTTTTGGCGAATCGTATTTTCCCCTCGACGACGATCCCTTCGCCGATCAGTTTGGCCATAAAGCTTTCGGCGGCGAACCGGTCGGGGTCGGGGACATTGACGTAACGTAAGGCCGCCTCCCCCCCCGGCGCCACCGATCCGGCTACGCGGATCGTCAGTCGATCCCCCCCGCCGCTTCGGGTGGCCGTCACCTTCGGCCCCTTCTTTGCGGTGACCGCCCGGTTGTCGAGGGCGAGGTAGGGGGAGGAGGGGTCGAGACCGACGACGGCTTTGGCGCCCTCTTTCTCGCCGGGGTAGACCTCCACCGCCACCGAGTTGAAACTGACCGACAGAGCCGAAAGTTTGGCGTCGTAGGCCCGGGTGGAGCGATGGGCGCTCCAGGAGGGGGCGCCGGTTTCGTTGTCGAAAAAGGTGGTGTCTATTACCAGATCGCCGGTCACCCGGTCGACCCCGCGCCGTTTGAGAGCCGCCGCCATCCGCCAGACCATCTCCGGCGTCAGTTTCGGGTCGCCCCCCCCTTTGAGATAGAGGTTCCCCTCCACCACCCCTTTCACCGGCAGAGCGTCGGCGAGAGCGCGGGTGACGAAACGGTAGTCGGGACCGAGATGGTAAAGGGCCGCGCCGGTGGTGAAGAGCTTCATCACCGACGCCGGCAGGAGGAGGATGTCGTCGTTTTTGGCGAAGACCGGTCGCCCGGTGTCGAGCTCCACCACCGAAGCCCCGGTCCGGGCCGGATTGAGACAGGAGGCTTTGAGGGCGGCGTTGGCGGCGGCGCCGAAGGCGACGTAGCCGCTCCCCGGCGGGGGATCGTGGGCCAAAGCCAGCGACGGGGTCAACAGGAGCAAAAAGATAAAGCGCTTCACTTGCTGTTTTCTCTTTCGAGCACGAGACCGATGAAGGTAAGCGCCACGAGGGCCGCCACGCCGTTCAACAAGGCGTCGTGGAGATCGGCGGCGCGGGTGGGGATGAATCGTTGTATCAGTTCGTCGATCAGACCGGCGCCAAAGGCGGCGGCCCAAGCCGCCGGATAGAGTAACCGGGGGGGGAGGTCGAACTTGAAGGCGTAGAAGAAGGAGAGGGTCAGAAGGGAGTATTCGAGCAGGTGAATCCGATCCGACGGGTGGGGGGCGAAGGTCACCATCATGAACAGATAGGTGAGCCCGACGCCGACGGTGGCGATCAGGTGCGACGGCGACCGACGGTCGAGCCGGACGAAGACGAGATATAAAATAACCGTCGCCGAGATGGTCAGGATCGCTTCCGACACCGGCGTCTGCCAGCCGTGCCCTTTCAGCCAGAGCTGAAACCTCCCCACCGGCGAGAGGGAGAGATAGATAAAGGTGATGGCGCCCAGCGTCACCCCCCATCCGATTCGGCGTGTCGGGAAAAGACGCATCAGCGAACCAGACAGGCCGTCATCCGTCCCTCCCCCCGGTCGACGAGGGGGGGCGTCTCTGCGGCGCAACGGGGTTCGGCGAGGGGGCAACGGGTGCGAAAGACGCAGCCCGACGGGGGGGCGGCCGGGGAGGGGACGTCTCCTTGCAAGACGATCCGTTCTCGTCGCGTCCGGGGGTCGGCCAGCGGGGTGGCCGAAAGAAGGGCTTCGGTGTAGGGGTGGACCGGATCGGCGAAGATCGTCTTGGCCGGGCCGATCTCGACGATCTTGCCGAGATACATCACCGCCACCCGGTTGCAGAGCCGTTCCACCACCGAGAGATCGTGGGAGATGAAAAGATAAGCGATCCCCATCTTTTCCTGCAGGTCGGTCAGCAGGTTGACGATCTGGGCCTGAATCGAAACGTCCAACGCAGAGACCGGCTCGTCCAAGACGATCAGTTTCGGCGACAAGGCCAACGCCCGTGCGATGCCGACCCGTTGTCGTTGACCGCCGGAGAATTCGTGAGGGTAGCGGCGCATCATTTCGGTCGGCAGGCCGACTCTGGCCAGCAGCGCCGCCACCTGATCGGTCCGGTCTTTTTTGTCGCCGACGTTATGCAAAGCGAACGGCTCGGCCAACGTGGCGCCGATGGTCATCCGGGGGTTCAACGAAGCGTACGGATCCTGGAAGACGATCTGGAGGCTCCGTCGATGGGGACGCATGGCGGCGGACGAAAGAGGAACCAGATCGACCCCTTCGAACTTCACCGAGCCGCCGGTCGGTTCGATCAGTTTGAGAATCGACCGTCCGGTGGTGGTCTTGCCGCGTACCCCGACTCTCCCACCAGTCCCAAGGCTTCGCCGGTCCCCACGGTAAAGGAGACCCGATCGACCGCCTTGATGGCGCCGACGGTGCGGGAAAAAAGACCGCCGGTGACCGGGAAACTTTTTTCCAGGTTCTCGACGGCCAGCAGAGGGGTCTGATTCATGGATGACATCTTACACGCCTCTTGGGCGCCTGTCAGCGGTCGGCGGAGGAGAGTTGACCTCCTTTGTGGGGGGGGATAGAATTGTGGGGCTATACCCACCCTACTTTTAAGGATGTAGGCGCAATGAAACGAGTCTTAAGCGTCACTGCGGTCTCTCTCTTTCTCTTCGCCGCCGTTCCGTCGCATGCGGCCGGATTTCGGATCAACGAACAGGACAACGCCGCCCAAGGGATGGGCGCCGCCGTCACCGCCAGCGTGAACGACGCTTCGGCCGTCTACTACAACCCGGCCGCCATGACCGAGCTGGGAGCCTACGCCGCCAAGGCGGGAGTATTGGTGGTCGATCCGAAAAACGAATACACCGGATCGGGCGCCAACGCGGGGGCGTCGATCACTACCGCCAACGTCAGCTACGCCGTCCCCCACGCCTATGTGGTGAAGAACTTCGAAGAGAAAGGGCTCGCCGTCGGGTTAGGGGTCTTCTCCAACTTCGGCCTCGGCACCACCTGGTCGAACGACGGACCGTTTCGCTACTACGCCACCGATTCTCAACTCTCCACCGCCACCCTTAACCTCAACGTCGCCAAGAAGGTGGGGGATACCCTCTCGCTGGCGGTCGGCGTCGATGTCATGAACGCCCAAGGAAAACTCGACTCGATGTATCCTTTCGCCGCCTTCGAGCCGGGCGCCGCCGACGGCTACCTGAACCTGCGTGGGTCGGGGACCGGGTTCGGTTTCAACGCCGCCGCTCTTTTGCGACCCACCGAGAACCTGCGGGTGGGGCTCACCTACCGCTCCCGGATCAAGCTGGCCCTTACCGGCGATCTCGAATTGCAAAACCTGCCGGGGACCTTGGCGCCGTTGCTGGGCGCAGGCGCCAAAGCGGGGGACGACTATAAAACCGGTACTTCGCTGGACATCACGACGCCGGACATCATTACCCTCGGCGTCGCCTTCAACGTGACCGAAGAACTGATGATCGAAGGGACGCTTGATTACACCCTCTGGTCCTCCTACGACAGCCTAACGGTGAAAAACGATACGCCGCTGATCATCCCGACCAGCGGGACGGCGGTGGTTCCGGCCGAATCGAGCGAGCCGAAAAACTGGAACGACGTCTTGGGCGTCCGGGTGGGGGGCGCCTACGCTCTGAACCCGGCCACCACCCTGCGTGTCGGCTATTTCTACGATCCGACGCCGGTTCCCGACGAAACCTTCGACCCTCGGATGCCCGACAGCACCCGTCATTTCGTCAACCTCGGCGTCGGCTACAAAGCCGCCGACAACTTCACCGTCGATTTCTCCTACTCCTACATCCTCGCCCAAAAACGGACGGTCGATAATGACGTCGGCGCCAAGACCGGCTCCTCGGTCGACGGCGACTACCAATCGACCGGCCACGTTTATGGCCTCTCGTTCGGCTACCGGATGTAACCGACCACCGTCGAATAAGAGGGGGAGGGGTAACCTTCCCCCTTTTTCTATTCCGGGAGCGGGCCGAGCGCCGTGTCGAGCCAGTGCGCGATGGAGGCGATATATTCGGCGCCGCCGACAATATAGCCGTCGTCGTGCCCGCCCCCCTTGATCAACATCACCTTTTTCGGCTCCGTCGCCCGCCCGTAGAGCTCTTGCGTATGGGCAACCGGGATGAGCGTGTCGGCGGTTCCGTGGATGAACAGTTTCGGACGGTCGATAACGCCGACACGGCGGTCGTTCCTAAACCCGTCGGTGACGAAAGCGGTCGGGAGGTAAGGGTAGAGGTCGTTGGCGATACGGCGGAGCGAGAGAAACGACGACTCGACGATGACCCCCCCGATCTCGGGTCGCGCCTCGGCCGCCGCCAACGCAGCCGCACCGCCGAGACTCCGCCCCCAGAGGAGGATTCGGTCGTAGGGAACCCTCCCCTTCTCGTGGAGGAAATCGACCGCGGCGACGGCGTCTTGTTCGATCCCGGCGATGGTGGGGATCCCTTCGCTTCTGCCGTACCCCTGATAGTCGAAGAGGAGTATGTTCATTTTCAGCGGCGCCATCGCCTTTATGAATTCGAGCCGGTCGGAGATGTTTCCGGCGTTGCCGTGGAAGAAGACGGCGTAGCGGTTCGAGTCGGCCTTGATCAGCCAACCGTGGAGCCACCGGTCACCCGACCGGATGGGAGCGTCGAGCGCTTCCATCCCCACCAGTTGGGGGGTCAGCTCCAGCGACAGGTCGGGGTGGAACAAAAGAAGCGGCTCGTAAATCTTCGCCACCCCCCTCAGGCCGACCACCAGAAGAAGTATAATCAGCAAGAGGAGTATAAGACCTTTCATTCGATCACCAGCTTCGTATAATGAGTGACGGTTTAACATCAGTATATGGGGAAGACCAGCGACGATGCGAGGAATGGCGGCGATACGGTCGGGGGGGACGGAGACCCTCCAGCTGATCGACCTGCCGATCCCCCGCCCCGATCCCGACGAACTCCTGGTCCGGGTCAAAGCGTTGGGGCTGAACCCTCTCGACACGAAAGTCCGCAAAGGATATCTGGCCGATGGTCGGAACTGGCCCCTCCTTTTGGGATGGGACGTGGCGGGGGCCGTGGAGAGCGTCGGGCCGATGGTCACCCGCTTTAAACCGGGGGACGAGGTCTTCTACTGCGCCGACATCGCCAAGCCGGGGGCGTCGGCCGAATATCATCTGATATCGCAACAGATGGCGGCGCCGAAACCCCGGTTTCTCACCTTCATCGAAGCGGCTTCCATTCCCTTGGCCGGATCGACCGTCTTGCAAGCGTTAACGAGGCAGGGACGGCTGGCGCTGGCGGAGACCATCGTCATCTACGGCGCCGCCGGTGGCGTGGGGGGGATGGGGGTCATGATCGCCCGCGCCCTCGGCGCAAAAGTTATCGGCGTCTGTTCCGACGCCAACGTCGATTATGTCCGGTCGCTTGGCGCCAACGAAGTGATCGACTACACCACCACCGACCCGGTCGCGAAGATCATGGAGCTGACTCGGGGCGAAGGGGCGCCGGTGGTATTCGATACGGTGGGGGGGAATGTCTTTCGTCAAGCGATGGAGTCGGTGGCGCCTTTCGGGCGGCTCCTGTTCCTCAACGCCTTCCCCCCCGACGCCGGAACCTTGGCCGACCTGAACCCGTTGCGGCTCAAAAACGTAGCGCTCCACGCCGTCATGGTGAGGCCGAGCGGCGACCTTATGAAGGAAGTGGCCGAATATGCGACGAAATCGCTGATACAACCGACCGTGGACCGGATCATTTCGCTCGACCGTATGGCCGAAGGACATCTTCGGCTGGAGAGTGGGCATGGGAAGGGGAAAGTGGTCGTCGATATGGCGCCTCCCCTTTCGGAAACCGTGGCTTGAGCGGTCATAGAAAGGTCGCGTGAGGAACATGGATCAAAATAAGGATGAGAGGGAACCGACCGGGACGATCGGCGGCGGGGGGGACAAGACCACCGAAGAGATCGCGGTGATCCTCAACGCATCGCATATGTTCATGATCGTCATGACCGCCCTTTTTTACGCCGCCCTCTTTACCGATTTCGGGACCGACGGGACTATGCGGTGGGTTGTGGCCTTGACCATGATCATCTTCTGCGACCTCGCCTTCACCATCATCGGCATCTCCCTCACGGTGGCCCAAAAACGGGTCGCCATCTCGAAAGGGAACCGCCTCGTCGTCTGGCTCACCATCCCGGTTCTTTCGATTCCGGCCTATCCCGACCTTTACGCCGAGTTCATCGGCTTTTTCCCGAGCGACCACCAGATCGCTTCGGCGGCGCTTATTCTTTGCGCCCTTCTCTTTATATGGACTTGGCGAGAGACCATCCCCCTCTGGAAACGGGCCAACGCGCCGAAAAGCTAATCGCTGTATATTCATGCAGATAAGTGAAGCACAGGTCGCCACCCGCCTTGACATAAAAATGTCAGAATCCTTCCCTTTCCCCTGCCATCTAAACCGTTGTGCGCCAAAGGTGGATGGGAACGGTAACCATTACAATGGGGAAGAGAAGAAACAATGAAAGCTGAGCGGACTATGGGTATGAGGAGCAAGGTCGATCGGACCACCGACGAGATCGTGGTCATTTTAAACGTCTCTCATATGTTCATGATCGTCATGACCGCCCTTTTCTTCGCGGCGATGTTCACCGATCTCGGGACCGACGGGACCATGCGCTGGGTCGTGGCGGCAGCCGTGGTTCTTTTCTGCGACCTCGCTTTCATCGGCATCGGCGTCGGCCTTGCCGTGGCCATGAAGTCGACTGAAGTGAGCAAAGGGAACCATTGGGTCGTTTGGCTCACCATTCCGCTCCTCTCGATTCCGCCGATCCCGGAGCTCTATTCCGGCCTCCTCGGTTTTTTCCCGAGCGACGCCCAGATCGCTTGGTTCTCCATCGCCGTCAGCGGGATTCTTTTCCTATGGACCTGGATTGAGAACGTCCCTGTCTGGAAACGGGCCGACGAATGGAAAAACAAACAGGCGCAAGCTTGATCGGCGCAGGCTGGAACTCCCGGTTGCGGGGGCGAAGCTCTCGGTTATAATGGCGCATGGAAAACTCAAACCATACGCCATTTTCATATCAAGACGAACTGACCCCATCCCTCAAGTGGTATGGCCTCTCCGTTCTGGTCCTGGTCGGGGGGATTACCTTCCTCTACTTTCACATCATGAACGGTTTTGACCGTCTCGGCGGCGCCTTCGATCAGATAAAGACTCCCGGCACGGTGGAGATGGTCGCCGGCCGGACCGGTGAGCACGGCATATATCTGGAGACCGCCACCCTCTACGACGGGAAACCGTTCACGGCGGAAGAGGAAGAAGGAAAAGATCTTTCGATCGCCGTCACCCGGAAAGAAGACGGTTCCGCCGTCCCTCTGGTCGACGTCAACGGGAATGTCCGCTACAGCTACTTCGGGCGCGATGGGGTTTCCCTCTGGATGTTCGAAGCCAAAGAACTCGAAACGTACGAGATCACCGTCGATCGGTCGACGCGAGAAGGGAAACCGCTCATCGTCGCTGTCAGCGGTTTGAACCCGGCCTTCGAGATGGCCCGTCTTTTGAACGATGGTTTCCAGATTTTCTTGATGATCGGCGGCGTCTCCATCGCCTTGTGGGTCACCGTATTCATCCTGCGGAAAAAAGACAAAGAGAAACGGCATTGGAGCGATCGGGGGAAAGGGGGCGCCGGTAAACCTGTGGCGCCAGAACCGGTGGCTTCGAAAGCCGAGACCCCCGACGGCGAAGCGGACTACGACCTTAGGCCGAACGGGAAGCGGAAGAAGCGGAAGAAGTAGCCTCTTGTGGGGAAGGGAGGGCCAAGTCTTTTAGATTTCTTGCCGTTTCCGCGATCTTTTCGGGTGGGACATCTTCCTTTTCATCCCCGCATTCAAAGGGCGAACGTGCCACTGTTCAAAGAAAAACCATCCCTTCTTCCTTCTCCTCTCTCCCCCGTCGCTTATCGAGCCACTTCTTTAATGACTCCTCCCGCCGGCCTAGCTCCCCGGTCGGTAAAACGTCCGCTCCACCAGCTCGTCCGGCAGGTATTGTTGCGCCACCCAATGTCCCGGATAGTTGTGGGGGTATTGGTAGCCCCGCCCGAACCCATACTTTTTCGCATCGGCGTAATGAGCGTCCCGCAGGTGGTTCGGCGGAGGATGGGCGCCCCCTTCGTTCTTGATCGCCCCAAGGGCCGCGTCGATAGCCGAAATGGCGCTGTTGCTTTTCGGCGCGGTGGCGATATGAAGGGTCGCCTGCGCCAACGGGATACGGCACTCCGGCATGCCAAGCCGGTCGACCGATTCGGCCGCCGCCATGGCCACCAGCAACGCCGTCGGGTCGGCCAACCCCACATCTTCGCTGGCGGTGACCAGAAGCCGTCGCGCCACGAACCGGGGGTCTTCCCCTCCGGCTAACATCTTGGCCAGGTAATAGATCGCCGCGTCGGGGTCGGAACCACGCAACGATTTCTGGAAGGCGCTGGCGTGGTCGAAATGTTCCTGCCCCTGTTTGTCGTAGAGAATCGCCGAGTCACGGGCCAGCTCCTCCACCAGTTCGGCGGTCACCGGACCGTCGGCCACCCCCACCGCCGCCTCCATGAGGTTCAACGCGGCCCGAGCGTCGCCGCCGGAGAGTTCGGCGATCCGTTCCGCCACCCGGTCGGCCAGCTCCCCTGCGACCCCCCGTTCGGTGTCGGCCACGGCCCGGCGGATGATTAAGACCACTTCGTCGAAGGTCAGCCCGGTCAGCCGGAAAATGCGGCACCGGCTCCTGAGGGCCGGGATCACCTCGAAGGCCGGGTTCTCGGTGGTCGAACCGATGATCGTCAGCAACCCCGACTCGACATGGGGAAGGATGGCGTCTTGCTGAACTTTGCTGAACCGATGGACCTCGTCGATGAACAAGACGGTCCGTCGCCGATGGACCCGCCACTGCCGACCCGCCTCGTCGACCGCTTGCCGCAACTCTTTGACGCCGGCGCCGACAGCGGAGACTTCGATGAAGGTGGCGCCGCTTCCGTGCGATACGATCCGGGCCAAGGTGGTCTTCCCGGTCCCCGGCGGCCCCCATAAAATCAGCGACGGCACGGCCCCTCTGGCCATCATGGCGGTCAACGGGCGCCCCTCTCCCCACCAGCGCCGACTGCCCCGCTACTCGGCCATGGTCCGGGGCGCATCCGGTCGGCCAACGGTTCCGGGGGCGCCCCACCCGAAAAGGGGGGCGTCGATGGCCTCGCCGTCCTTGGTTATCCATTGAAAATACGCACACTTCGTAGATTCCTCCCGTTTCGCTACCGGGCGCCCCTTGATACTCCTGCCGGGGGGGGGGGGGGGGGGGGGGGGGGGGGGGATGAGGAACAGAATTCACCGAACTGCAAGAGGGGGTGGTCTGATTCGCACTCCTACTTCCAGTGCAAGGATTACGTTCTGCGCTACTGTATCCCAAACCGGGGTTCGCCTCTCGGTCGCCTCCAAGCGGGGTTGACTACCATGACAAGCCGATGACCGAACCGATCATCGACAACGTCGGCGGGGTTGCAAACCATCGCCGGAGTGAACGACAAAAATCTGCGTCGGATCGAAAAGCGGTTCGAAGTTCAGTTGCTGGCTCGTGGCGACGAGCTTCGGATACGGGGAGAAGACCCGGTCACGACCGGTCATGCCGAGTCGCTCCTGCTACAGCTTTTCGAGCTGGTCGACGCCGGTCGGACCTTCGACGAAGCGGCGATCAAGTTCATCATCCACGCTTTCGGCGACGACCCGACCATCCGTATCCGCGAAGTTTTCGCCGAAGAGGTGCGGATCGTCACCGGCAAACGTGAGATCGCCCCCCGGTCGTTGATTCAGCGGGAATATATGTTCGCCATGCAACGGTTCGACGTGACGCTGGCCATCGGCCCCGCCGGAACCGGCAAGACCTATCTGGCCATGGCGGCCGGGATCGAAGCCCTCTTAAAGAAGCGGGTGTCGCGGATCGTCCTGACCCGCCCGGTGGTCGAGGCGGGAGAATCGCTCGGCTTTTTACCGGGAACGTTGGAAGAGAAAATCGACCCGTACTTGCGCCCGTTGCACGACGCCCTGTTCGACATGCTCGACGCCGAGAAGGTGGCGCGGCTTTTGGAACAACGGCTCATCGAAATCGCCCCCTTGGCCTACATGCGGGGGCGGACCTTTAACGACGCCTTTCTCATCCTCGACGAAGCCCAAAACGCCACCCGCGAACAGATGAAGATGTTCCTCACCCGTTTGGGGATGAACAGCAAGGTGGTCATCACCGGCGACATCACCCAGATCGACCCCCTCCCCCGTCAGGTGTCGGGGCTGGTCCGTGTGCGGGAGGTGTTGCGGGGAACCCAGGGGATACGTTTCATCGAATTCAGCGACCGGGACGTGGTGCGCCACGAACTGGTCCGCCGCATCGTACAAGCCTACGAAAGCCACGCCCGCCAGTTGGAGCTGTTAGCCCTCGACGAAGGAGCCTCATCATGACCCCTCCGGGCCAGATCATCGATATCGACGCCTTCAAAAAGAAGGACGAAAGTTTCTCGTCGCTCAAAAACGGCGGGTCGAAACGGCCCGAAGAGAAGGGACCGAAATGGATCGGGGGGCGCATCGATCCGAAAGCGGCTCTCCTGCTGATCGCCACCGCACTCTTCTTGGCGCTGATCATGACCCCCACCCGGCGGTCCGAAGTGACCGTCTACCCGGTCGACTCCATCGCGCCGCGAAACGTCCGGGCCGCCGAAGACATGCTGATCGAAGACACCCGCTCCACCGAAAAGATTCGGCAGGTGACGCAGGAGCAGGCGCTCGACATCTATGACCTCGACGACCGGGCGTCGGCGAAAGCGGCCAAGGTCATCGGCGACTCGTTCTCGTTGATGACCGGCGCCTACGCCACCCAGGCCGACCAGGCCCACCGGCTGACGCTCAAAGAGTACGCCGAGCAAGGGGAAGAGGGCGTCCCCCCAAAAGCGTTGGCCGAAGCCAAACAGGCGCTGGCCAAGTTCGAAGGGAGCGAACGGTTCGACGAAGTCGAGAAACAGTTCCGCGACGCGCTGGGGGTTCCCCTATCGAGAAAAGATCTCACGACCCTCCGCTCCTATCACTACTGGCCGATGATCGGCATCGTCATCGACGGCGCCGTCAGCCGGATCATGAACGACGGCGTGGTGGTGGCCAAAGAAGAACTCCCCCCCTCGACCCTCAAAGGGATAACCCTCAGGGCCGTCGGAAACGGCAAGGAATCGGTGGTCACCAATTTCGATAATCTCTACGACCTCCCCGAAGCGAAAGCCGGGGTGGCGGAAGAAGGTGGCCCTACTCCTCCCTGGCGATCGCTAAACGATTGCAGGAAGTGATCGGCTGGGTGGCTGCCGCCGCGCTTATCACCCCCAACGTCGCCTTCAACCGCCAAGAGACTGTGCAACGGAAACGGGCGGCGGCGGGCGGCTCAAGCCGGTCTTTTCCAAGTCACACAGGGGGAGATGATCATCCGCGAAGGGGACCGGGTCACCCCGTCGCAAGCGGCCAAGCTTGCCTATATCGCCAGCCGCCAGCAAGAACAGGCGGTTTTACCGGTCTTTCTGGGGCTCTTTCTCGTCTCGTCGGGCATTCTCTCTTTGGCCGGTATCGTCGTCAGAAAATTCCACGAAGAAGTGGCCGAGAACCCGACCCTGCAACAGCTCGCGGCGTTACTGTTGGCCGGGCATCTCTTCGCCGTCTGGGGGGTGGCCCGGGCCGGTCTCGCCGTGGCGCCGATCGACTCCCCCTTCGGCGCCGACACCTTCGCGCTGGCCGCCCCGTTGGTGGCCGGTCCGATGTTGATCTCCCTTTTCTTTACCGTCGAGTTCACCGTCCTCTTCACCCTCTTCGCCGCCGCCTTCACCGGCCTCCTGCTACGCGATTTCACCCTCGCCCCGTTGCTCACCGTGGTCGGCGGGATGCTCTGCGCCTATCAGGTCGGCGGTTACCGTCGCCGCTCGTCGGTCATAAAGGTCGGGCTCATCACCGCCCTCGCTTTCATCCTGACCACGCTCGCCTACGACATGATCACCGCCAAGTTCCTCTCCCACGCCCAGCTCATCGACGTCGGGGCGGTGCTGGTGGGGGCCGCGATCACCGTGGCGCTGGTCACCGTCTTCACCCCGATCATCGAAAGCTTCTATCCGGTGGTCTCCGACATCAAACTGATGGAGATGGCCAACCCCGACCATCCGTTAATGCGCCGCATGTTGGTGGAAGCCCCCGGCACCTATCACCATTCGATGATGGTCGGATACTTGGCCGAAGAGGCGGCCAAGTCGATTGAAGCCTCCGCCCTCTTGGCCCGGGCCGGCGCCCTGTTCCACGACATCGGCAAGATGAAAAAGGCCGACTATTTTGTAGAGAACCAACAAGGGGGGAACAACCCGCACGACAAACTGACCCCCTCCATGAGCGCCCTCATCGTCGCCAATCATGTGAAAGAGGGGCTGGAGCTGGCCAGAAAGCATAAGCTCCTGCCGCAGATCGCCGCCATGATCCCGGAGCATCACGGCACCACCGTCATGCGCTTTTTCTATAGCAAAGCCAAGGCGGGCGAAGACGCGCGTCGTGAAGAAGTCAACGAGTCGGACTATCGGTATCCCGGCCCGATCCCGTCGTCCAGAGAATCGGCTTGCGTCGCTTTGGCCGACTCCATCGAAGCGGCCGCCCGCGCCTGCAACGAGCCGACCCCGTTGCGCCTCAAGGGGATCGTGACCGATGTGATCCAAGACAAGTTCGTGCAGGGGCAGCTCGACGAATCGCATCTGACCTTGTCGGACCTCTCGAAAATCGCCGACGCTTTCGTCCATGTGTTGGCGGCCATCCATCATCACCGGATTCAATACCCGGACGCGCCGAAACCGGACAAGGGGAAGAGAAACGATGACCGTCAAAGTAACGGTTCAGCGTCGCAAGAGGGGCGGGCCGTCGGCGGCGACGCTTAAAGAGCGGGGTCAAACCCTCCTTGCCCACATCGGGTTGCCCGAGGCCGAGCTTTCGTTATCGACGA
>CALOCG010000023.1:0-3835 GCA_942491805.1 Nitrospinota bacterium
CAGGATGTTTTTTCTGTCGATGAAGGCGCCAAGTCGGCAAAGGTCAAGATTGTCCGAACGGACGGCGCCAAGGGCACCGTCAAGGTCGACTACACCACCTACAACGATTCCGCCGACACCGGTTCGGACTACAAGGGCAAGAGCGGAACGGTCACCTTCAAATCGGGTCAAACCGAAAAAACGGTCAAGATCGCTATCATCCAGGATGACCGGGCCGAAGGCACCGAGAAGTTTTTCTTCGATCTTCTGGGTGTCCGTGACAAAGCGAGCGAGGCCAATCTGCTGGCGCCGCGCACGGCCGTGATTTCGATCTTGGACGATGACGCGATCAATACCGCGAAGGGCTCGGGCACTCCGGGCGCGATCGATCCCCGTTCGTTCTCCGAGGACACCATCGTTTCCGGTCTGACCCAGCCCACCGCCGTCCAATGGCTGCCGGACGGCAAGACCATGCTCATCGCCGAAAAATCAGGCGTTATCAAGCTCTTCGAGGACGGAAGCGTCCGCGCGAAGCCGCTCGCCGATCTTCGAGCGCAGGTCAACAATGTCCAGGACCGTGGGCTTCTCGATATCGAGGTGCACCCGGACTTCGCGAAAAATCCCTATATGTACGTGACCTATGTCTACGATCCGCCCGAAACCAAGGGCGCCGCGGGAAAAGGGGGCCCCGATGGCCCCGGCAACCGGCCCGCCATCGTTTCGCGCCTGACCATCGATCCGGAGACGTTGACCGCGAGCGACGAGGTAGTTCTGGTGGGCAAGGAGGGACTCTGGAAAACATCAGCGGCCCCACGGTCGACAGCACCAACGATTTCTCCTACCCGTCGTCGCCCCTCAACGGCGCCGAGGATTACATCGTTGTCGATAGCCGGTCCCATGCCACGGGCGACCTCGAATTCGGCCCCGATGGCAAAGGCAATCCGCTTGGCGCCCTTTACGTCAGCGTCGGGGACGGCGCGTCGTTCAATGGGATCGATTCGCGGGGCGCGGTCCGTGTTCAGGACGAGAACAGCTTGTCCGGAAAACTTCTCCGGATCGACCCGATCACGGGTTCGGGGTTGAGCGGCAATCCCGAGTACCAGCGCGGCGACCCGGATGGCAATCTCTCCAAGGTATACGCCATGGGGTTCCGCAACACCTTTCGGTTCAGCGTCGATTCGTCGAGCGGAGAGATCTACGGCGGCGACGTAGGGTGGAATTCGTGGGAAGAAATCAACCGGATCGCCCCCGTTGGCGGCGGCGAAGACATACCGAATTTCGGATGGCCCTTCTACGAGGGGACGGAAGACGGTTCTCGCGATCAACCCAGCTATCAGGCGTTGGGTTTAGCATTTCCCAGCGAGAGCCAGGTGATCTCGCCATACCTGTCCTTTGCTCATGGCGATCCCGACAAGCCGTTCAACGCGATCGTCATCGGAGAGATCTACGAGGGAAACATCTATCCGACCGAATTCAAGAACGACCTGTTTTTCGGGGATTTCAACCAGGGTGACGTCTACACGGTCGACGTTTCGGACCCGGCCAAGACCCTCCGCAAAGTAACGAATCACAGATATATCGCCGACATGCTGCTGGGACCGGACGGCTAAATGTACTTTGTCGACCTGGTGCGGGGCCAGATCGGCCGGTGGGATATTTTCGACCCGAGCGGCAAGACGCTGGCCGGCGGGAGCAAGCGGACAAGATTTCGGGGAACGATGGCTCCGATCTCCTCAAGGGCCTCGGCGGGAACGACCGGCTCGACGGTGGCGGCGGCGACGATACGTTGGACGGCGGACCCGGCCGCGACATCATGATCGGCGGTTTCCGTCACGATACCTACCGGGTTGACAACCGTTCGGACCGGGTGGTGGAAAAGCGGGACGAGGGCACCGACACGGTCCTGGTCGAAACGGCGCTGTCGGCCAAAGCGAGCAAGAACGCCTATACGCTTTCAAAGTACGTCGAGAACCTGACGCTGCTGGCCGGGGCCGGCGACGCGGGGGCCAAGGTTAACACCGAGGCCAACGTACTCACCGGCAACGCTGGCGCCAACAAACTCGATGGATCCAAGGGCGACGACACGCTCCGGGGCGGCGCCGGCGACGATAGCCTTCTCGGCGGCACTGGTGACGACTCGCTCGATGGCGGAGCTGGCGGCGACTCGCTCGACGGCGGCAAGGGCGCCGATACCATGGCCGGCGGCTCCGGCGACGATACCTACATGGTCGCTAGCGAAACCGACATGGTGAGAGAAAACCCCGGCGGGGGCAATGACGTTGTTCTCAGCTCGGCGACCCATTCCCTTGCGGCCGACGTGGAACATCTGGAGTTGACCGGCAAGGCGGCCGTCGACGGCGCCGGCAATGGCGGCGGCAACATCCTCGTTGGCAATACCGGCTCCAACCGGCTGGACGGCGGCCGGGGCAGCGACACGCTGACCGGCGGCAAGGGCAAGGACACCTTTGCGGTGGCTTTCGGATCCGGGTCCGACGTCTACACTATCACCGACTTCGTCAAGGGTCACGACGTCATCGATCTTAGATCCTATGGCATCGCCATCGGCGGTTGGCGGACGCTGTCGCCGAGAGTCGTCAACGATAACGGCGGCACCAAGATCAACCTCCCCGGCGGGGACAAGCTTATCCGTGCGGGTGTGGATTGGACAACGCTGGACGTCGACGATTTCGACGGCGTGGTCTCGGGCGAATACTGGCGGGGAACAGGTGGCGCCGACAATCATACCGGAACCGACGACGACGACATACTCGTTGGTCTGGACGGCGGGGATACCCTGGTCGGGGGTACCGGCGACGACGAGATCATGGCCGGCGGCGGGAACGATCGGGTGCTCGCCGGGGATGGCGACGGGGACGACACCTACCACGGCGAGGATGGCGTCGACACGCTCTACTTCACCAGCGCCACCTCGAGCGTGAGCGTGAATCTGGCCAAGGGAACGGCCACCGGCAAGACCATCGGCAAAGATCTTCTCGACGGCTTCGAGGACGTTGTCGGCGGCCGGGGCGGCGACAAGATTTATGGCGACGATGCCGCGAATTACCTCGACGGCTATCTGGGAAAGGATAGGCTTGCCGGCGGCCCCGGCGACGATCGGTACGTTGTGGACGACAGGGCCGACCGGGTTGTCGAGAAATCGGACGAGGGGACAGATTGGGTCTATGTGAGGAGCACCCTCGGCACCGTCGCGAGCAAAAACGTTTTTTCACTTTCGGAAAACATGGAAAATCTGAGACTGTGGGCCGGAGCGGGAGACGCGGGCGCCAGGGGAAATGCCGCCCGAAATTTCCTTTATGGCAACGCCGGCGGCAACACTCTGAATGGGGACAAAGGCAACGACTACATCACGGGGGCCGGCGGCGCGGATATCCTTCTGGGCGGGAGCGGCGATGATCTTCTCGACGGCGGCAACGGCGACGACTCGCTCGATGGCGGAAGCGGCAGCGACACTCTGATCGGCGGCGATGGCGTTGACTCCTTCGAGGGCGGTGGCGGTGACGATGTCCTGCGGCTTGACGCCGATGACCTCGGCGCCGGCGCATTCCAAGGCGGCGCGGGCGCGGATCGGGCGGAAATCGACGTGCGCTCCGGCGTGAAGCTGGAGCTGGCGGCGCATGGCATCGAGTGGGCCGTGGGCGGCGGCGGTAAGGATACGCTGGTCGGCGGCGGGGCCGACGAGACGCTTGACGGCGGCACCGGCAAGGACGATCTGGCGGGCGGGTCCGGGAACGATCTCTACAAGGTCGACTCTTCCGGCGACAAAATCCGAGAGGCACGCGGCGGCGGGATCGACCGGGTCGAGAGCTCGGTCAGCCACAAACTAGCGGATAACCTA